>JBIQMQ010000033.1:0-16081 GCA_044463185.1 Nakamurella lactea | reverse complement strand
CGCAGCTCAGCGCCATCGCCCGCCAGCTGACATTCGATTGCGGCGATACCGTCGGTGCCGCGCTCACCACGGTCAACTCCACCAACGCGGCGGACGACCTGGACACCATCCGCGCAGCTTTGGGCGCCCCGACGCTATCGGTGCTGGCCGGCGGCGGCAGTGCGACGATCGGCGCCGTCTACGCGCACCGGTATCCCGGGCGGGTCGCCGCCATGACGTTGCTCTCGCCCGGCGATCCACTCACCACCCCGGTGCAGCACGCCGCCGAATCGGCCGCCGCCGCCGAGACACTGTTCGACAACTTCGCCGCGGCCTGCGCCGGCTTCGACGGCGGCTGCCCGCTCGGCGACGACCCACGAGAGTCCGTACAGGACCTGGTCTCGCGCCTGGCGACCAGCGGCGTGAGCGCCGGGACATGGGTGATGACGGGCGGCAGCGTGCTGGCCGCCCTGGTGGAGCGGCTGCCGGATACGGACTCCTGGCCGCCGTTGGCACAGGCGATCGCGGCACTGGATTCCGGCGATGCCGCGCCGCTCGCAGAGCTGCTCACGTCGACCGGGCCCGGTCCCACGCTCACCGAACGGCTCTCCGCGCACATCATGTTCGCCTGCAACGACAGCCCGGCCCGGCTCAGCCCGACGGAGATCGCAGACGCCGCCACCGCCGCGGCCGTCTCGCCGCTGTTCGGCCCCTACGCGGTGGGCGCTGCGGCGCTGTGCTCCGCCTGGCCGGCCCCCGACGACGCGCTGGGCCGGCTGTCCGGCGCCGGCGCACGGCCGATCGTCGTCATCGGATCCGTGCTGTCCCCCACCCGGCCCTACCGGGAAGTGCAGGCGGTGGCCGGGCAGCTCTCCTCGGCGGTGCTAGCGTCGTGGCAGTCCGGACGGTCCGACGCCTACCTGGCAAGCCCGTGCGTACAGGCGGCCGTCGACGACTATTTGCTGCGGCAGGTCGTGCCGGATCGGGGCCTGCTCTGCCCGCCGTGATCGCCGCCACGGACGCCGCGTCGATCTGCGTACAGTGGCGATATGGCATCGCACACCTCCCACGTAGATGACGCCGCAGCGGCTCCGACACCGACGGTGGTGAAGACCGACGACGAATGGCGCGCCGAACTCGACCCGATGGCTTACGCCGTGCTGCGTCAGGCGGCGACGGAGCGCCCCTTCACCGGTGAGTACACCGACGAGACCGCCGAGGGCGTGTACCTGTGCCGCGCCTGCGGCACCGAACTGTTCCGGTCCACGACGAAGTTCACCTCGCATTGCGGCTGGCCCAGCTTCTACGCGCCGTCCGAGGCGGACAACGTGACGCTGCACCGTGACTCGTCGCTCGGCATGGAGCGGGTCGAGGTGCGCTGCAAAACCTGCGGTTCGCATCTCGGTCACGTCTTCGAGGGCGAGGGCTACCCGACACCGACCGATCAGCGGTACTGCATCAATTCCGTCGCGATGCGGCTCGTCCGAACGGACGGATCCGACGACGGTCACTGATCACCCTCCGGCGTGGTTCCCGAGCTGTGTCGGACCTGCGCCGTATCGTTCGGGCTATGGGTAATGCGGGTAGCCGAACGCTGGCCGGGCCGGCAGAGTTCCGCGAGGCGGTCGCCGGTCTCGACGGCCGCGGCGTGCGCGCCGGCACGGACATCGGGGAGCTGCCGTCCCCCACGCAGCTCGCCCCGTACACCTACGCCGTCGCCGTCGCGGTGAACGACGCCGAGGGCTCCGAGGCGGCCTCCGGCCGGCTGGTGCTGCTGCACGATCCGGCGGGCGTCGACGCGTGGGAGGGCACCTTCCGCATCGTCGCGTTCGGCACCTGCGAGATCGACACGGACATGGCAGCGGATCCACTGCTGCCGGACGTCGCCTGGAGCTGGCTGACCGAGCGCCTCGCGGCCCATGAGGTCGATTTCCGCGCGCTGGGCGGCACCGTCACCGTGACGTCGTCGAACCGATTCGGGGACATCGCCGGGCCGCCCCGCGTCAACGAGATGGAATTGCGTGCCTCCTGGACGGCGCAGTCGGCGCGGACGGCGCCGCACCTCGCCGCCTTCGTCGACTTCCTCGCGACAGCGGCCGGCTTGCCGCCCGAAGGGGTGTCGGCCATCCGGGAACCGGATCACCCATTCGCAGTACGTCGCTCGTAGCGCATTACCGGATCGCACAGATGCTGCGTCCTTGACGCAGGCCAACTCGGTGACGGACACTGAAACGAGGGTGTCGGACACCGCGCAGCGGATACCGCCCCGTCGATCAAGGGGTGGGTCGTGACTCGTTCTGCAGGCAGCTTCGAGGCCGCAGTGTCGGTTGCTGCAGCCGACCGTCGCGCCGACGCAGCCCTGCCCGGCCAGCGGAGCGCACCGGGGATCGACCCGCCGGCGAACGCTCCCGAGGGTGCCGCGGCCGACGCTCGATCGGCCCCCGTGCTGCTGATCGACCCGGACGTCACCGCCGCGCAGTCACTCGTGCATGCACTCGCCGCGGTCGGCATCACCAACGTCACCACCGCCGCCAACGTTGAGGCCGCGACGGTCATCGTGCCGGCACCGCCGGGCGGCGCAGCCGCCGGAGCGGCGGCACCGTCCGGCCGGCACGGCAGCCCGCTAGCGATCGTGAGCCTGCGGTTGGCCGCCGAGGTGCCGTCCGCGATCGCACTGCTGCGCGCGGCCGGGTGGAGCCGCATCATCGCTCTGTCCACCACCGCCGCAATCAGCGACGTCACGGCGGCCTTGGCCGCCGGGGCGACCGGCGCAGTCATCGCCGGGCGCGCCGCCCCGACGCGCAACGTGCCCACCGCCATCTACGATCTGTCGCCCCGCGAAGTCGAAGTGCTGCGCATGGTCGCGGACGGCCGGTCGAACAAGTGGATCGGCGAGCGGCTCGACCTGTCGGCCCTGACGGTCAAGAGCCATCTCGCCCGCATCGGCCGCAAGCTGGGCACCGGCGATCGTGCCCACATGGTCACGCTCGCGCTGCGCGCAGGTGTGATCCATTGACCGTGGATGCGCACCCGCCGGCCTCCGACGATCCGGCGGTCGGGGTCGTCCCGGCGTCCGACGTTCCGGCCGTCGAGGCCATCCCGCTCTTGAAACCCCGCGACGGCACGCCCAGCCCCGTCGCGGACCACCGTGGCCTGCACCAGCTGGCGAATTCCCTCGCCGCATCGACCGGCCCGATCGCCCTGGACACCGAACGGGCCTCCGGGTTCCGCTACGGATCCCGCGCCTTCCTGGTACAGCTTCGGCGCGCGGGCGTCGGCACCGCCCTGGTCGACCCGGTTCCGTTCACCGACCTCGAGCCCCTGGCCGAGCCGATGCAGCAGGGCGAATGGATCCTGCATGCTGCCACCCAGGACCTGCCTTGCCTGGCCGAACTCGGTCTTCGCCCCCGCACGCTGTTCGACACCGAGCTGGCCGGCCGCCTAGCCGGGCTGCCCAAGGTAGGGCTCGGCCCGCTGGTCGAGCACATGCTGGGTCTTCGCTTGGCCAAGGGGCACGGCGCGGACGACTGGTCGCGCCGCCCGCTCCCCGCAGACCTGCTCGACTACGCCGCCCTGGACGTGGAGGTGTTGATCGAACTGCGGGACGCGATGGCAGGGCTCCTGGCGGCCGACGGCAAGCTCGAATGGGCCGAGCAGGAGTTCGCCGCCATCGTCGACGCCCCGCCGCCGGTGCCCCGAGCAGATCCGTGGCGCCGGGTGTCCGGCATCCATGCCATCGCGGACCGTCGCACCCTGGCCGCCGTCCGCGAGCTCTACCTGGCCCGCGACGAGCTCGCGCGCTCCCGCGACCTGGCCCCGCACCGGGTGCTGCCCGATGCCGCGATCGTGGCCGCGGCGACCGCCATGCCGGTCACCGTCCGGGAGCTGACCGCGTTGCCGGTGTTCCGCGGCCAGGCCCAACGCCGTCAAGCCGAGCGGTGGTTCGCCGCGCTGGAGCGCGCCCGCACGCTGCCCGCCACCGAGCTGCCGCCGCGCCGGCTCGCCGCCGACGGTCCGCCCTCCCCGTCGCGCTGGGCGCACAAGGACCCGGAGGCGGCCGCCCGCCTCGAGGCGTCGCGCGCCGGGCTCGCCGCGCTGTCCGAGAAGGTCGCGGTGCCCGTCGAGAATCTGGCCTCGCCCCGCCTGGTACGCAGCATCCTCTGGCAACCGCCGGCTACCGCCGATGTCGCCGCCGCGATGGCCGAGGGCGGTGCCCGGCCATGGCAGATCGAGCTGGTGGCGCCGGTGCTGGCCGCGGCCCTGGACGCCCGGGCGTAGTAGGCCGGTGCGGCCTGCGGCGCATGCCGGCCGCGGCGTCATCCTCGTCTCAGCCCCCGGCCCGCGCGCGTAAGTTACCGACCGGTAGCTTCTGTCGGTAGCATCGCAGACATCACCATCGCGCGACCGAGGAGAGCATTGTGAAGGGTCGAACGTTACGCGACGTCGTGTTCGTCGACGGGGTTCGCACCCCCTTCGGCCGGGCCGGCGACAAGGGCATGTACGCACAGACACGCGCCGACGATCTCGTGGTCAAGGTGCTGCGAGAACTGCTGCGTCGGCATCCGGAGCTGCCACCGGAGCGCATCGACGAGGTCGCGATCGCTGCCGCCACCCAGACCGGCGACCAGGGCCTGACGATCGGGCGCACCACCGCGCTGCTCGCCGGGCTGCCGCGCACCGTGCCGGGCTTCGCCATCGACCGCATGTGCGCGGGGGCGATGACGGCCGTCACGACCACCGCCTCCGGGATCGCCGCGGGCGCCTATGACGCCGTCCTCGCCGGAGGCGTCGAACACATGGGTCACCATCCGATGGGCGCCGGCGCCGATCCCAACCCGCGCTTCGTCGCCGACAAACTGGTCGACCCGTCGGCGCTGAACATGGGCTTCACCGCAGAGAACCTGCACGACCGCTGGCCCGAGCTGACCAAGGAGCGCGCCGACGCCTTCGCGGTGGGCAGCCAGCGCAAGTACGCGGCCGCGCTCGCAGCCGGCAAGATCGCCCCGGACCTGGTGCCGGTCGCGACGCGATCCGCGTCGAACGGCTGGGGGCTGGCCACCGCGGACGAGCTGCCCCGCCCGGAGAGCACCCTCGAAGGCATGGCCGACCTGCGCACCCCGTTCCGGCCGCACGGCCGGGTCACCGCGGGCAACGCCTCACCGCTCACCGACGGTGCCACCGGCTGCCTGATCACCTCGTCCGAGCTGGCCGAAGAACTCGGCCTACCGGTGAAGATGCGCATGGTGGGGTACGCCTTCGCCGGCGTCGACCCGGAGGTGATGGGCATCGGGCCGATCCCGGCCACCGAGAAGGTGTTGACCAGAACGGGTCTCGGACTCGGCGATATCGGCCTGATCGAGATCAACGAGGCGTTCGCCGTGCAGGTGCTGGCCTTCTGCGAGCACTTCGGCCTGGCCGACGACGACCCGAACCTCAACCCGTACGGCGGGGCGATCGCCATGGGGCATCCGCTGGCGTCGTCCGGCGTGCGGCTGATGATCCAGCTCGCGCGCGGATTCGCCGAGCGGCCGGACGTGCGGTACGGCTTGACCACGATGTGCGTGGGCCTGGGCATGGGCGGGTCCGTGATCTGGGAGAACCCCCACTACACCGGCGCAGCGCCCCACACCGATCTACCCGCTGACGATCGCGAGAACGGAGCCGGGAAATGACCTCATCGACCACCCCGAGCCTGCCCGGCGAGGTTGTGACGCAGGCACACCTTCAACTGATCTCCGTCCCGGGCGTCGACGGCCAGGTCGCGCTGATCACGCTCGACAACGGCAAGGACCACACCCGGCCCACCACGTTCGGGCCGGACGGGCTGCGCAACATCGACGCGGCCCTGGACCAGGCGTTCGCCGCGCAGCCGACTGCCATCGCGATCACCGGCAAGCCGTTCGTCTTCGCGGCCGGCGCGGACCTGTCCGGCATCGGCGCACTCACCGACCGCGACCACGCGTTGGCGATCGGCGCGCTCGGGCACCGGGTGTTCCGGCGGCTGTTGGACTCCGAGATCCCGACGTTCGCGTTCGTGAACGGCGCTGCTCTCGGCGGCGGTGTGGAGATCGCGCTGCATTGCCACTACCGCACGCTCGCTGCCAACGCCGCCATGATGGCGCTGCCGGAGTGCTTCCTCGGCATCCTGCCCGGCTGGGGCGGCACGCAACTGCTGCCGCGGATCGCGGGCCCGGCGAACGCCGTCACCGTCATCGTGGACAACGCCCTGAACCAGAACCGCATGCTGAAACCCGCCCAGGCGCTGGCGCTCGGCGTGGTCGACGTGGTGCTGGACGCCGCGGACTATCTGGAGCAGTCGCTGGCCTGGATGGCCGGCGTGCTCTCCGGCGCGATCGAGGTGCCCCGCCCCGACCACCGTGCCGACGAGGCCGCCTGGGCCGAGGCCGTCGCGCAGGGGCGGATGATCGCGGACATGCGCACCCACGGCGCTTCCCCCGCCCCGTACCGCGCTCTGGACATGATCGAACTCGCCCGCACCGCGGACCTCAGCGACGGATTCGCCGCCGAGGAGCAGGCGCTCGCCGACCTCATCTGCTCGCAGGCGTTCCGCGCCGGTGTCTACTCGTTCAACTTGACCCAGAAGCGGGCCCGGAAACCGGCCGGCGCCCCGGATCCGTCGTTGGCCCGGCCCGTCACGAAGGTCGGCGTCGTCGGTGCCGGCCTGATGGCCGCCCAGCTGGCGCTGATGTTCGCCCGCCGCCTGCACGTGCCGGTGGTGATCACGGACGTGGATCAGGAGCGCATCGACAAGGGTCTGGCAGGCATCCAGCGCGAGATCACCGGCTTGGCGTCGAAGAAGCGGATCACCGGTGACGAAGCCAACCGGCTTACCGCGCTGATCACCGGCAGCCTGGACTACGCGGACTTCGCCGGCGCGGACTTCGTGATCGAAGCCGTGTTCGAGGAGCTGGCTGTGAAACAGCGGGTGTTCGCCGAACTGGAGCGCCACGTCTCGTCGACCTGCGTGCTGGCCACCAACACGTCGTCGCTGTCCGTGTCCGCGATGGCCGCGAAGCTCAACCACCCGCAGCGGGTGGTCGGCTTCCACTTCTTCAACCCGGCTGCCGTGCTTCCGCTGGTGGAGATCGTGCGCGGCGAGGCCACCGACGACGCAGCACTGGCCACGGCGTTCGCCACCGCCAAGGGGCTCCGCAAGGGGCCGATCCTGGTCAAGGACTCCCCGGCGTTCGTGGTCAACCGGCTGCTCACCCGCTTCATGGGCGAGATCATTACGGCGATCGACGAGGGCACCGAGCCCGACGTCGCGGACGGCGCGCTGGCGCCGTTGGGGCTGCCCATGACGCCGATCATGCTGCTGCAGCTCGTCGGCCCGGCGGTGGCGCTGCATGTGACGGAAACCCTCGCCGAAGCATTCCCGGACCGGTTCACGGTCAGCGAGAATCTGCGGCGGATCGTCGAGGCCGGCCACCGCACCCTGGTGACGTTCGACGACACCGGGAAACAAACCGTCGATCCGGCGATCACCGCGCTATGGCAGCGCGGCGACTCGCCCTCCACGGGCGACCAGGTGCGCGGGCGGGCGCTGGCCGCGTTGGCCGACGAGATCCGCCGCATGCTGGACGAGGGCGTCGTGGCGGAGGCGGCCGACATCGATCTGGCGATGCTCACCGGCGCGGGCTGGCCGTTCTGGCTCGGTGGCGTCACTCCGTATCTGGACCGCGAGGGCGTCTCCGAGGCCGTGCTCGGCGGGCGGTTCACGCCGAAGGGCATCGCCACCCTGCCGTAGCCCGCGCACACCAGACGAGTGGGGCGCCACCGGCCGATGCCGGTGGCGCCCCACTGTGGTGTTCGAACAAAAACCGAGCGGCCTCCTACGCGCTGACGGTCGCCTTGCGGTCGAGGGCGATCCGCCACACCTCCGGGCCGCGTTCGAGGTAGCTGACCTCGAAGACGCCGGGATTGCGCTCCTCCACCTGCGCCAGCAGCGGCAGCGGGTCGTGCGGAGCGATCAACTCGAGTCCCGCGCCGGGCCGGACGGCATCCAGCGCACCGAAGACGGTGGCGTGCCGGATGTTGTGCGGCACCTGCCGGGCATCGAGCACCGGTCGGCTCGCCTCCTGCGCGGAGACGACGCTCGTGGCGCCACCGTGGGCGTGGCCGGCATGCGCGTCGTCGTGGCCGCCGCACCCGCAGCCCCCGCCGCCGCACCCGCAGCCGCCTTGCGCCGGGCCGGCCGCCTGGGCCGCACCCCCACCGCAGCCACAGCCCCCGCCGCCGCACCCGCAGCCGCCGCCCTGTGCGGCCGAGCTCAACTCGTCGGAGAGCTCCTGCAGCCGGGCGACGCCCTCGGCCAGCGACACCTCTTCGCTCTCCGCGATGGCCGGCAGGATGTAGTCGCCGTCCTTCTCCACGTGCAGCTCGAAGAGCACCCGCAACGCGTGCGCGGCAGCCGACGCGCCCAGCGGCGTCGTGGCGCCGGCGAGGTCGTCGATCAGTTCCGCCATGGTGCGGTGATCGGTGATCATGGCATCGACCAGCGGTCGCAGCCCCGGCAATTCCCGGGCCAGCGCGTAGACGGTGTCCTCTTCGGCGATCGAGTGTGGCAGCACCTCGCCGCGGCAGAACAGCACTAGGTCACGCCGCGCCGACGACGCGCCCTCCAGGCTGCCCGCCGCCGACGCATCGAGCAGGGCGGTCGCGTGCGCCACCACGGTGCCGACCAGCTGCGCGTGATGCTGCGTCAGGGCCTCCAGAGCGGCCGATTCGGAGCGGGCGATCGCCGCCCCGTCGAGGTCGGTGGTCGCAGGTGCGACGGATGTCGTCATAGTCATCTCATGCCTTCCGGTCGGCCGGTACACCTATCAGTGGCGGGTACGCCCTGAGTTTATTACAGTTATTATCGTGATAAATGGTTCCGCGCGCACCTCGGACGCGACTGTGACGGCGGCTGCAGTCCGCGACTCCGGCGCCCCAGACGGCCTCGGGCCACGGCGTGCCCGCCCCGCACTGCCGCGCCTGTCCGCCGCCCGTGCCGGCGTGCTGCGAGCCGTGACCGACGCCGGCGAGCCGGTGACCGTCGCGGCGCTGGCCGAACAGTTGAGTCAGCACCCCAACACAGTACGCGAACATCTGGACGCGCTGGTGGTCGACGGCCGCGTCGAGCGAATTCGACGCGCACCGTCCGGCCGGGGCCGCCCGGCCTGGCTGTATCGCATCGCCGCGGCCACCGACGGCGCCGGGCCCGGCGACGACCTGATGTCCGGCCCGTTGGGCCCGGACGGGCAGGAATATGTCGCCCTCGCGGTGGCGCTGATCGATCAGGTCTCCGCGGCGAGCCCGGACCCGGCCGCGATGGCGCGGGCCGCCGGCGAGCGGTGGGGGCGCACGCTGGCCGACCGGCACGTGGGCTCCTTCGAAGCGTCGAGTGCCGCGCCGTCCGACCAGGTCGTCCAGATGCTGCGGGAGCTGCGCTTCGAACCGCAGGCCACCTCGGATCCCAAGACGATGCGGTTGACCACCTGCCCGTTCCTGGATGCCGCCAAGCGCCACCCCGAGGTGGTGTGCCAAATCCACCTGGGCATCGTCCGCGGCGCGCTGAGTCGGCTGGGTGCCGACGCCGACGCCGCGGACCTGCAGGCCTTCGCGGAGCCCGGGGCGTGCCTGCTCGGACTGCCGGACAACAGATGAGCGAACTGGCCCCGCCGGGCAACGTTCCGGCGCCGCCCGAACAGCACCACCCCTCCCCTGCCGCAGCGCCGCGCCGCGCCGTCCCGCGCCCACCGTCGGCCCCGCGTCCCATGGGCGGGCGGTTGGCGCTGATGGTCGGGGCGGGCATCGCCCTGATGGCCGGGCTGGACGCGGCGCTGCTGCAACTGGGCGTGGCAGCGCCGGTCACCAGCGAACGCGTGGCGGCCGTGCACGGCATGCTGATGGTGTTGGGATTCATCGGCACGGTGATCGCGCTGGAGCGGGCCGTCGCGCTGGGCGCCCGGTGGGGTTTCGCCGCCCCGGCGTTCATGGGGCTCGGCGGCGTCGCGCTGATCTCACCGCTGCCGCTGACCGTCGCGGGTCTGCTGCTGATGGCCGGGACCGGCATCCAGGCGGTGATCTTCATCCCGCTGTGGCGCCGCCGCAGGGACGCCGCGGTGCTCGTGCAGTCGCTGGGCGCGGCCAGTGCGTTCGGCGCCGCCATGCTCTTCACCGGCGGGGCGGCCACGTCGTCGTTTCTGGGCTGGCTGGTCGCCTACGTGGTGCTGCTCATCGCCGGGGAGCGAATGGAGCTCGCCCGGCTCGGCCGGTCCGACGACCGCGCCGAACGGGCCGTGCTGGCCGTCGGTGTGCTGCTGCTGGCCGCCGTGGTGCTACAGCTCCTGTTCCCGAGCTGGACGGCGCCGGTCCTCGGCGTCGTGCTCGTGGCGCTGGTCGTGGCGCTGCTGAATGTCGACGTGGCACCGAAGATGCTGCGGTCGACGGGGCTGCCGCGGTTTTCCGCCGCGTGCCTGATGGCCGGATACGTGTGGTTGGCGGTGGCCGGCGGCATCCTGCTGCTGGCGGACAGCCCGTTCGACGGCGGCGCCTACGACGCGCTGGTGCACGCGGTGATGCTCGGATTCACCATGTCGATGATCTTCGCGCACGCGGCGGTGATCCTGCCCGCGGTGCTGCGCCGGCCGTTGCCGTACCACCCGGTGATGTACTTCCCCGCTGCGCTGCTTCACGTGGCGCTGGCGGTGCGGATCGTGGGCGGCGACCTGAAGGGCGCACGCTTGGTATGGCAGGCCGGCGGGGTCGGCAACGTCGTCGCCGTGCTGGCCTTCGCCGCCACGGCGGTGATCACCGGAGTCGCCGCATCGCTCGCCGCCCGTCGCCGCCGGCAGCGGGCGCTGCGTGCCGCCCGCCTGCCGGGCCCGGCGGAGGTGGCCAATGGCGAATAAGCGTGCCGCCTGGCATCTCAAGGCCAACGCCGGCGTGCTGTTCTGGCTGCTGGCACTTCTCGTGGTGACCGTCGTGCACCGATACCTGCCGGCCGCGATGTGGCTGCTGGTGCACCTGCTGCTGCTCGGCGCGGTGAGCAACGCCATCCTGGTGTGGTCAGCGCACTTCGCCGACGCGATGCTGCGGTCGAAACCGACCCGGTTCGGTGTCGTGGGCCAGACCGTGCGCTTGTGGCTGCTGAACGTCGGCGTGGCCGCCGTGGTGACGGGCATGATGCTGCCGGCGTGGGTCGCCGTGCTGGCCGGCGGGTGCGTGGTCGGCGCCGTGGTGCTGTGGCATGGGGTCGCACTATTCCTCCGGATGCGCCGGGCACTGCCGTCCCGGTTCAAGCCCACGGTGCGCTACTACCTGGTCGCCGCCGCCCTGCTGCCGGTCGGGGCCGCCGCCGGGATCGTGCTGGCCCGCGATGCGGACCACGATCGGCTGGTCGTGGCGCACATGGCGATCAACCTGCTCGGCTGGGTCGGCATCACGGTCATCGGCACGCTGGTGACGCTGTGGGCGACGATGCTGCGCACCCGCATCGTGGACGGCGCCGAGAAGGCGGCCTCGCGCGCCTTGCTGATCCTCACCGCGTCGGTCCTGGCGATCGGGGCGGCGGCGCTGTGGGCGCCACCGCCGGTCGCCCTGGTCGGACTGCTGGGGTACCTCGCCGGGCTGGCGGTGGCCGCGGTGCCGCTGGTGAAGGAGGCGGTCAGCAAGCCGCCGAGCGGGTACGCCACGTACTCGGTCGCCGCCGGTGTCGGCTGGCTGGCGGTCTCGCTGATCTGGCTGGCGGCACTGGCCGCCACGTCCGCCACCTGGGCGGACTTCTCCGCCGAGTTGGGCGTGGTGGTGGGGCCGCTAGCCGCAGGGTTCGCCGCGCAGGTCCTGCTGGGCGCGCTGAGCTACCTGGTGCCGGTGGTCGCCGGCGGCGGGCCGGTCGCGACCCGCGCCGCCACGGCGATCCTGGATCGCGGGGCGGCGTGGCGGGTGTCGCTGATCAGCTGCGGCATCGCGGTGTGGGCGATGCCGGTGCCCTCGATGGTCGCGGTGGCGGCGTCCACGGCAGCGCTGGTGGGGTTCGTGACGTTCCTGCCGCTGCTGGCTCTCGCACTGCGCGCATCGGTGAAGGAGCGACGCCACCCCTCGCCGCAGCCGGCGCTGGACGAGCGCCGCGCCGCGGCCAACGAGGCCAAGGCCGACCTGAAACGCCCGGGGCGGTTCGCCGGTCCGGCCGCGGCGGGCCTGGCGGTCGTGGCTCTGGCGGTGGCCGGCGCGGTCGCGCTGAGCCCCGCCGATGTGGGAGCGGCCCCGGTCGCCTCGGCGGCGGGGTCGGTGGCCGCGACCGGCGAAACGACGGTGGTCACGGTCCAGGCGTACAACATGCGCTTCCACCCGCAGGTGATCGACGTGCCGGCCGGCAACCGGCTGGTGATCGAGGTGACGAATACCGACACGATGGTGCACGACCTGGTGCTGGCGACCGGAGCCACCTCCGGGCGGCTCGCGCCGGGCGCGTCGGCGACCGTGGACGCCGGCGTGATCGGGCGGGCCGTCGAGGGCTGGTGCTCGATCGTCGGCCACCGGCAGATGGGCATGGTGATGCAGATCCGTGCCGTCGGAGGTGACGCCGGCAGCGACACGACCGTCGGCACCGGGCAGCAGCCGGAGGGCATGGCCGGCATGGACCACGGCGCCCAACCCGGCGACACGCCTTCGGCAGCAGCCGATCTCGACTTCTTCGCCCCTCCCCCGGATGGTTTCACCGCGCACGACGCCGCCGTCCCACCGGTTCCCCCCGGCACCGTGCACCGCGTGACGCTCACCGTCACCAACAGCGACACGGAAGTGGCGCCCGGCGTCAAGCAGACGCTGTGGACCTACGGCGAGGACGGCGGGCCGGGCCGCATGCCCGGACCGACGCTGCACGGCAAGGTCGGCGACACGTTCGTGGTGCACCTGGTCAACAACGGCGACATCGGGCACTCCATCGACTTCCACGCCGGCGCCCTCGCCCCCGACCTGCCGATGCGCACCATCGACGCCGGCGAGTCGCTGGACTACACCTTCACCGCCACGAAGTCCGGCATCTGGATGTACCACTGCTCCACCATGCCGATGAGCCACCACATCGCCAACGGCATGTTCGGCGCCGTCATCATCGACCCGCCGGATCTCGCACCGGTGGACAAGGAATACGTGCTCGTCGCGTCCGAGCTGTATCTCGGCCCGCAGGACGGCGTCGCCGACATGGCCAAAATCCAGGCCAAGAGGCCGGATGCCTACGTGTTCAACGGCTATGTGAACCAATATGACGCCGATCCGCTCACGGCCGAGGTCGGCGACCGGGTCCGCATCTGGGTGCTGGATGCCGGCCCCAACGAGCCGCTGGCCTTCCACGTGGTGGGCGGTCAGTTCGACACCGTCTTCAAGGAGGGCGGGTACCTGGTGCGGCCGGGCAATGCCGAATCCGGGGGCAGCCAAACCCTGTCACTGGCACCGTCGCAGGGCGGGTTCGTGGAGATGACGATGCCCGAGGTCGGCCGCTACCCGTTCGTGTCGCACATCATGACGAACGCCGAGCAGGGCCAGCACGGCATCCTCGAGGTCACACCGAGGTAGCAGACCGTCGGCCGCCTCACGGCGCGGCGATCGCCTCGCCGACGATCTGCGAGCGCTCCGCGAGCGAGGCGGCGACCTGCCGCGTCTCCTCCACCGCACCGGCCAGGTCGGCCATGTCACGGACCAGACTCGCGGCCATGTCGGTGATCTGCGCGACCTGCTCCACCTGCTGGTCGACGATCACGTTGACCGAGAGCTGCTGCTCGCCGACGGTGTCGACGCCATTCACGATGGCCTCCAGGGCGTGGCCCACCGCGGCGCTCTTCTCCTGGATGGAGTCGATCACGGTGGCCACCTGGTCGGTGGCCGCCTTGGAGCGCTGAGCGAGCTCCTTCACCTCCCTGGCCACGACCGCGAACCCGCTGCCGGCCGCCCCGGCCCGGGTCGCCTCGATCGTCGCGTTGAGCGCGAGCAGCTTGGTCTGCTCGGCGATCGACGTGATGAGGGCCGTGAAGTCACCGACCTGCCCGCTGGCCTCGCGCAGCGCCGCGACACTGCCGGTGGCCGCGTGCGCCGCGTCGACCACCTTCAGCGTGCTGGTCCGGATCATGTCGGCGCCGTCCGCGACGCCGCGGCCCAGTTCCAGGAATCGGTCCATGCCCGCCGACATCGCCGCGGCGCGATCCGTGGCCTGTTGCGTCCGGGACTCCAGATGCGCCGACGCCGCACCGAGGTGCTCCGTCGTGTCGTCGAGATCCACGGCCGTTCGTCGCAGCGTGCCGGTCGCGCGAGCGCGAGCGGTGATGTCGTTGATCACCGCTACATACCCCACGATCTGCCCGGACGCGGTGCGCGCGGCGCTGATGACGGTCTCCAGCGTGAGCCCGCCGAGTTCGAACGTGGTGGCGTGCGGCAACCCACCGGGGGCGAACATGATCCGTTCCACGGTGGCGGGATCCTGATGGAACCGGTGGATGTTCATCCCCATCAGGTCGGAGATATCGACACCGAACCGTTCCCGTACCGGATCGTGCAGAGCCCGCATCGTCTCGGCCGCCTGCGGCGACACGTAGACGATGTTCAGGTCGAGATCGCAGGCCACCGCGTTGACGGGAAGACCGTCGAGGATGGCGAGGAGATGCTCTTGGTCGCGCCAGGACGCGCGACGACGGGACGGAAGGAGTGTCGTCATGTGAAGATCATCGACGCATCGGGCGCCGACTTGACACGATTCGTCGCATTCCACGGGCGCCGGCCGGCAGCGAAGGGACGCTGATGCCGGTTGCGCCGACCACCGCGCGACTCTCGCGGCGGCTGCGCCGGCGACAGCCGGCCTCTGGTGACGGGCGGCGCCGGCTACTGCGGGATGCCGAGCACCTCGAGGAGCGTGGGCACGATGGCCCGCAGGGCGCGGCCGCGATGCGACAGCGCGTTCTTCTGCTCGGCGGTGAGCTCCGCGCTGGTGCGGCCGCTGCCGTCCGCGTCGCACTCCGCGGGCACGAACAGCGGGTCGTAGCCGAACCCGCCCGTCCCCCGCGGCCCCCGGATGATGCGTCCCGGCCAGCGTCCGCGGACCACCTCTTCGCGGCCGTCCGGCGTCACCAGCGCGACGGCGCTCACGAAGGCCGCACCGCGCCGATCGTCCGGCACGTCACCGACCTGCGCCAGCAGCAGCGCATTGTTCGCCGCGTCGTCGCCGTGGACTCCGGCCCAGCGCGCGGACAGCACTCCCGGCATGCCGTTCAGGGCGTCCACCTCGAGTCCGGAGTCGTCGGCCAGCGCCACGATCCCGGTCTCAACGGCCGCCTGCCGGGCCTTGAGCAGCGCATTGTCCTCGAAGGTGGCGCCTGTTTCCGGCAGAGGCTCGTAGTGGTCGACATCCGCGAGCCCGAGCACGGCCACCGACTCGGGCAGCAGGGCACGCAGTTCGGTCAGCTTGCCCGGGTTGGCGGTGGCCAGCAGCACCCGCCGGGGCGTGCGGGCGCTTGCGCCCGCGGGCTGCGTCATACCCGGATTTTTGGCCCTGCCGGATTCGGGCGCGGTCACTTGGCCGGCTCCGGCAGCGCCCGCGGATACGGCTCGGCCAGCACCCGCCGCTGCTCGGCGGTGAGCTCCGCGATCCCGGCAAGCGCCGAGTCGAGCAAGCGATCCAGGGTGGAGCGCGGGAACGTCGCACCTTCGGCCGTGCCCTGCACTTCCACCAGCATGCCGGCGTCCGTGGCCACCACGTTCATGTCCACCTCCGCCCGCGAATCCTCTTCGTAGGGCAGGTCGAGACGCACCCGGCCGTCGATCACCCCCACCGAAACCGCCGCGATCTGGCAGGACAGCGGCTGCGGGTCGGCCAGGGCGCCGGCGGCGCGGAGATACGTCACGGCGTCGGCCAGCGCGATGTACGCGCCGGTGATCGCCGCCGTGCGGGTGCCGCCGTCGGCCTGCAGCACGTCGCAGTCGATGGCGATCGTGTTCTCGCCCAGCGCGGCGAGATCGATGCAGGCCCGCAGCGACCGACCGATCAGTCGGGAGATCTCCTGGGTGCGGCCCTTCACCCTGCCGCGCACCGATTCCCGCTCGCTGCGCT
>JBIQMQ010000032.1:0-18030 GCA_044463185.1 Nakamurella lactea | reverse complement strand
AACCCATCCGACTCCGCCCCCACCCCTACGAATTCGCCCTCTACTACGACCTCTAGATCGAGACCGATTGCGTCCGTTGATGTATCGAATATGACGCCGTTCGCGCCGCCCGCGGCGAAGGACGGCCCCAGGAGTTGAAGATGACACCCACTCCAGCCCCCTTGGACCAGCGCGGCCTCTACGACCCGTCCTTCGAGCACGATTCCTGCGGCGTGGCCGCCATCGTCGACATCCACGGCCGGCGTAGCCACGACGTGGTCGCGGACGCGTTCACGGCTCTCACCAACCTGGACCATCGCGGCGCCGCCGGCGCGGATCCGTGTGTCGGCGACGGCGCCGGGATGCTGCTACAGATCCCGGACGAGCTGTATCGCGCCGTGTGCCCGTTCCCGCTGCCCGAGCGGGATGCCGCCGGCGAGCCCGGGCAGGCGTACGTCACCGGGATCGCTTTCCTGCCCACGGACCCCGAGCTGCGCCGGCGGGCGAAGGAGCTGATCCAGGACATCGTCATGGACGAGAACCTGGACCTTATCGGCTGGCGGCCACTTCCGACCGAACCGGAGCTGTCCGGGGCGGGGCGGGCCGCGGTGCAGGCGATGCCGGCCTTCGAGCAGCTTTTCCTGACCGCGGCCGCGGCACCGCAGGACGCAGCCCGCCCGCAGGGCCTCGCCCTGGACCGGCTGGTGTACGCCGCCCGCAAACGCATCGAACACGACTCGGCCGAGGCCGGCTGCGGCGTCTATTTCCCGTCGTTGTCGTCCCGCACGATCGTCTACAAGGGCATGCTCACTACGGGCCAGCTCGCGCCGTTCTTCCCCGACCTCACCGACGATCGCACGGTCAGCGCGATCGCCGTAGTGCACTCCCGGTTCTCCACCAACACGTTCCCGGCCTGGCCGCTCGCCCACCCGTTCCGCTTCATCGCGCACAACGGCGAGATCAACACGATCCGCGGCAACCGCAACCGCATGACAGCGCGCGAGTCGCTGCTCCAGACCGACCGCATCCCAGGGGATCTCGCGCGGGCGTTCCCCATCTGCACGCCCGGGGCCTCCGACTCGGCGACCTTCGACGAGGTGCTGGAGCTGCTGCACCTGGCCGGCCGCAGCCTGCCGCACGCCGTGATGATGATGATCCCGGAAGCCTGGCAGAACAAGACCGACATGGATGACGCCGTGCGGGCCTTCGCCGAGTACCACGCCTCGCTGATCGAGCCGTGGGACGGCCCGGCCTGCGTCACGTTCACCGACGGCACGATCCTCGGAGCGGTGCTGGACCGCAACGGGCTGCGGCCCGGCCGGTGGTGGCTCACCGCCGGCGGGCGCGTCGTCTTGGCCAGCGAATCGGGGGTGCTGCCGATCGCACCCGGCGACGTGCTGCGGCGCGGCCGGCTGAGCCCGGGCCGGATGTTCCTGATCGACACGGCGCAGGGCCGGATCGTCCCGGACGACGAGATCAAGCGGGATCTGGCCTCCCAGTTCGCCTACCGGGACTGGGTCGACTCCGGGTTGCTGCACCTGGAGGACCTTCCGCAGCGGCCGCGCCAGGCGGTGGACCACCTCGACGTGCTGCGCCGCCAGCAGCTTTTCGGCTACACCGAGGAGGAGTTGCGCGTCATCGTCACGCCGATGGCGTCCACCGGTGCCGAGATGATCGGCTCGATGGGTGACGACACCCCGCGCGCCGCGCTGTCCCAGCGTCCGCGCCTGCTGTTCGACTACTTCTCGCAACTGTTCGCGCAGGTCACGAACCCGCCGCTGGACGCCGTCCGCGAGGCCATCGTCACCAGCATGTCCAGCGTGATCGGGCCGGAGCAGAACCTGCTCGACGCCACCCCGGCGTCCTGCCGCCAGATCGCGCTGTCCACGCCGATCATCGACAACGACGAGCTCGCCAAGCTGATCGGTATCAACGAGGACGGCGACCTGCCCTCGTACCAGACTGCGATCGTCGCCGGCCGCTACCGGGTCGCCGGGGGTGGCGCGGCATTGGCCGCCGCGATCGAACGCGTGCGGGCCGACGTGGACGAAGCCATCGCCTGCGGCGCCGGCATCATCGTGCTCAGCGACCGAGGCGCCGACGCGGAACACGCGCCGATCCCGTCGCTGCTGCTCACCTCCGCGGTGCACCAGCACCTGATCCGGGTCAAGAGCCGGACGAAGGTCGCGCTCGTGGTGGAGGCCGCGGACGCCCGCGAAATCCACCATGTCGCGCTGCTGCTGGGCTACGGCGCCGGCGCCGTCAACCCGTACCTGGCGCTGGACACGGCCCGCGACATGGCGGAATCCGGTGCGCTGGGCGATGTCTCGCCCGACGACGCGGTGCACCACATGACGCACGCGCTGACGAAGGGCGTGCTCAAGGTGATGAGCAAGATGGGCATCTCCACCGTGGGGTCGTACCGGTGTGCTCAGGTGTTCGCCTGTTTCGGGCTGGACCAGGGTGTGCTCGACGAGTACTTCACCGGCACCGTAACGCGGACCGGCGGCACCGGCCTGGACCGCATCGCGGCCGACGCCGCGGCCCGGCACGCGCTCGCCTTCACGCCGAACTCCACCGCGCTGGAACACCGCGGGCTCACCGTCGGCGGCCAGTACCAGTGGCGCCGAGAGGGCGAGCTGCACCTGTTCAACCCGGAAACCGTGTACCTGCTGCAGCACGCCACGCGCACGAAGCAGGAAGACGTATTCCGCCGCTACACCGAGCAGGTGGAGGACGGTTACCGGAGCGGCGGGACGCTCCGCGGCCTGATGGAACTTCGCGCCGGGGTCCGCCCGCCGGTCCCGTTGGAGGAGGTGGAACCGGCCGCCGAGATCGTGAAACGCTTCGCCACCGGCGCGATGTCCTACGGATCCATCTCCGCGGAGGCGCACGAAACCCTGGCCATGGCGATGAATAGTTTGGGCGGCAAGTCCAACACCGGGGAGGGCGGGGAGGACGTCGAGCGGCTGCTGGATCCGCACCGGCGCTCGTTCATCAAGCAGGTCGCTTCCGGCAGGTTCGGCGTCACCAGTGCGTATCTGGTGAACGCCGGAGAGATCCAGATCAAGATGGCGCAGGGCGCGAAACCCGGTGAGGGAGGCCAGCTCCCGGGTCACAAGGTGTACCCGTGGATCGCCGCGACCCGGCACGCGACGCCGGGCGTGGGACTCATCTCCCCGCCGCCGCACCACGACATCTACTCCATCGAGGACTTGAAACAGCTGATCTTCGATCTGCGATGCGCCAACCCGGCCGCCCGAATCTCGGTGAAGCTGGTCTCCGAGCCGGGGGTGGGCACGGTCGCCGCCGGCGTCGCCAAGGCGCATGCCGACACGGTCGTCGTCGCCGGGCACGACGGCGGCACCGGCGCGGCCCCGCTCACCTCGCTGAAACATGCCGGGCAGCCGTGGGAGCTGGGGCTCGCCGAGGTGCAGCAGACGCTGCGGCTCAACCGGTTGCGGGGGCAGGTCCGGGTGCAGGTCGACGGCGGCCTGAAAACGGGCCGGGACGTGGTGATCGCCGCGCTGCTGGGCGCCGAGGAGTTCGGATTCGCCACGGCGCCGCTGGTCGTGTCCGGGTGCGTCATGATGCGGGTGTGCCACCTGGACACCTGCCCGGTGGGCATCGCCACGCAGAATCCATTGCTGCGCAAGCGGTTCACCGGTGCCCCCGAGTTCGTCGAGACGTTCTTCCTGTTCCTCGCGGAACAGGCGCGCCGGCACCTGGCGGAGCTCGGCTTCCGGTCCATCGACGAGGCGGTGGGGCACGCCGAACTACTCGACGTGTCGCAGGCCGTCGCCGACGGTCGCACGCACGGCGTCGACCTGGCGCCGCTGCTGCACGTCGCGGACATCGACGACGTCCTGCGGTGCCTGACCCCCGCGACGCACGACCTCGGCGGAACGCTGGACGCTCGGCTCATCGAGCAGGCGGAGGTGGCGCTCTCCGGGCGCAGTCCGGTGTCCGTCACGGCCGACGTGCACGGCACCGACCGGGCGGCCGGCACCATGCTCGGCTCGGAGGTGACGCGGCGCTGCGGCCCGGACGGGCTGCCCGACGGCGCGATCAGCGTCACGCTCACCGGCACCGCCGGCCAGTCGCTCGGCGCCTTCCTGCCGCACGGCGTCGACCTGACGCTGGTCGGCGACGCCAACGACTACGTGGGCAAGGGCCTGTCCGGGGGCACCGTCGTGGTGCGCCCGCACCCGGACGCGCCGGCCGGCGGCGACGGCCAGGTGATCGCCGGCAACACCATCGGCTACGGCGCCACCGCCGGCACGATCTACCTTCGCGGCACGGTCGGCGAACGGTTCGCGGTGCGGAATTCGGGCGCCCTCCTGGTCTGCGAGGGCACCGGCGACCACGCCCTGGAATACATGACGGGCGGCCGGGTCGTCATCCTGGGTCCCGTCGGGCGCAACACCGCGGCGGGCATGAGCGGCGGCGTCGCGTACCTGCTGGACGCGGTCGCCGGGTCTGTGAACACCGAGATGGTGGCTCTGTCCGGACTCGACGCCGACGACATCGCCCGCGTGGCAGCCGATCTCAACGACTATGTGGAACGCACCGGCAGCCCCTTGGCCGCGTCGCTGCTCGCGGACTGGCCGACGGCGGCCGCCCGCTTCACCCGCGTCATGCCGCTGGACTACGCCCGCGTGCTGTGGGTGCGCCGCCAGGCCGAACGCGACGGGCTCGACGAAGAGCAGACCAACGCACGGATCATGGAGGCGAGCCATGGCTGACCCCTATGGATTCCTGACCCACCAACGGCATGCGCCGCAGCGCCGCCCCACCGCCGAACGCGTGCACGACTTCAAGGAGATCTATCGGCCGTTCCCGCTCGACGCGACCCGGGAACAGGCGACCCGCTGCATGGACTGCGGCGTGCCGTTCTGCCATCGCGGATGTCCGGTGGGCAACCTGATCCCAGAATGGAACGACCTGGTCCGACTGGGACGGTGGGAGGACGCCTCGGAGCGACTGCATTCCACCAACAACTTCCCCGAGTTCACCGGAAGGCTGTGCCCCGCGCCGTGCGAGGCGGCGTGTGTGGTGGGGATCGACGACGAACCGGTGTCCATCAAGCTCATCGAGAAAGAGATCGCCGACCGCGCCATCGCCACCGGCGGCATCGCGCCCAGGCCGCCGCAGATCGAAACCGGTTACCGCGTCGCCGTTGTCGGCTCCGGACCGGCCGGCCTCGCCGCCGCTCAGCAGCTCCGTCGGGCCGGGCACCGGGTCACCGTGTTCGAACGCGAGGGCCGCGTCGGGGGCCTGCTGCGATACGGCATCCCCGAGTACAAGATGGAGTCGTCCGTCTTGGACACCCGGCTGGAGCAGCTCGTCGGCGAGGGCGTCGAGTTCGTCACGAACTGCACCGTCGGGGTGGACCCGACCGCCGCCGAGCTGCGCGAGCAGTTCGATGCAGTGGTACTGGCGATCGGTGCCACCGTCGCCCGCGACCTCGACCTCCCGGGGCGCGACGCCGCCGGAATCCACCTGGCCATGGACTATCTCGTCTCCGCGAACAAGGCCATTGAGAGTGTTGCGGCGGGCACTCCCTCCGAGCCGGTCATCTCCGCGGCAGGCAAGAGGGTCGTGATCATCGGTGGCGGCGACACCGGCACCGACTGCTACGGAACGGCACTGCGCCAAGGGGCGGTCAGCGTCACCCAGATCGACATCCGGCAGCAGCCGCCGGCGACGCGGGACCAGTCGATGCCCTGGCCGACGTACCCCATGATCCTGCGCATCGCCGCGGCGCACGAGGAAGGCGGCGAGCGCCTGTTCGGCGTCAACTCGACCCTGTTCGAGCAGGAAGGCGGGGCGGTCCGTGCCATCCACATGCAGGAGGGCAAGCGCATTCGCGGCGGATTCCTGCCCGACCCGGGCACCGAGACGCGGCTGGAAGCGGACCTGGTATTGCTCGCCCTGGGCTTCGCGGGTCCCGAAACCGGCGGCCTGGTCGCGGATCTCGGTATCGAGGTGACCCGGCGCGGCACACTGCAGCGCGGCACCGACTACATGTCCGCCGTCCCAGGGGTGTTCGTGGCCGGGGACGCCGGCCGCGGTCAGTCCCTGATCGTGTGGGCCATCGCCGAGGGTCGGTCCGCTGCAGCCGCCGCGGACGCCTACCTGGCCGGGAAATCCGCGCTGCCGGTGACCTCGGACCCGTCGGCCATGCCCATCGCCTGATTTCCGGCACGGCCCGTCGGGCGTCGACGGGCCGCGAGACGCGTTGTGACGGAAGGAGTTCGACCGATGATGCACTGGACGGACGCAGCTACGCCCGCCCTCGACACCGGGAACACCGCGTGGGTCATGGTCTCCGCGGCGCTGGTCCTCCTCATGACCCCGGGGCTGGCATTCTTCTACGGCGGCATGGTGCGTGCGAAAAGCGTGCTCAACATGCTGATGATGAACGTGATCTGCATGGCCGTCGTCGGAGTGCTGTGGGTGGCCTTCGGCTATTCGACGGTCTTCGGAGGCGCCCGCGCCGGCGGCCTGATCGGTTGGGACGCTTCGCTTCTCGGCCTCGGCAGCACCCAGTCCCTGTTGACGTCGGTGAACTCGTCCGGCGTTCCGGTCGTGGTCTTCGCCACGTTCCAGCTGATGTTCGCCATCATCGCGCCGGCGCTGATGTCCGGCGCGATCGCGGACCGCACCCGCTTCTGGGGCTGGACAGCCTTCGTCGCCCTGTGGGCCACCGTCGTCTACTTCCCGGTGGCGAACTGGGTGTTCGGCAGTGGGTGGATCCTGAACAAGCTGCACGCCGAAGACTTCGCGGGCGGCACCGCCATCCACATCAACGCCGGCGCCGGCGCCCTCGCTCTGGCGCTGGTCCTCGGCAAGCGAACCGGCTGGCGGCGCGACCCGATGAAGCCGCACAACGTGCCGCTCGTGCTGCTCGGCGCGGCGCTGCTGTGGTTCGGGTGGTACGGCTTCAACGCCGGCTCGGCCGGTGCCGCCAACGGAACAGCCGGGCTGTCGTTCGCCACCACGACCGCCACCAC
This sequence comes from Nakamurella lactea, assembly GCA_044463185.1. Classification (GTDB taxonomy): domain Bacteria; phylum Actinomycetota; class Actinomycetes; order Mycobacteriales; family Nakamurellaceae; genus Nakamurella; species Nakamurella lactea_A. The sequence continues at coordinate 11,035 of JBIQMQ010000032.1, read as the reverse complement.
CTGCGCGGCCGTGCTCGGCTGGCTGGTCGTCGAACAGTTCCGGGACGGCCGCCCGACGACGATCGGCGCCGCCTCCGGCGCGGTCGCGGGCCTCGTCGCGATCACCCCCGGGTGCGCCTTCGTCAGCCCGTGGGGGGCCATCGCAATCGGACTCGTCGCGGGGGCGCTGTGTGCCTGGGCCGTGGGCCTGAAATACCGCTTCGGGTTCGACGATTCGCTCGACGTGGTCGGCGTGCACCTGGTGGGCGGGCTCACCGGGACGCTACTGGTCGGCATCGTCGGCTTCGGCAGCGACACCACACAAGCCGGGCTGCTGTACGGCGGCGGGCTCGACCTCTTGGGCAAGCAGGCCGTCGCCGCCTTCGTCGTGCTGGTCTACTCGTTCGTCGTCAGCCTGGCGCTGGCACTTGCGGTGCGGAAGCTGCACGGCTTCCGGGTGAGCCGGGAGGCGGAACTCGGCGGCATCGACGAACACGAGCACGCGGAGACCGCGTACAGCTTCACCGGTGGGCTCGGCGCGAGATTCGCGATGGCGCCGCAGCTCTCGGCCGGACCGTACATCCCGCCGGAACCGCGGATCGCGCCGGAGACCCGCCCTACGCGAGAGGACGCCTGAGCCATGCGGCAGATCACTGCGGTCATCAAACCGTTCAAGCTCGACGACGTGCGGGCCGCGCTGCAGGCCGAGGGCGTCGACGGCCTGACCGTTAGCGAGGCGTCCGGCTACGGCCGGCAACGCGGACACACCGAGGTCTATCGCGGCGCCGAGTACGTCGTGGACCTGGTGCCGAAGGTGCGCATCGAGGTGGTGGTCGCCGACGTCGACGCGGACCGCGTGGTCGACGCGATCGTGTCGGCCGCGCACACCGGGCGGATCGGCGACGGCAAGGTGTGGGTGCTGCCGGTGGAGACGGTGGTGCGGGTGCGCACCGGTGAGCGCGGTGCCGACGCCATCTGACCGGCCGACCGCCGAGCCGTCCGACCGGCCGCCCGCCGTGCCGTCCGACCCGCCGCCGGCCGTGCCATCCGGCGGGCCGTCCGGCGCACCGCGTGGCGCCTCGCTCACCCTGGCCGCCGTACGTGACGCCGTCCTCGCGCAGGGCGCGGCCGGTCACGCCCTGCGCGACGCGCTGGCCACCGCCTACGACCGGTGGCTCGCGACCGTGCCGGTACCGGCGGACGCCTGCCTCGTGGCGGTCGGCGGGCTCGGCCGTCGAGAGATGGCGCCGTACTCCGATCTCGACCTGGTGCTGGTGTGGCGCGATGCCGTCGCGCCCGGCGCCGCCGACGGATTCTGGTACCCGCTGTGGGATTCCGGCGTGCCGCTCGACCACGCCACCCGCACCGTGGCCGAATGCCTGGCCGTCGCCGAGCGAGACCAGCCCGCGTTGATCGCGATGCTCTGGGCGCGGCCGGTGGCCGGTGATGCAGAGCTCGCGATGCACCTGCGCGAACGGATCCGGCGGTTGTGGCGTACGCAGGCCCGCCGCCGCATCGCCGAGCTCGCCGAGATCTGCCGGCAGCGGTGGCAGCGTGCCGGAGACGGCGCGTCGTCGCTGGAGCCGGATCTCAAGCTCGCCCGCGGCGGACTGCGCGACGCCCAGGTGCTGCAGGCGCTGGCCGTGGCGCAGCTCGCCGACGTGCGTGTCGACATGCGCCGGGCGCACACCCTGCTGCTGGACGTGCGGGGCGAGCTGCATCGCCAGGCCGGACGCCGCGTCGACGTGCTGCGACGCCAATACCGTGCGGCTGTGGCGTCCGAACTCGGCCTCAAAGCCGCCGACGACGTGCTGCGCGAGGTGAACCTCGCCTGCCGCACGGTGGGGCACGAACTGGACGGGGCGTTGCGACGGGTTGCCGACGCGACGTCGGCGCGGCGCACACCGGGCGGTCCGGTGGTGCGCCGACCGCTGGCGCGCGATCTGGTCGCCGACACGGGTGAGGTGGCGCTGGCCCGCAGCGCCCGGGTCGGGCCCGATCCGCTGCTGATGCTGCGGGCCGCGCGGGTGGCGTCGGAGACGGCGCTGCCCCTCGCGCCGTATCTGGTGCGCCGGTTCGCCGAGCGCACCACCCCTCCGCCCGTCCCGTGGCCCGAGGAGGCCCGCGCCGAGTTCGTCCGGATGCTCGCCGGGCCGGCCGTGATCGACGTCGTCACGACGCTCGACCTGGCCGGGCTGATGACGGCGATGCTGCCGGCGTGGGCCGCGGTGCGAGGCCGCGCCCAGCACAACCCCGTCCATCGGCACACGGTCGACCGGCACCTGATGGATGCCGTCGCTGCCGCGGCCGAGTTCCTGCACGACGTCACCCGGCCGGACCTGCTGCTGCTGGCGGCGCTGCTGCACGACATCGGCAAGATCGGCGCCGGGGGTCACGCAGAGGTCGGCGCGCCGATCGCCCGGGAGGCCGCCACCGCCATGGGGTTCGACGCGGATGACGCCGCCCTCGTGGCGGTCCTGGTCCGGCATCACCTCCTTCTGGTCGACACGGCCACCGGCCGCGACCTGGACGACCCGCGCACCGTGGCCGGGGTACTCGACGCCATCGGCGGCCGCCTCGACGTGCTCGACCTGCTGTATGCCCTCACCCGGGCCGACGCCAAGGCGACCGGACCCGCGGCGTGGACGCCGTGGCGGGCCGCGTTGGTGGCTGACCTGGTGCGGCGGGTCCGTGCCCGAGCACACGGGCTGCCCGTGGAGCCGGCGCCGACGCTGCCGCGCGACTGGTGGGCCCTGGCCGAGTCGACGGACCTGGCGGTGCTGATCGGCGGCCGCGAAGGCGGTGCCGAGGCCAGCGCAGACGTCGGAACCGACCTGACGGTGATCGCGCCGGACCGGATCGGCGTCCTCAACCGGACGGCGGGCGTGCTCGCGCTGCACGGACTCGAGGTGCGGTCGGCGACGATCCGCTCCCATGCCGGGCAGGCCGTGAACACCTACCACGTGGAGCCGCTGTTCGGGGACGTGCCGGACCCGGCCGTGCTGCGCGGCGACCTGGCGCGCACGCTGGCGGGCGCCGGCGATCTCCTCCAGCGGCTGGAGATAAAGGAACGCGACTACCGTCGCGGGCCGGATCCGCGCCGGCCGCCGGTGGCGTCCTGGCCGGCGGATGCGGCCACCGGCGCGGCCCTGGTCGAGGTGCGCGCCGACGGCTCGCTCGGCTCCCTGTTCCGGGTCACCGCCGCGCTGGAGCGCTGCGGCCTGGACGTCCGGGCTGCGCGGGTCCGCAGCCGGGGCAGCACGGTGATCGACACGTTCTACGTCCGGCACGGCGGCAGCGCCCTCGTCTCGCGCGCCGTACAGCGGGCGGTCGACGACGAGCTGGCCCGCACGAGCGGCGCGTCGCCGCACCCGTACCGGCGCGCCGCGGCGGCGGATGCGCCAGACTAGGCGACGTGAACCATCTGCTGCTGCTGGTCCTGGACCTCATCGGCACGTTCGCGTTCGCCCTCAACGGGGCACTCACGGCGATCCGGTACGCGAAGCTCGACGTGGTCGGCGTGCTCACCCTCGGTGTCATCACGGCCATCGGCGGCGGCATCGTGCGCGACGTCGTCATCGGGGCCACCCCGCCCCCGGGTTTCGCCGACTGGCGCTACCTGGCGGTGGCCGGGGCCGGCGCGCTGGCCGCATTCCTGTTCGGGTACAAGATGTCTCGGCTGTCGATGCCGATCAACCTGCTGGATGCGGCGGGGCTCGCCCTGTTCGCGGTGACGGGTTCCAGCAAGGCGATGGCCGCGGGGATCGGCCCGGTGCCCGCGGCGCTGCTCGGCGTGACGACAGCGGTGGGCGGCGGCACCATCCGCGACGTGATGATCCAGCGCGTGCCGGTGATCATGCGCGGCGAGCTCTACGCGATCCCGGCGCTGCTGGCGGCCACCATCACGGTCGTGTGCTGGGAGCTGGGCGTCTACGGCGCGGCATCGGCCATCGCGGCGGCCGTCGCGTGCTGGCTGCTGCGGATGCTGTCGGTGTTCCGCGGGTGGCATGCGCCCGCCCCGCGTAGCGGCGCCCCGGCACGTGGCCGTGCGCTCAGGCGGCGGCCTCGGCGCCGTGCCCGGCCGTGACTTCTTCGCCCGCGGCGACCGGACCCGGCGCCGTACCGTCGCCGAAGGGCCTGCCGCCCAACGCTTCTCGGCCGTGCGGGGTGAGCCAGCCGGATGTGTCGGGGCCCACCGGCACGATCCCGGTCGGGTTGATGTCGCGGTGCACGATGTAGTAGTGCTGCTTGATCTGCACGAAGTCCACGGTGTCGCCGAATCCCGAAGTCTGGAACAGGTCCCGCGCGTAGGCCCACAGCACCGGCATCTCGGTGAGCTTGGACCGGTTGCACTTGAAGTGGCCGTGGTAGACGGCGTCGAACCGGGCCAGCGTGGTGAACAGGTTGATGTCCGCCTGGGTGATGGAGTCGCCGACCAGGTATCGCCGCGTCGAGAGCCGCTCGGACAGCCAGTCCAGCGCCGTGAACAGCCTCTGGTACGCGGCGTCATAGGCGCCCTGTGACCCGGCGAAACCACAACGGTAGACGCCGTTGTTCACTTCGGTGTACACGCGGTGGGCGACCTCGTCGATCTCGTCGCGCACCTTCTCCGGATACAGATCCGGCGCGCCGTCGCGGAAGTACTCGGTCCACTCGGTCTCGAGATCCGTTGTCATCTGGACGAAGTCGTTCGTCACGACCTGCCCCGTCGGAATGTCCACGATCGCCGGGACCGTGATCCCCTTGGGGTAGTCGGCGAATCGCGCGAAGTAGGCCTGCTGCAGCCGCTCGATGCCCAGCACCGGATCGACGCCGTCCGGGTCGAGATCGAACGTCCACGACCGGACGTCATGCGTGGGGCCGGCAAGCCCCATCGAGATCACCGGCTCCAAGCCGAGCAGCCGCCGCACGATGATCAGCCGGTTCGCCCAGGGGCAGGCGCGCGCCGCGATCAGCCGGTAGCGCCCCGGCTCGACCGGGTAGCCATCCCGCCCGTCGCGGGTGATGCGGGTCTCGATGTACTGCGTGTCGCGGGTGAACTCCTTACCGCTCTCCACGTAGTTGCCCCGAAGGCCGTCGTCACCGGATTTTTCGTGATGTGTCACCATTCCTCCACGCTAGGCTGCCAGCTCGGGCTGCCGCCACTCGGCGGTTCTTGCCGCGGACCCTGGGAGAATACGACCCCTGTCAGTGTTGTGCCTGGGCGAGCAGGGTGAGGTACCGCCGCCGGTCGCTGGCCATCTGCCAGCCGGGATCGTCCGGATCCGGGGTCCAACTCGGAGTCTCACCGGCGAAATCCAGTGCGCCGTCGGCGATCCGGAACACCAGCCGGGTCAGCCACTCGTACTCCACCTGGCCGAGTCGGGCCCACAAGGTGGCGAGTTCCTCGACATGGGGCGGCGCACTGCGGGCCGGCGCGTCGGCGTATTCCCGGCGCACCTCGTCGAGCAGGTCCAGCCGCGTCGTGATGAGCCGCCGGGCCTCCTCGCGGGTCACCATCGGCAGCAGCGCCATGGCGGTGTGGAACGCGATCGGGGTGGTCAGGTTCACCGTCGTCATCGCGATCTCGAACAGCCGGGCGAACTCCTCACGGCCCTGCTCGGATACCTCGTACACCGCCACGTCGCGACCCTCGTCGCGCAGATCGTGCCGAATCAGGTCCCCGCGTTTGGCCAGTGTGGTGAGTCCGTTGTAGATCGTGCCAGGGGCGGTGTTGGCCCAGCGGTCGACCTCCCAGCTCATCAACTCGCGCCGCACCTGGTAGCCGTTCACCGGCGCGAACAGCAGCACTGCACCGAGCAGCAGCAAGCGGGTTTCCAGGGCGGCCACATCTCCGGATTATTCGCTTGACACGGCGGGTGTTCAAGTTTGAGTATGTGACGTGATCAAATTTGAATGGGAGGGCTGCGGATGATTCACGCCCGCGGACTGGGGCACACGTTCCACACCAAACGCCAGGGCAAGGCCGCCTCGGTGCGCGCCCTGGACGGGATCGACCTGGACGTCGCCGACGGCGAACTCGTCAGCGTGCTGGGGCCCAACGGGGCCGGCAAGACCACGACCTTGCGTATCCTCACCACCCTGCTCAAGCCGGACGAGGGTAGCGCCACCGTGGCCGGATTCGACGTCGTCCGGCAGTCGGAGCAGGTCCGGCGCTCGATCGGCTACGTCTCGCAGTCCGGCAGCACGTTCAGCGCCGCCCGGGCCGGCGATGAGGTGATGGACCACGGGATGCTGTACGGCCGCACCCGCGCACAGGTGGAGAAGCGCGGCAAGGAGTTGTTCAGCCAACTGCAGCTCGACGGCCTGTGGACCCGCCAGCCGAAGACCATGTCCGGCGGGCAGAAGCGCCGGCTGGATATCGTCATGGGTCTGATCCACGAGCCGACGTTGGTCTTCCTGGACGAACCGACCACTGGCCTGGATCCGCAGGCACGGGCCAACCTGTGGGAGCACATTCGGGCGCTGCGCTCCGAGCGCGGCGCGACCGTCGTGCTCACCACGCACTACCTGGACGAGGCGGACGCGCTCAGCGACCGGATCATCGTGATCGACGCCGGTCGCGTGGTCGCCAACGACACCGCCTCGAACCTCAAGGCCGGCCTGGCCGGGGACCTCGTCGATCTCGAGATCGCCGACGTGGCAAGGGTTGCCGAGGCCGCGGACCGGCTCGGCACCATCGGCACGGCGATCGAGACCGACGGGCTGCATGTGCGCGGCCGGGTGCGGACGTCCGGTCGGGAGGTGCCCGGGCTGCTGCGCGAACTGGATCGCTCCGGCATCGCCCTGGAGTCCATCGAGATCGTCCGGCCCACCTTGGACGACGTCTTCCTCGCCCTCACCGGCCGCTCGCTGCGCGATGCGCAGGAGTCCGCGGCCGAGGCCGCACCGGCAGACGCGGCACCCGCCGGCACGTCAGGAGCTCGACCATGACCTTCGCCCGCGAGACCTTCATCGTCTTCCGCCGGCAACTGCGGATGAACCTGCGCAATCCGGTGTGGGTGATCATCGGCCTGCTGCAGCCGGTACTGTACCTGCTGCTGTTCGGCCCGCTGCTGGAGCCGCTGGTGGCCCAGTTCGGCGCGCGCAACGCCTACACGTTCTTCGTGCCCGGACTGCTCATCATGCTGAGCATGTTCGGCGCCATGTTCGCCGGCTTCAGCCTGATCGGCGAGTGGCGCGAGGGCGTGATCGAGGCAGAGCGGGTCACCCCGGCCAGCCGCGGCGCGCTGCTGATGGGCCGCCTGGCTCGTGACATTCTGCAGCTCTTCGTGCAGGCCGCGATCCTGGTGCTGCTCGCGCTGGCCATGGGCATGGTCGCCGATGGCGTGGGAATCCTGCTGGGCATGGCGCTGACCCTGCTGATCGGTGGTGCCTGTGCCGCATCGTCCAATGCGCTGGCCCTGTCCACCAAGAGCGAGGACGCGATGGCCCCGGTGATCAACATGGTGATGATGCCGGTGCTGCTGCTGTCCGGCATCCTGCTGCCGATGACGCTCGGCCCGGCCTGGCTCACCAGGATCAGCGACTTCATGCCGTTCCGCTACATCGTGGACGCGACCCGCAGCGGGTTCGCCGGCGCGTTCGGCGGCAGCGAGATCTGGTGGGGCGCCGCCTGGGCGATCGTGCTGTGTGCGCTGGGCGTGTGGTGGGGCACGGCGACATTCCGCCGCGAGAACGCCTGACTCTTTCGCCGCGTGTTAGTGACGCCGGCACATGTGCCGGCGTCACTAACACGCGGCGAGGTGGGCGGCGGCGAGTTCGGCCAACGCCGCGGCGGTGTCGTGCCACGCGCGCCGCTGTCCGCACTCCGCGGTGAGCGAATGGACGGTGGCACCGTGGACCGGCGGCATGTCGTCGGTGACCGTGCCGGCGAGCACCAGCGCCGGCACGCCTGCGCCGGCCGCCATGCGCAGCACCCCGCCGACGACCTTGCCCTGCAGCGACGGCGGGTCGACCTTCCCCTCGCCAGTGATGACGAGATCCGCTGCGGCGACGAGCGTCTCGAGGTTGCGATACTCGGCGATCGCGTCGAACCCGCTGCGGATACTGCCGCCGATCGCGGCCAGGCCGCCGGCCAGCCCGCCGCCGGCTCCGGAGCCAGCCAGCTCGTCGATGCGGCGACCGAACCGCTCTTGGTACGCCCGAGCCTGCCGGGTGAGCCGCCGGGTGAGGATCTCGACCTCGTTGGGGGAGGCGCCCTTCTGCGGGCCGAACACCCGCGCCGCATCGGTGAACCGGGTCGTCACATCGACCAGCGCGGTCACGGCCGCGGGAAACGCGGCAGCAGCCCCGGCCGGGAGCCACTCCTCGAGCGCCTCCAGCGCGCCCGCGCCGCCGTCGGTGCAGGCCGTGCCGCCGACCCCCACCCAGATGTCGTGGGCTCCGGCGGCCAGCGCGGCTCCGATCAGCTCGCCCACGCCGCGCGAGGTGGCCGCGAGCGGATCGCGCGGCCGAGCCGGATCCAGCAGCGCCAGGCCGCAGGCGGCCGAGGACTCGATCAGCGCCCGCCCGGAATCGAGCCGCCACCCGGCATCGACCGGAGCGCCCTGCGGTCCGGTGACCGTCGCCAGCCTGTTGGCCCCGCCGAACGCGTCCAGGAATCCCTCGCCCCCGTCGGACATCGGCACGGCCACGGCGTCATATCCGGCTTGTCGCACACCGGCCGCGACGGCGGCGCACGCCTGCCCGGCCGTGAGCGTGCCGCGGAACTTGTCCATCGCCACGACGATCGTCATGCGTCGATCCTGCCAACCCGCGCCCGTGCAACCCAGCCCGATACGCCGGCGCCCCGAACGCGTCGAAAAGGGCGGCGAGGAGGGTGCCGGACCCTCGGCGTCGCGAACCGGAAAGCCCTTGCCAGGCCCGGCATTTCCGCGCAGGAATGACGGTATTCTCGCGCTTTCGCGCGCCTGCCAGACCGTCCCAGCCTCTGGGATAACGCCTTGTCTGCGCATTTGGTAACCGACTGGTAACGGCTTGGCTGAGAGACATGACAGGCTTACCGACTGCCATATGCTGAAAGGACCTACGCGTGCGTTCACCCCTGCTCACAAGGTGCTGGGGACGCACGCTGTCCTACAAGATGAGGAGAATTCATGCGGCGAACAAAAGTTGCCGTCTCGGGCATCGCATTGCTCGCGGCCGCAGCCATGGTGCTGACGGCGTGTGGCAGTAGCGGGGATTCCGGAGAGACGGGTTCCAGCGCCAGCGAGTCGACCCAGTCGTCCGAAACCGGTGCCACCGAGTCCAGCTCGGCGGAGGACACCGGCACGTCCGACGAGTCCAGCTCGAGCGAGGCGCCCAGCGAGGGCGCTGGGGACCCGACGGCCATCATCACCGTGAACGGCTCCGAACCGGAGAACAAGCTGATCCCCACGAACACCAATGAGGTGGGCGGCGGCAAGATTCTCGATTCGATCTTCGCCGGCTTGGCGTACTACGACGGCACCGGAGCTCTCGTCAACGACCTGGCGGACTCCATCACCGTCGACGACCCGACGAACCTCACGGTCACGCTCAAGGGCGATTCGACGTTCACCAACGGCCAGCCCGTGACCTCGGACAGCTTCATCAAGGCCTGGCAGTACGGTGCCCTGTTCTCGAACAAGCAGCTCAACCAGTCGTGGTTCGCGGACATCGAGGGCTTCGACGGTGAGAAGGATTCCGAGCTCACCGGCCTGAAGAAGGTCGACGACAAGACGTTCACCATCACGCTGAACGCCCCGGTCGCCGCCGACTTCGCCCTGCGCCTGGGCTACTCGGCCTACTACCCGCTGCCCGATGTCGCGTTCGACGACATGGACGCCTTCGGCGAGAACCCGATCGGCAATGGGCCGTACATGCTCAAGGGCGACGGTGCGTGGCAGCACGACGTGCAGATCGACCTGGTCAAGAACCCGGATTACAACGGTGGCCGTCAGGCTGCCAACGGTGGTCTGACCATCGTGTTCTACGCGTCGCAGGATGCGTCGTACAGCGATCTGCTGTCGAACAACCTTGACGTCGACGACGCGGTTCCCGCGTCGGCGTTCGCCACGTTCGAGCAGGATCTCGGCGATCGCGCAGTGAACCAGCCGGCCGCCATTTTCCAGTCGTTCACCCTGCCGAAGGATCTCGAGCATTTCACGGGTGAGGAAGGCGTGCTGCGTCGTCAGGCGCTGTCCATGGCGATCGATCGCGACCAGATCACCCAGGTGATCTTCAACGGCACCCGCACCCCGGCCAGCGACTTCACCTCGCCGGTCATCGACGGCTGGTCGGATTCCCTGCCCGGCGCCGAGGTGTTGAAGTTCGACGCGGACAAGGCCAAGGACCTGTGGGCCCAGGCCGACGCCATCTCGCCGTGGAGCGGCACCTTCGAGATCGCCTACAACGCCGACGGCGGCCACCAGCCGTGGGTCGACGCGGTGGCGAACTCGCTGAAGAACACGCTGGGCATCGACGCCGCGGGCAAGCCGTACGTCGACTTCGCCACGCTCCGCAAGGATGTCAACGCCCGCACCATCAAGACTGCCTTCCGTACCGGATGGCAGGCGGATTACCCCGGTCTGTACAACTTCCTGCAGCCGCTGTACTCCACGGGCGCCTCGTCCAACGACAGTGACTACGCGAACCCGGACTTCGACAAGCTGCTCGCTGACGGCGCCTCCGCGCCGGACCAGGAGACGGCGATCCAGGACTACCAGAAGGCTCAGGAGCTCCTGCTGAAGGATCTTCCGTCGATTCCGCTCTGGTACTCGAACGTCACCGGTGGCTACGCCGAGGGTGTGTCCAATGTGACCTTCGGTTGGAACTCGGTTCCGCTGTACTACCAGATCACCAAGGGCTAACGTCCATGTGACGTCATGTGGCGGGGGCGGCCACTCGGCCGCCCCCGCCGCCTGGCGCCTGAACAGCGCCCGTTGTGTGCCCGCTTCCCACGGTCGCGCAATGTCAATGGTGATCAGGCTCTGACGCCGGTTCCGTGCCTCGCACGCCCCGACGGATGGCCGCAAAGGGGAGGCACGTGTTCGTCTACATCCTCAAACGCCTGTTGCAAGTCATACCGGTGTTT
>JBIQMQ010000031.1:0-19136 GCA_044463185.1 Nakamurella lactea | reverse complement strand
CGCCGGCGTTGAAGGTGCGGTCGACGGTCTTGCCGGACAGCACGTTCTTCAGCGTGGTGCGCACGAAGGCCGGGCCCTTGCCAGGCTTGACGTGCTGGAACTCGACGATGGTCCACAACTGGCCGTCGATGTTCAGCACCAGTCCGTTCTTGAAGTCGCTCGTGGAAGCCATAGCAGAACCTGACGGCCCTTTCGGTAGTCGCGTCGAACAGTCACCCCCGCGGCCCGCACCGGTGACGCGGACGGCCGGGAGCCCCAGGTGATTCTTCGTAAATTCGGGTCCCGTCCCGCGCCGACAGCGCGCCGTGAGCACCCGTTCCGGTCGCACGGCACCGCTGTCCTCGATGCGGACACCGCGGCGTGCCGGGACGGAGCTCTCGGCGCGACGGTGACCGTCATGTCGGCCCAATAATACCGGTAGAAACGGGCGCCACCCACGACCGTGCCGCGACACTGAGCGTGATACTACGTGCCGCGATATATTGAGCGCATGACACCCCGGAACTTGTCGGAGCAGTCGTTCTTCACGCTGGCTGCCCTCACCGCCGGTCCCTTGCACGGGTACGCCGTCATCAAGGAGATCGCGCAGCTGTCCGAAGGAAGGCTGCGGCTGAGCGTCGGCACCCTGTACGGCATCCTGGACCGCCTGGAGTCGCAGAGGTCGATCGAGCTCGACCGCGAGGAGATCGTCGACTCCCGGCTGCGTCGTTATTACCGGCTCACCGACGACGGGCGGCGGTTGCTGTCGGAGGAAACGATGCGCAAGGCGGCTGCCGCTCGAGTCGCGTCGGAGCGTCTCGGCGCCATGCGACCGAGGATCGCGGGGTCGGCCGGGTGAGCGACGTGGGCGGTCCTACGGGCGGAGCAGCGGGCGACCCGGAGATCAGCGTGCTCGAGGCGCGCTACCGGCGGCTTCTGCGGCTTCTCCCCCGCGGCTACCGTGCCGCGCGCGAGGAGGAGATGGTCGATACGTACCTGGCGGCGATGAATGACGCCGATCCGGAGAACTTCGACCTCACGCTGCGCCACGGCCGCCCCAGCGGCGCCGAGATGCGGGCCGTCGCAGCGCTCGCACTGCGTGCCCGCTGGGGTGAGACCGTCGCGCCCGAGCGGTTCGCAGCCCGAGCGGCGGGTTTGCGAACCGCGATGCTGATGGCGCTCACCGTGCTGTGGACGACGGCCGTGGCCACTGCCTGCTGGTGGGCGTGGTCGTTGGCATTCCCCGAGGTCTACCTGGACACGGGAACCGGATTCGACCCGCGGTCCGCACTCTTGGGGCTTCCGGTGGGCAGTGGGGCGTGGATCCAGCAGTGGTCGCTTTTGGCGTGGCTGCCGACGCTGCCGCTGGTGGTGTTCGGCGGCCGGGTCGGAGCGCGCTGGGCGACGGCCTGCGCGGCGCTGCCCGTATTGGTCGGCGTCGCCAGCGCGGTGCGGCAGATGACAGGCGTGGGTCCGGTGTGGCCGGGCTCCCTGGCCCCGGCACTGATCGATGTGGCCGTGCTCGGCGGGCTCGTCGCCTGGAGTGCTACGCAGCCGCAGAGGCCGGCCGAGCGGCCGGTGCGCTACCTGGGTGCTGCCTGCGCGGCCGTGGTCGCACTCAACGTCCCGTCAGCGCTCTACTACCTCGGCGCCGCGAGCCCGGTGACCTGGCCCAGTCTTTTCACGTTCGTGCTGACCGACGTCCCGGCACAGTGGTGCTGGGCCACGGTGATCGCGGCGTTGTGGTTGGCGACGCGGCGCGTCCGGCTCGGCACCGTACGGACGTCGAACCTGCTGGCGCTCTCCCTGTGTGCGGGGGCCGCGACGCTGTATCGGTTCGCGGCGAGCGTCGGCACACTTCCCCGGCTGGACGTCGGCCTGGGCCCGACGTGGGCCGCGGCCGTCATCACTCAGTTCGCACTGGCCGGTGCGATCTGCGTGTTCAGCGGCGTGATGGCCGCTCGGCGCCTGCATCGCTTACCCGCGCCCGGTTCCCTCACGTCCGTCCGGTGACCTGCGGAATCCATCCGATCGCGCTTGCATCGCCCGACAGGGACACCGCCCGCTATGCCGCGCCTGCCCAGGCGGACATGAGCTCTGCCGGCCCTAGCAGGGCGGCGACCGCGTCGCCGACCGCCGAGCCCGCCAGGCTGACGGCGACGAGCGGGGTGGTGTCCGTCACGCCGGGCACCTGCAGTCGGCCCGCGATGAGCGACCCGAGGTCGAAATGGTCGAACGGGGCGGTCGAATCCCACTTGAACGCGCCTACGAACGTCACCGCTTGCGGCGCCTCGTCCCGGTCGGTGCCCACAAGGTCGATGCGGACGTCCTCGAAGCGGTTCCAGTACCCGCCGACTGCTGCTGTCCCGGGGAGCTGACCGGACGCCGCCAGGCGGTTCATCGCCTCGCGGGCGACGAGCTGCATGGTGCCGCGCCGCCACGCCTCCCAGCGGGCGCGGAGGTCGGCCAGGACCACGTCGATCCGGCCGCGAGCGATGTTCTCGGTGTGCGGCGCGATCCACCGCAGCCACAGCCGCATGTAGGGGTCGGCGATGCGATAGCGCGCCTCGCGGGATTCCCGGGTGGAGCGGGGTCTCTCCACCTCGATGAGGCCATCGGCGACGAGTTGTTTCAGCGCCCGGTCCAACGTGGCCGGCGGCATCCCCGCCACCCGACCGATCCAAGCCCGGCTGCGCTCCTCGGATCCGGTGACCGCCAGGACCTTCTGGGCCTGCGGACCGATGCCCCATCCTCTGGTCAGATACCGCTCGGCGCGGACCTCGAAAACGGACGGCGACCGGCCGAGCAGGGCCGTCATGGCGTCCAACACGCCGGCCCCCGTGGGCCATTGCGCCGCGATGTCCGGATGGCCGCCGGTGGCGATGTAGGCGTCGAAGGCGCGCAGCGGATCGAGATCGAGTACCTGACCGGTCTCGGCCGGGTCGAACGGCGCGAGGTCGAGCCGGATCGCGTGGGCACCAACCGTCTCCGCCAGAGTCGCGGCGCCCCGGCCAGCGAGCACCACGAGGACCGCCTTACCCGACAGCGAGTGCTGCCAGATGCGCCGGAACGCCGCGGCGAAGCCTCGGTCGCCGGCGACAATGGCGGAGACGTTGTCGATGACGACGACCGCGGGGTTGGCGGTGCGAGAGCCATCATCGAGCGCATCGGACAGTAGCCGCAATGCCGTATCCCAGTCGGGCGCCAGGATGTCGCGGAAGCGCTCCGCCCGGGGCAGGGCAGACGTCGCCGCTTGTGCGGTGAACTCGGCGAGCGCTTTCTCCGCGCCGTTCCCGGCTCCGGTCGTCGAGTGCGCCGTCGGTGCGGCGTAGAAGAACGACCGGGCATTCACCCGGCTCAGGAACTCGCCGAGCAGTCGGGTTTTTCCCACACCCGCCGGTCCCGACAGCGTCACGCACCGAGCTCGTTCGCCGGTTGTGTCGGAACGGAGCGCCGCACCGCTGGCCTCGGCCCACGCGTCGCCGAGCCGGCGCAGTTCCGTCAGGCGCCCCACGAATGCCGTCATGCCGCAATGGTATCGCCATGAGGCTAACCGTCAACGACCATTTCATGGATGGAAGTATCCATGTCTGTACATAATGGCGACGCGCCTATCGCTGGGAGAGATTTTCATGGGGTACATCAAACGCGCGAGATGATCCGAAGATCATCTCGCGCGTTTGTTCTCTGCGCTATTTTGCCTGCTAAAACTAACCGTTAAGAGTCCAGGGCATAGTCCGTCTCGGTCTCGCAGCCGGCCGGCGGCTCAGCCGCAGACGGCGCCCTTGGAGGCAGACTGCACCAACTTCGAGTACTTGGCGAGCACACCCCGCGTGTACCGGGGCGGCAGCGGCTCCCAGTTCTGCTTGCGGCGTTCCAGTTCGTCGGCATCGACCAACAAGTCCAGGGTCTGATGCGCGACATCCAGCCGAATCTGGTCCCCGTCGTGCACGAAGGCGATGGGTCCGCCGTCGGTGGCCTCCGGGGCGACGTGGCCCACGCACAGCCCGGTCGTCCCGCCGGAGAAGCGACCGTCGGTGAGCAGCAGGACGTCCTTGCCCAGCCCGGCCCCCTTGATGGCGCCCGTGATGGCGAGCATCTCCCGCATGCCGGGACCGCCCTTCGGACCCTCGTACCGGATCACCACCACGTCTCCGGCAGTGATCGTGCCGTCCTCGAGGGCGTCCAGAGCCGCTCGCTCACGGTCGAATACCCGCGCCGTTCCGGTGAACACGTCGGTGTCGAATCCGGCCGATTTCACGACCGCGCCCTCGGGCGCCAGCGATCCACCGAGGATGGTCAAGCCGCCCGTCCGGTGGATCGGCTGCGACATCGCGTGCAGCACCGTGCCGTCCAAATCCGGAGGGTTCAGGGCCTCGAGGTTCTCGGCCATCGTCTTGCCCGTCACCGTGGGCACGTCACCGTGCAGCAGCCCCGCGTCCAGCAGGGCCTTCATCACCACCGGCACGCCGCCGATCCGGTCGACATCGACCATCACGTGCCGTCCGAAGGGCTTCACGTCCGCCAGGTGCGGCACCTTGGCACCGATCCGGTTGAAGTCGGAGAGCTGAAGATCCACGTCCGCCTCGTGCGCGATGGCCAGCAGGTGCAGCACCGCATTGGTGGAGCCGCCGAAGGCCATGAGGACGGCAATGGCGTTCTCGAAGGCCTCCTTGGTCAGGATCTGGCGGGCGGTGAGGCCCAGGCGCAGCATCCCGACGACGGCTTCGCCGGAGCGGTGTGCGAAGTTGTCACGCCGGCGGTCGGTGGCCGGCGGGGCGGCGCTGCCGGGCAGGGACATGCCGAGCGCCTCGGCACAGCTCGCCATGGTGTTGGCCGTGTACATGCCGCCGCAGGCTCCCTCGCCGGGGCAGATGGCCCGTTCGATCGCATCGAGGTCAGAGCGCGGCATGAGCCCGCGGGCGCAGGCGCCGACCGCCTCGAAGGCGTCGATGATGGTGACTTCTTTCTCGGTGCCGTCGTGCAGCTTCGCGGTGCCCGGGAGGATCGAGCCGGCGTAGAGGAAGACGGAGGCCAGATCCAGCCGGGCGGCGGCCATCAGCATGCCGGGCAGGGACTTGTCGCAGCCGGCCAGCAGCACGGAGCCGTCCAGCCGTTCCGCGCTCATGACGGTCTCCACCGAGTCGGCGATGACCTCCCGCGACACTAGCGAGAAGTGCATCCCCTCGTGGCCCATGGAGATGCCGTCGGACACCGAGATGGTGCCGAATTCCAGGGGGTAGCCACCTGCTGCGAACACGCCCTGCTTGGAGGCCTTCGCCAGCCGGTCCAGGGACAGGTTGCACGGGGTGATCTCGTTCCAGCTGGAACCGATACCGATCTGCGGTTTCGCAAAATCCTCGTCGCCCAGACCTACGGCGCGGAGCATGCCGCGAGCCGCAGTGGCTTCGTCACCGTCCGTTACTTGACGGCTGCGTGGCTTGATGTCGACGCCCGGCGCAGTCGTCGTGGCGAAAGAATCCAGGGCGGAATGCGAAGCAACGGTCATGCGGACGAGTGTATGCCCGCCCGCGCACATTCTGGGCACCGCTCCCGCATGCTGGGAGGCCCTCGGCCGTGTCACGAGAAGGCCGTCGGCTGTGTCGCGAGAAGGCCGTCGTCTGTGTCGCGAGAAGACCGTCGGCTGGGCAACTGGAAGCAGACGGCTGCGCCGCGATGGCCATCCGCCATGAGGTTGGCGGCGGCGTCGAGCGTTAGTCGGGGCGGCCCGCGATGAACCGCAACGCCAGCGCGTAGCTCTCCAGGCCGAGTCCGGCAATCGTGCCGGTGGCGACGGCTGATATCAGGGATCGATGCCGGAATTCCTCGCGCGCCGCGACATTGGAGATGTGCACCTCGACCAGGTCGGCGGTGCGCTGGGCAGCGGCGTCCCGGATTGCGATCGAATAGTGGCTCCACGCAGCCGGGTTCAGCACGACCGGAATCGCGTCATCTGCGGCGGCGTGCAACCAGCCGACCATGACGGACTCCGCGTCGGTCTGCCGAACCTCGACGGCCAACCCGAGTTCGGAACCGAGCACCACGAGCCGATCCGCCAGCGCGGAGTGGGTCGTCGAGCCGTACACCTCCGGCTCGCGGGACCCCAGTCGCCCCAGGTTCACTCCGTTGAGCACCCACACCTGCCGCGGCTCCGCCGGTGCCCGTTCCGCCAGCATCGGTACGCCCGGCACTCTGGTCGGCTCGATCGTCATCGAGGTGGCCTGCCTTTCCTCCCCGGCCGCATCCGGCCGCTGGTCGTATCGGTGTGACGTCGTGGATTACTGCGCCTCGGATGCGGCCGCGTTCATCGCCGCGTACGCGCGCCGAAGCAGCTCGGCGCTGGGGTCCTCCAGTCGCGCGGGCTCCGCCAGCCTATCGAGCGTCACGAAGCGGAGGTGACCGTCGCGGGACTTCTTGTCGTGTCGCATGTGTCCGACGAGTTCGTCCCAGGCGCCCGGGTGGTCGTAGCCGGTGGGCAGTGTGAGCAGGCGTAGTACCGTGCGGTGCCGGTCGGCCGTGGCGTCGTCCAACCTGCCCGCGGCCCGGGCCAGTTCGGCCGCGAACACCATTCCCACCGCGACCGCGTGCCCGTGTCGCCAGCCGAAGGCCTCACGCCGCTCGATGGCATGGCCCAGCGTGTGACCGTAGTTGAGGATCTCGCGCAAGGACGACTCACGAAGGTCGGCCGCCACGACGCCCGCCTTGACGGCCACACCCCGGCGGATCAGCTCGGCGAGCTCCGGGGACGAAGGATCGGCGGCCCGCTCCGGGTCGGCTTCGACGATGCGCAGGATTTCGGGATCCGCGATGAATCCGCACTTGACGACTTCGGCCATGCCCGCGATGAGGTCGGCCCGCGGGAGCGTGGCGAGCGTGTCCAGGTCGGCAACGACGACGACCGGCTCGTAGAACGCGCCGACCATGTTCTTCCCGGCGGCGGTGTTGATGCCGGTCTTGCCGCCCACTGCGGCATCCACCATGCCGAGCACCGTGGTCGGCACGTGAATCAGCCGGATACCGCGCATGTAGGTGGCCGCGGCGAACCCGGCAAGATCGGTGACGGAGCCGCCGCCCAGGCCGATGACCACCGACGTGCGGTCGAGTCCGGCGTCGGCGAACTCGGCCCAGCAACGGTCGATCACCTCGACGGTTTTCGCGGCCTCCGCGTCGGGGACCTCGACGGTGGTCACCACGCTGCCGGCGTCGGCCAGCCGCTCCGCCAGGACGCGCGCCCGCCCGGCGAGCGTCGGGGGATGCAGCACCGCCGCCCGGTGCGCCCCGTCGACGGCATCCACCACCGCCCCGGTCACCTCCCGGCCGATCACCACGTCGTAGGGGTGCGCGGTACCCACGTGCACAGTGGCCGGATCGCGCGCGTCCACGGTCGCCGTCACGACTCCACCCGATAGCCCAGTTCCACCAGCACCCGGTCGGCGACCTGGCCGGCCGTCATGTGGTCGGTGTCGATCTCGACCAGGGCCAGCGAGCGGTAGACCGGCAGGCGAGCCTCCAGGAGCGACTTGAACATGGCCCTGGCGTTGACACCGACGAACATCGGCCGCTGGTCGGACATGCCGGTGCGCCGCACACCGATCGGCATGGAGATGGACAAGAACACCACGCGGTGGCCGGCCAGCAGCCGCTGCGTGTCCGGATCCATCACCGCGCCGCCGCCCAGCGAGAGGATTCCGGTGTGCTCGGCGAGCGCCGCGGCCACCGCCTCGCGCTCCATCCGGCGGAACTCGGCCTCTCCGGACTGGGTGAAGATTTCGCTGACACTGCGCCCGGCCGCGCGTTCGACGTCGTCGTCGGTATCGCGCACCGTCCACCCGGTGCGCGACGCCAGTGCCTTGGCGACCGTGGACTTCCCAGCCCCGGGCGGGCCGATGAGCACGACCGCCGGTCCGCCCCCGGGTCGTGTGCCGGCGACCGGGTCAGCCATGCTGCACCGCTGCGACGTCACCCGGATCACCGGGCGAGACGGTGCGCTCCGCCAACGCCGCCAGGTAGCTGCGCGCGTTGCGGGCGGTTTCGCCCACCGAGTCGCCACCGAACTTCTCGACGACGGCGTTGGCCACCACCAGCGCCACCATGGCCTCGGCCACCACACCGGCTGCCGGTACCGCGCACACATCGCTGCGCTGGTTGATGGCGACCGCCGGCTCACCGGTGGCGGTGTCCACCGTGGCCAGCGCCCGCGGCACCGTCGAGATGGGTTTCATCGCGGCGCGTACCCGCAGCACCTCGCCGTTGGTCATGCCGCCCTCGGTGCCACCGGCCCGATTCGAGCGGCGCGTGACGTGCCCGCCCGCCGCGTCGATTTCGTCATGGGCGACCGAGCCGCGGCGCTGGGCGGTGAGGAAGCCGTCGCCGACCTCCACGCCCTTGATGGCCTGGATGCTCATCAGCGCGCCGGCGAGCTGCCCGTCCAGCCGGCGGTCGCCGTGCACGTAGGAGCCGAGCCCCGGGGGCAGGCCGTAGACCAATACTTCGACCACGCCACCGAGGGTGTCGCCGTCCTTCTTGGCGGCGTCGACCTCGGCGACCATCGCGGCGGTCGCCGCGGCTTCGAAGGCCCGCACCGGCGATTCGTCGATCGCCGCCAGGTCGTCGGGTGCCGGCAGCGGTCCGTCCGGCGCCTGGACCGCGCCCAGCGACACCACGTGCGAGAGCACCTCCGCGCCGAGCACCTGGCGCAGGAAATTGCGGGCCACGGTGCCCAGCGCGACCCGGGCCGCCGTCTCGCGGGCCGACGCACGCTCCAGTACCGGCCGGGCGTCGTCAAAGTCGTACTTCCACATGCCGGTCAGGTCGGCGTGGCCGGGGCGCGGCCGGGAGAGCGGGGCGTTGCGGGCCAGCGTGCTGATCTCGGCCGGATCCACCGGGTTGGGAGACATGATCTTCTCCCACTTGGGCCACTCCGTGTTACCGATGGTCACGGCCACCGGGCCGCCCATGGTTCGGCCGTGGCGCACGCCGCCGAGCAGCGTCACCTGGTCCTTCTCGAACTTCATCCGGGCGCCGCGACCGTAGCCGAGACGGCGCCGGGCGAGCTGCCGCGCAATCTCGTCAGCAGTCACGTCGACACCGGCCGGCACGCCCTCCAGGACGGCGACCAGTGCTTCCCCGTGCGATTCTCCCGCGGTGATCCAGCGCAACACACCCGCCATCCTCCCATGCGCGGCCCGAGCGCGGGCGCGGTGCCCGCCCCTGCGACTGCCGCACGCCGATGACGCCGCCCTCGACGAGGCGCGAACCGGACGGACTAGCGCGCCCG
Source organism: Nakamurella lactea (assembly GCA_044463185.1). Classification (GTDB taxonomy): domain Bacteria; phylum Actinomycetota; class Actinomycetes; order Mycobacteriales; family Nakamurellaceae; genus Nakamurella; species Nakamurella lactea_A. The sequence goes on along the minus strand of JBIQMQ010000031.1, from coordinate 9,880 downwards.
GGCCACCGGCTTCGGTGTGCCGAAGCTGGGGGCCGCCGAGCCGATTCCCGGTGTGCGCAGCGCGAATCCACGTTCGGCGCGGTCGCCGGCGCGGGTGCGCCGGTGCATCACGATGTCGCCGTCGGCGAGCAGGTGATGGGGGGCACCGTAGCTGACGACGGTGGTGACGTAGTCGCCGGCGCGGATCGATCCGTTGACCGCCGCTCCCGTCGGGGTGAAGTGCACCAGCCGGCCGTCCCGGGCCCGGCCGGACAGGCGATGGGTCTCGCCGTCCTTGCGCCCTTCGCCGGAGGACACCAGCACCTCCACGACCGAGCCGACCTGCTCCCGGTTGGACTGCAGCGCGCACTCGTCGACCACCTCGACCAGCCGGCGGTAGCGCTCGGAGACGACGTCCGCCGGCACCTGGTCTGCCATCGTGGCGGCCGGCGTGCCGGGGCGCGGCGAGTACTGGAAGGTGTAGGCAGAGGCGAACCGCGCCTGCCGCACCACGTCGATGGTGTGCTGGAAGTCCTCGTCGGTCTCGCCGGGGAATCCGACGATGATGTCGGTGGAGATCGCAGCGTCCGGCATCGCGGCGCGGACCCGGCCGAGGATGTCCAGGAAGCGATCGGACCGGTACGAGCGACGCATGGCCTTGAGGATGCGATCCGACCCGGATTGCAGCGGCATGTGCAGCTGGTGGCACACGTTGGGGGTCTCGGCCATCGCGGCGATCACGTCATCGGTGAAATTGGCCGGGTGCGGGGAGGTGAAACGCACCCGCTCCAGACCCTCGATCCCGCCGCACGCGCGCAGCAGTTTGGAGAACGCCTGCCGGTCGCCGAATTGCACCCCGTAGGCATTGACGTTCTGGCCGAGCAATGTCACCTCGGACACGCCGTCGGCGACCAGCATCTGCACCTCGGCGAGGATGTCGCCGGGTCGCCGGTCGGCCTCCCGGCCGCGCAGCGACGGCACGATGCAGAATGTGCACGTGTTGTTGCAGCCCACCGAGATGGACACCCACGCCGAGTACAGCGCATCACGCTTCGCGGGCAGCGAGGACGGGAAGACCTCGAGCGCATCGAGGATCTCGACTTGCGCCTCTTGGTTGTGCCGGGCGCGTTCCAGCAGGACCGGCAGCGACCCGGAATTGTGGGTGCCGAAGACGACATCGACCCAGGGAGCCCGTTCGACGACGTAGGCGCCGTCCTTCTGCGCCAGGCAACCGCCGACGGCGATCTGCATGCCGGGGCGCGCCGCCTTCACCGGGGCGAGATGACCCAGGGTGCCGTACAGCCGGTTGTCGGCGTTCTCGCGGACGGCGCAGGTGTTGAAGACGACCACGTCGGCCGTGTCGCGCTCGCCGACGGCGACGTAGCCCGCCTGCTCCAAGAGCCCGGCCAACCGCTCGGAGTCGTGCACGTTCATCTGACACCCGTAGGTGGTGATGTGATACGTGCGGGTCTCGGTCGTTGCGGTGCTCACAGACGTCAAGGATACGTGGCCCCGGCCCGTCTCGACTTCCGCTGAGAGGTTAGCGGGCGACTTCGGTGGCGCGGGACTCGCGGATCACAGTGACCCGCACCTGGCCGGGGTAGGTGAGTTCTTCCTCGATCTGCTTCGCCACCTCACGGGCCATCACATGCGCCTCCAGATCGTCGACGATCTCGGGCTTGACCATGACGCGGAGCTCCCGGCCGGCCTGCATCGCGAACACTTTGTCCACGCCCTTCTTGGCGCTGGCGATCGCCTCGATGTGTTCGAGCCGCTTGACGTACGACTCCAGCGATTCGCGCCGCGCGCCCGGGCGTCCGCCGGAGCACGCGTCCGCGGCCTGGGTGAGCACGGCCTCGACGGTCGTCGGCGGCACCTCGTCGTGGTGCGCCTCGATGCAGTGCACCACCTCGGCGGACTCGCCGTACTTCCGCGCGATCTCCGCACCGACGATGGCGTGCGAGCCCTGGGCCTCGTGCGTGAGCGCCTTGCCGATGTCGTGCAGGAACGCCCCGCGGGCCGCGATGCTGCCGTCGACGCCGAGCTCGGCCGCCATCATCCGGGCGATGTGCGAGGTCTCCACGAGGTGCGCCAGCACGTTCTGGCCGTACGAGGAGCGGTACTTGAGCTGGCCGACGAGGGACACCAGCTCCGGGTGCAGGTCGGTGATCCCGACGTCCAGCAGCGCGTCCTCCGCGGCGCGGGCGCACAGCGCGTCCACCTCTTCCTGGGCGCGTTCGAACGCCTCTTCGATGCGGTGCGGGTGGATGCGCCCGTCGTCGATGAGCGACTGCAGGGTGACGCGGGCGATCTCGCGGCGGACTGGGTCGAAGCAGGACAGCAGCACCGCCTCCGGCGTGTCGTCGATGATGACGTTGACGCCGGTGACGGTCTCGAACGTTCTGATGTTGCGGCCTTCGCGTCCGATGATCCGACCCTTGAGCTCGTCCGACGGCAACTGCAGCACGGACACCACGGATTGGGACGTCTGGTCGCTGGCGATGCGCTGAATGGCGTCGGCCACGATGCGCCGGGCACGTTCCTTGGCGGTGGTCTGCGTTTCGGTCTCGATGCGGCGGATCATCAGCGCGGCGTCGCGGCGGACCAATTCCTCCTGGCTGGCAAGAAGCTCGGCGCGCGCTTCGTCCGCGGTCAGCGACGACAGGCGCACCAGTTCCGCCTCGTGGGCGGCGAGCTGCTCGGCGCGTTCCGCGGCCAGTTCCGCGCGAGCCGCGTCGAGCTCCGCCCGGGCGGCGAGCAGTTCGGAGCGGGACTGGTCCAGCGAGCGCTGCCGGGCGTCCGCCGCGGCGATGCGGCTCTGCACCGCATGTTCCCGCTCGGCGAGATCGTCCCGCTGCCGCACCACGTCGGCACGGTCAGCCCGCAGGCGATCGCGGTCGGCCGCCAGCGCCCGTTTGTCGTCGGCCAAAACCTGGGCTTCTTCCGCCAGGCGTTCGCGTTCGGCGGCGGCGGCCGCGGTGATCGCCTCGGCGTCGGCGCGGGCTTGGTGCAGAATGCGCTCGACCTCGTCGCGTGCGGCGCGCTCGATGGCGTCGACGTCGTCACCGGCGCTATGCCGCGGGGCGGCCTCGGGCTCGGCGCTGCGGGCCAACCCGCTCGGCTCGTCCGGTGCCCCGGGCTCCGCGCCGCCGTCACGTCCGCTGCCGCCGTCGCGTCCGCTGCTGACGCCAGGGATGCTGCCGGCGCCAGGGATGCTGCCGACGCCGCTGTCCGGCTGCGCCGCCGCGCTCGCCGCCATGGTTTCGGCGAGGATCGCGCGGATCTCCTCGGCACTGAGCGCGGCAGGTGTGCCACCCCGGCGTCGAAGCGCGATGAGTAGAACGACGGTCAGTGCCACGACGACCACGGCTAGGGCGATGATCAGCAGCACGGCGCTGGTATCCATGCGTCGCCTCCCTTGCCGTCCGTCGTCCGGCGGTCCGCCGGCGCGACTCTTCGCGATGGGAAGGGTCACGAACCTCGGGCGATGCGCCCGGTAGACGATCCCGTTCGCGGGTACGGTCAGCGGCACCCGGACGAGCGGTCGCTCGGGCGCTACAGGCGCGTGCCCGCGGGGGCACGCAGTGCTCAATCGGTATCGCTATCAGGTGCGCCGTGCTCAGTGGCGCTCGGGTTCGTCACACTTCTGTAATTCCGAGGGTAAAGAGAGTGTCACGGTCGGTCAAGCCGACCCGTCGCCGGCAGCACCGCTCGGCGTCGATCCGGAGACTGGATCAGGCGCCGGATTCGTCGTCGCCGGACAGCTCCCACGGCTCGGCGAACCCGCGCAACGCGTCGTTGACGACGGGAATCGCGACGGAGGGTGAGTAGCCGCGGCGGGCCAACATGCCGAGCAACCGCCGCCGTGCCGCCTCCGTCCCGGCGAACATGGCCGCGTCGAGTTTCTTGGCGACCAGTTGCGCGGCGCGACGGCGCTCCGCATCGCCGTCGATCGCCTCGAGCGCTTGGTCCGCGAGTCCGCGGTCGATGCCCTTGCGCTCCAGTTCGCGCCGAAGTGCAGTGCGACCCAGCCCGCGGTCCCGATGCTTGCTCGCGACGAACGCCGCAGCGAAGGCCGCATCGTCGATGAGTCCCAGCTCGGCCAACCGGTCGAGGGCGCGCGCGGCGGCGTCATCCGGGATCCCGCGCTCACGCAGCTTGGTGGCCAACTCGGCGCGGGAGCGTGCGCGCACCGTCAGCCATCTCAGGCAGAGATTCTTGGCTGCGGCCACGGGATCGCCGGCCGCCGGTCCCTCGGCGGCCCGGTCCCCGGGTCGGCGGGTGCCACCGCCCGCATCGCGTGTTTCGGCGGCGCCCGAGTCCAAGCCGGGATCCTGGGTGCCGCGTCCTCTCATGCCCTGGCGCTGCCCGCGGACGCTCAGAAGTCCACCGGCGCCGGTGCGACCTCGTCCGCCGGATCGGTCGCGGCTTCGACACCGATGCCGAGCTTCTCCTTGATCCGGCGGTCGATCTCGTCGGCCAGATCCGGGTTCTCCTTGAGGAACGTGCGCACGTTCTCCTTGCCCTGACCGAGCTGCTCACCCTCGTACGTGTACCAGGCGCCGGACTTGCGCACGATGCCCTGCTCCACGCCGACGTCGATCAGCGAGCCCTCACGGGAAATGCCCTGCCCGTAGAGGATGTCGAACTCGGCCTGCTTGAACGGCGGGGCGACCTTGTTCTTGACGACCTTCACGCGGGTCCGGTTGCCGATGACGTCGCTGCCCTCTTTGAGGGACTCGATTCGCCGGATGTCGAGCCGCACCGAGGCGTAGAACTTGAGCGCCTTACCGCCGGTCGTCGTCTCCGGAGACCCGAAGAACACGCCGATCTTCTCCCGAAGCTGGTTGATGAAGATCATCGTGGTGCCGGTGGTGGAGAGCGCCCCGGTGATCTTGCGCAGCGCCTGCGACATCAGCCTGGCCTGCAGGCCGACGTGGCTGTCGCCCATCTCGCCCTCGATCTCGGCGCGCGGCACCAGGGCGGCGACCGAGTCGATGACGACGAGGTCGATGGCGCCGGAGCGGATGAGCATGTCCGCGATCTCCAGCGCCTGCTCCCCCGTGTCGGGCTGCGAGACCAGCAGCGCGTCGGTGTCGACACCGAGCGCCTTGGCGTACTCCGGGTCCAACGCGTGCTCGGCGTCGATGAACGCGGCGATCCCGCCCGCGGCCTGCACATTGGCCACGGCGTGCAGCGTCACCGTCGTCTTGCCGGACGACTCCGGGCCGTAGATTTCGATCACGCGGCCACGCGGCAGTCCGCCGATACCGAGGGCGACATCGAGGGCGATGGATCCTGTCGGGATCACCGCCACCGGTGCCCTGCCCTCGTCGCCGAGCCGCATCACCGATCCCTTTCCGAACTGCTTCTCGATCTGCGCGAGCGCGATCCCCAGCGCCTTCTCACGATCGTCAGCGGCCATCGCGAACCACCTCTGCCTTTCCGTGCCGCCCGGGCCCCTGAGGCCCGGCGGCAGTAGCTGTGTCGAGTCGTGCCGGAGATGTCGTCCGGCTAACTACCCGGCCACCATCTCGAACACCGCCACGACGGTAACGCGAGCATCCGACAGCGTCGTCCCAGCACGGCGGACCTGTGCATAACAGTCGACCTGTGGATAACTCGGCCCGGTCGTTCCCCGATCCGGCCCGTTCCAGGTCGCAGTCGGCACCGTTTCGGATCACGCCATACCCTGTTATCGCCGTAAGCGTACATCAGTTCGATAAGCATGACGCCATGCGCGCGCTGCGCGCGGCGTGTCTAGGGTGTATCCGGCTCGTCGGGCAGCCCGTATCGCAGGGATTCGGGGACCTCGAATACGTCGCAGACGGCGTACCAGACCCGCCGCGGGTCGACCCCGGCGGCCAGTGCGTCGTCGGCGGTGCGGCCGTCCAGTTCGGCGAACACGTGATCGTGCGCCACCGACGGCGCGCGAACGGGACCGAAATGCGCCTGCATGAGCCCCCGGAATTCAGTGAGTCGCACTCCGCGATGCTACCGATGCACGGGCGGGCGTCACGCCGGATCGGCGCTGCCGCTCCGGCCGGTGATCTCGCGCATGCCGTCGGCGAGCGCGGTGAGCCGATCGGTCAGTTCCGCGAGTTCGGTGCGCCCGGTGAGCGCCGCGTGACCGAGATGCTGGGAGGCTCCGGCCGCGTCGGAGGCCGCCGCCACCAGCCGACCGTAGTCGTCGACCCCGTCCCGGAGTTCGCGTTCCAGCCGGTCGCGGACGCGCGCCATATCGGACCCGGACGCCGCGCCGCCGCGCACCAGCGCCGAGTACTCCGCAGCCTTGCCGCGCAGCCGCGTCTCGGCAGCGTCCGCGGACGCCAGCGTCTCGTTGCGCAGCTGCTGAACCACATCGTCCGTGGCGGTGGTCCGATCGGCAGCCACCGGAGCGATGCCAATCATCCCGACGCTCTGCCGCAGCGCGTCGGAGTAGGCATCGAGTCGGGCCATGAGCGGGCGGACGGCGCCGGTCACGGCGCGGCGCTCGGGACCCGGCGGCGGAAGCAGCCGCGCGGCCCGGCTGCGCCGACGCAGATCCCGCGCCGCTTGAACGCTGCCGACGACGCAGTACACGAACAGACCGGCAATCAGCACCATCGCGCCGACGGAGGTGACGGTGCCGCCGTCACCAGCGAGCCCGACGACGCCGTTCACACCGGCCCCGAGCAGCACCAGACCGGCCAGCGACCAGGCGGTCAGCCGCCGCCGGGCCGCGACCCGGCGGCGCTCGGCGACGTACGCGGGGTCGCGACGCTTGCGCATCATCTCCGCCGCGGTGTCCTTCACGGAAGTGACCACGTCCATGCCGCGGTCGACCGTGGTTCTCACCACCGCCGACGCGTGTGCGTTGCGCTCGGCAGGTCCGTCCATATATGACTCCGGTGTCTACGCCTGTTCGGTGGGAGCCGCGGCCGGTTCGGCGGCCGGAGCAGTCGCCGGGGCATTTGCCGCTGCGGCGTCACCGCCGGTGATCGCGGGCTTCGCCGCGTCCGCCAACTCGGGGTGCAACTGCGCCCGGAGCTGATCCAGCCGCGCCGATCCGGCCATGTCGATGGTGGACATCTCCACCTCGAGCATGCGGCCCTCCACCGAGTTCCGGCTGAGTTCCGTGGCGCCGAGCGCGTTGGCGTAGCGCCGCTCGATCTTCTCGCGCACCTCGTCCAGGGTGGGCGTCGTGCCCGGCGCGTTGAGCTCCGACATCGACTTGAGCGACGACGAAATCTGCTCCTGCATCTTGGCCTGATCGAGCTGCGAGAGCAGCTTGGTGCGCTCGGCCAGCTTCTGCTGCAGCCGGACCGCGTTCTGCTCGACGGCCTTCTTCGCCTGTTCCGCGGCCTGCAGCGCCTGGTCGTGCATCGACTTCAGGTCTTCCATCTGCTGCTCGGCGGAGACCAGTTGCGTGGCGAACACCTGGGCGGTCTGCTCGTACTTGGCCTGTTTCTCCAGGTCGTTTTGGGCCTTGGCCTGGTCGGCCAGCACCAGCGCCTGCTTCGCCGAGGTCTGCAGCCGCTCGACCTCGCCGAGCTGGCGGTTGAGCTTCATCTCCAGTTGACGCTGGTTGCCGATCACCGCGGCCGCCTGCTGTGACAGGGCGGCGTGCTGACGCTGCGCATCCTCAATGGCCTGCTGGATCTGCACCTTGGGGTCGGCGTACTCGTCGACCTTGGACGAGAACAACGCCATGAGGTACTTCCATGCTTTGACAAACGGATTGGCCATTTCGCGGCGGTCCTTCCACGCTGATCTCGCAGGTACGTGTCCATGGTGTCAGGTCGGCGGGGTCCGGCGCCACCCACGGAGGGTTGACGCCGCGGCGGGCACGGAGCAGCTGGCGTCCGCCGCGAACCCGGTCTCGGCGGATGCGAGCGCCCGACAGGGCGGTACAAGACGGGCGAAACGCACCGTGCCCGCGGGTGCTCATCGGGGCCCGCTACGCTGTGGCAAACGAACGGGAGCGGAGGATCGATGGGCCGCCACGCGGACGACGAGCGGGGCAGGGGTCTCGCCGGGTGGCTGATCGGCGCTATCAGTGCCGGACTCGTGATGATCGTCGCGATCGTCGGGTACATCGTGGTGCTCAACCGTGCCGATTCCACCGAACAGGCCGTGTGCAGCAGCGATGTGACGCTGTCCATCCTGGCTGGTCCGGGCGCCTCCCCGGCGCTGTCGCAGGCCGCTGGCGCCTACAACAAGACGAAGCCCGTGGTCCGGTCCGCCTGCATCACCGCCGTCGTCACCACCGCCTCCGATGACGCCGTCCTGGCCGGTTTGACCGGCCGCTGGCCCGTCAAGGAGATGCCGCCGCCGGGCATGTGGATCCCGGATAGCGCGGCGTCGCTGTCCGCGCTGGACGGCGTGCGCCCCGATCTGGCCGCCGGGCATCCCACCGACCCGTTCGCCTGGTCGCCCGTGGTGCTGGCCATGCGCGGCGGTGACGCCGCCGCAGCGGCCGGCGTGACGTGGGCCGACCTGGGCACGGCGGCCGGCCCGGACGGCACCCTGTCGTTGCCGTCGGGGCGGCATCTGATCCTGCAGCTTCCGCCCATCGCCACATCGCGGGCCAGCAGCTACGCGCTGCAGTCGGTGGTGGCCGGAACCGATCCGTCGGTGCCCGTGGACACCGCCACCATCGCCGCGAAGACCGAGTTGCTCACCGCCGTCGACGCCGACCGCGGCGGCAAGGCGACCACCACCCGGGAGGCCCTGATCGCGCTGGCGGCTCCGGCTTCCTCATCGCCCGACTCCGCGACGGTTACCGCGGTGCCCGTGGTGGAGGCCGAGCTGGTGCGCTTCGACAAGTCGACGACCGGCGACGTGTTGACGGCGGTGCATCCGGTCGGTTCGACCACCGGCGACGCACTGATCGCCGCACCGATCTCGGCCTCTTGGACGGGCCGGACCATCACCGCGGCGGGCAGCGACTTCCAGGCATTTCTCTCCGGGGTCGCGGGGCAGCAGATCCTGGCGGATCACGGCTGGCGCACCACGTCCGCGCACGCCGCCGAACCTCTCCCCGAGGTCAACACCCAGGCGGCGGTGACGATGGTGCCCGCGGGAGGGCCCACCGTCGACCTGGCCATCGCGGTGGCACTCGGGCAGGCTGAGGCGCCACCGAGCAGCACCAGCGCCACGACCACGACGGCACCGACCACTACCGCGCCGACCACGACCACACCAACCACCATCGCGCCGACCACGACGACCACGACGACACCCACCACCGAGACGAGCCCCGCGCCTCCGGAACTGGCCGACGACGGACCGGTACTCACTCTCATCGTGGACACCTCCGAACACATGGCGACGGAGCGCGACGGCAGCTCCCTGCTGGATTGGGTGAAGAAGGCGCTGCCCGAATTGACGGACGGGTCGATCACCGACCGCGTCGGCTTGTGGGTGTATTCCGACGGCGCGATCTACCCGCCGAGCGGGTTCCCGGAGCTGGTGCCGACCGGCCTTATCACGGAGAAGGTCTCGGTGACGAAGCTGGCCGCGGACGGCTCGGTGGCGGACACCGTTGACGAGTTACGTTCGCAGGCGCTCGTCGATGTCATCGCCAACCTGCAGCCGCACGGGGATCGCTGGGCCTACGGCGCCGTGATGGAAGCGCTGCCGAAGGCCGCGGCCGCCGCCGCGGAGGGACGCGAGAACCGCGTCGTCCTCATCACCAGCGGCGTGGACCAGACGCCGGGCACGCTCCGCCGACAGGTGCTCACCGCGGTGGGCGCCGAAAAGGACGCGCTGCGGCTGGACGTGATCGGCCTGGGCGACGCGGTGCCGGTGGACGCCTACACCGATATCGCGGGCGCCGCCGGGGGCGAATACGTCCCGGTCACCGACCCGGCCAAGCTCGGCCAGCAGCTCGCCGACTTCCTCACCCTGGGCGACTGAC
>JBIQMQ010000030.1:12186-19192 GCA_044463185.1 Nakamurella lactea | reverse complement strand
TGTCCGGGCAGCCCTACCGGGCCGGCGGTATGCGGGCCAGCGTCGATGCCACCCGGGCCGCCGACGACGAGACGCTGGGCAGGCTGGTCACCGATCGGATCCACGACATGCACGCCGCGGGCACCACCTGCATCGAGACGAAGACCGGGTACGGGCTCACCGTGGCCGACGAGGCGCGCAGCGCCCGGATCGCCGCCGTCGCGGGCGTCGACGACGTCACCTTCCTCGGTGCGCACGTGGTCCCGGCCGAATATGACGCCGACCGCGCGGGCTACCTGGATCTGGTCACCGGGCCCATGTTGGCCGCCGTGGCGGGCGGCGTTCGGTGGATCGATGTGTTCTGCGAGGCGGGTGCGTTCGACGAATCCGAATCGCGCCGGGTGCTGGCGGCGGGGCGCGCCGCGGGTCTGGGCCTGCGGGTGCACGGCAATCAGCTCGGTCCGGGTCCCGGTGTCCGGCTGGCCGTGGAGATGGGCGCCGCCTCGGTGGACCACTGCACGCACCTGACCGACGCCGATATCGACGCGCTGGCCGGATCGGACACGGTGGCCACGTTGCTGCCGGCCACGGATCTGTCCACCCGGCAGCCGCCCGCCCCGGGGCGCCGGCTCGCCGACGCCGGCGTGTCCCTCGCCCTCGCCACCAACTGCAATCCCGGCACGTCGTACACCGCGTCGATGCCGCTGGTCGTCGCGCTGGCCGTGCTGCAGTGCGGCCTGACGGCGGAGGAGGCGGTGCACGCCGCGACCGCCGGCGGGGCGAGGGCGCTGCGCCGCGACGATGTCGGCGCCATCCGCGTCGGCGCCCGGGCCGACGTGCAGGTGATCGACGCGCCGTCGATCGACCACATCGCCTACCGGGTGGGCGGGGTGGGCGCCCGGGCCGTCTGGCGCGCCGGGAAGCGCGTCGCGTAGCCGGCTCCGCGCGCCGTGCCCGGTCTCAGGCCCGGCAGACCCCGTCGGCGCAGGAGGCGTCGTCCGCGTCGCCGTCGGTCGGCGCGCCGACCATGGTGAGCGGGTGGGATTCCAGCCACGCGCTGTCCAGCGCCTGGCGGATCACCGCGGCCGGCTGCGCGCCCGACAGTCCGTACTTCCGGTCGATGACGAAGAACGGCACGCCGCTGATGCCGAACGCCCGGGCCAGGGACAGGTCGGCATTGACCTCGTCGGTGTAGCGGGACCCTGCCAGCGCGGCGCGGGCCGCGTCGCCGTCCAGGCCGACGGCCACGGCCTCGCCGACCAGTACGTCCACGTCGCCAATGCGTTTGCCCTCGGTGAAGTACGCGGCCATCAGCCGCTCCTTCATCTCGGCCTGTTTGCCGTGCTCGGCGGCGAAATGCAGCAGCCGGTGCGCGTCGAACGTGTTCGCCGGGTGCGCCTGGTCGAGCTGGTAGTCCAGCCCCGCCTCGGCGGCCACGCCGGTCACCCGGTCGTTCATCGCCTGCGCCTGCTCGAGGGAGACACGGTATTTCTTCGCCAGCATCTCGGCGAGCGAATCCTCGGAGTGCTGCGGGCTATCCGGCGACAACTGGTACGAGCGGTATGTCACCGTCACCTGATCGGCGTGCGGGAACGTCGTCAGCGCCTCTTCCATGTGTCGCTTGCCGATGTAGCACCAGGGGCACACCACATCCGAGAACACCTCGACCTGCATAGATTTCACCTTTCACGCGGGTATACCCGTGACAACGGGCGCAGGCGCCGAGGTATTCCGTTATGTGCGGATTGGGATAGCGCATCGGGTATGACGCCGCCCCGGGGCTGCGTCATACCCGATGGAACGTCGACGACCGGCGCTACGCGAACGCCCCCGCGACGACCTGTGCCTGCTCCACGGCGTGCACCTTCGCCGACCCGGCGGACGGCGCCGCCATAGCACGGCGGGACACCCGCGAGATGTCGGCCAGCCGCGGCAGCATCTCCGGCAGGTTGAGCTTGAGGAAGCTCCAGGCGCCCTGGTTCGACGGCTCCTCCTGCACCCAGCGGAACTCGACGTGCTCGCCGTAGGGCGCCAGCACGTACTCCAGCTTGCGCCGGGGGATGGGGTAGAGCTGCTCCAGCCGGACGATGGCCGTATCGGTGATGCCGTGCTCGGTGCGGTAGTGGTCGAGCTCGTAGTAGAGCTTGCCGGTCACCAGCAGCACCCGCCGGACCGCCGCGGCATCGACCGAGGTGTCCGCGATCACGGATTCGAACTTGCCGGTGGTGAAGTCCTCCACCGACGAGACCGCCGCCTTGTTGCGCAGCATCGACTTCGGCGTGTACACGACCATCGGCCGGTGCACGCCGTCCAGCACGTGCCGGCGCAGCAGGTGGAAGTAGTTCGCCGGAGTGGACGGCTGCGCCACCGTCATGGAACCTTCGGCGCACAGCTGCAGGAAGCGCTCGATGCGTCCCGAGGTGTGGTCCGGGCCCTGGCCCTCGTGGCCGTGCGGCAGCAGCAGCACCACGCCGGACTGCTGGCCCCACTTGGCCTCTCCGGACGACAGGTACTCGTCGATCACCGACTGGGCGCCGTTGACGAAGTCGCCGAACTGCGCCTCCCAGATCACCAGGGCGTCCCGGTTCGCGACCGAGTAGCCGTACTCGAAGCCGAGCCCGGCGTATTCGGTGAGCGCCGAGTCGTAGATGAGGAACCGCTCCTGGCCGTCGGTGAGGTGCTGCAACGGCAGGTATTCGTTGCCGTTGACCTTGTCGATGAGCGCGGCGTGCCGCTGGGTGAACGTGCCGCGCCGGGTGTCCTGCCCGGCCATGCGCACCAGGCGGCCCTCGGCGGCGAGCGAGCCGATGGCCAGCAGCTCACCGAACGCCCAGTCGATGTTGCCCTCGCGCGACATCTCGCGGCGGCGCTCGAGGACGGTCTTCACTCGCGGATGCACCGAGAATCCGTCCGGGATCTCGGTGTGCGCGTCGCCGATGCGATGCACCAGCTCCAGCGGGATGTTCGTGACGACCTTCGTCGGGATCTGCTGCTGCGTCTCGACCGACGGGGACGGCGCGGGCGTGGACTGCTCGAGCTCGCGCACCTCGTTGAAGACCCGCTCCAGCTTGGTGTGGTAGTCGTGCACCAGCTCCTCGGCGTCCTCCGGCGACAGGTCGCCGCGGTCGATGAGCGCCTCCGTGTAGATGGTGCGCACGGACCGCTTACCGTCGATGATCGCGTACATCTGGGGGTTCGTCATCGACGGGTCGTCGCCCTCGTTGTGTCCGCGGCGGCGGTAGCAGATGAGGTCGATGACGACGTCCTTGCCGAAGGCCTGGCGGTACTCCACGGCCAGCTTGGCGACCCATGTCGCCGCCTCCGGATCGTCCCCGTTCACGTGGAAGATCGGCGCCTGGATCATCTTCGCGACGTCGGTGGAGTACTCGCCGGACCGGGAGTGCTCCGGCGCCGTGGTGAATCCGACCTGGTTGTTGATCACGACGTGCACGGTCCCGCCGGTGCGGTAGCCGCGCAGCTGCGACAGGTTCAGCGTCTCCGAGACGACGCCCTGGCCCGCGAACGCCGCGTCGCCATGCATCATCACGGCCATCACGGAGTACGCGCCCTCCACCTTGTCGCTGCCCCGGTTGAGCTGGTCCTGCTTGGCTCGGACCACGCCCTCCAGCACCGGGTCGACGACCTCGAGGTGCGACGGGTTGGCCACCAGGGACACGTCCAGTTGGCCTTGGCCGGACGGCGGAATGTACTTGCCCTCGGCGCCCAGGTGGTACTTGACGTCGCCGGAGCCGTGCGCCTGCGACGGGTCGAGGTTGCCCTCGAACTCGCGGAAGATTTGCGAGTACGGCTTGCCCACGATGTTGGCGAGCACGTTGAGCCGGCCGCGGTGCGCCATGCCCAGTACGACCTCGTCGAGTCCCTTGTCCACGGCGGTGGACAGGATCGAGTCCAGGAGCGGGATGAGCGTCTCGCCGCCCTCGAGCGAGAAGCGCTTCTGCCCGATGTACTTGGTCTGCAGGAACGTCTCGAAGGCCTCGGCGGCGTTCAGCCGGGACAGGATGTACTTCTGCTCGTCCACGCCGGGATTGGCGCGTCGGTTCTCGACGCGCTCCTGGATCCATCGGCGTTGTTCCGGATCCATGATGTGCATGTACTCGACGCCGACGGTGCGGCAGTACGAGTCGCGCAGCACGCCGAGCACGTCGCGCAGCTTCATGAAGTCCTGGCCGTTGAACCCGCCGACCGGGAACTCACGCTCCAGGTCCCACAGCGTCAGGTCGTGCTCCAGTACGTCCAGATCCGGGTGCTTGCGCTGCCGGTAGTTCAGCGGGTCGATGTCCGCCATGAGGTGTCCGCGGGTGCGGTAGGCGTCGATCAGCTCGAGCACGCGGGCGGTCTTGCCCAGCTTCCCGTGCCGGCCGAGGCTGCGATCGGCGACCCAGCGCACCGGCTCGTAGGGCACCCGCAGGTCGGCGAACAGCTCGTCGTAGAAGTGGTCGTCGCCCAGCAGCAGCCCGTGGATGCGGCGCAGGAACTCGCCGGATTCGGCGCCCTGGATCACGCGGTGGTCGTAGGTCGAGGTGAGCGTCATGACCTTGGAGACGCCGAGTTCGGCGATCGTCTCCTCGCTGGCGCCCTGGAACTCCGCCGGGTACTCCATGGCGCCGACGCCGATGATCGCGCCCTGGTTCGCCATCAGCCGCGGCACCGAGTGCACGGTGCCGATGCCGCCCGGGTTGGTCAGCGAGATAGTGGTGCCGGCGTAGTCGTCGGCGGTCAGCTCACCGGAGCGGCTCTTGCGCACGACCTCTTCGTAGGCCTGCCAGAACTCCGTGAACGACATGGTCTCGGCGCCCTTGATCGGCACCACGACGAGCGACCGGTTGCCGTTCTTGCCAGGCAGGTCGATGGCCAGGCCCAGGTTGACGTGCGCGGGCGTGACGAGTTGTGGTTTGCCGTCGATCTCGGCGAAGTGCCGGTTCATGTTCGGGTAGTCGGCCAGCGCGCGCACCAGCGCGAAGCCGATGAGGTGCGTGAACGAGATCTTCCCGCGGCGGTGACGGCGCAGGAAGTTGTTGATCACGATCCGGTTGTCGGCGATCAGCTTGGCCGGGACGGCCCGCACGGACGTCGCGGTCGGGATCTCCAGCGAGGCCGCCATGTTTCGCGCGACGGCGGCCGCCGCGCCGCGGATCGGCGTGTGCGTGTCCGGCCGGGCGCCGGTGGCCGGCGTGCTGGGGATGTCGGTGGGCTGCACGGTGGTGGTGGGCCGGGGAGCCTCCGCGGGGGGAGCGACCGGCGGTGCGGCCGGGGCCGCGACGGGCGGCGGGGCGGCCGCGGCTGTTGCCGGTGCGGCCGCGGTGGGAGCGGCAGGCGGTGCCGGCGGTGCTGCGGCCGGGGGCGCGGCTGGGGCGGTGGCGACGGCGGTGTTGGCGCCGCCCGCAGAGAAATATCGCCGCCAGGTCGCGTCGACGCTGGCGGGATCTGTCAGGAATTCCTGGTATTTCTCTTCGACGAACCAGTCGTTCGGCCCGAATTCCGGCATTGTCGCTGACGACACCTTGTACTCTCCGCCTGTCTGCGCTCGATCGGTTGAGACCTCGTACCAGGGTATCGCGGGTGTCCCGGGCACGCGGGTTGAAACTGGGCGCGGCGCCGCGTGATCCTGCCGACGGCGCTGAGGGTTCACATCGGCCATGGCGCCGGCGTTTCAAGGCCCCACGGGGCACCGATATCAAGACGCCGACGTGCACTTTCAGGTTCCGACGTGCTTTCGTCCGGCCGAGGTGATCTTGCTCACCGGGCATGACGCCCCGTCGGGCCGTGCGAGCCTTGGTGCCCTGCGCCAGCCCGGCGTGAGTCGCCGGTGCGGCGACCGGTCAGCCGAAGGCGTTCTGCCCGGTGAGCGCCCGGCCGAGCACGAGTTGGTGCACCTCGGCGGTGCCCTCGTAGGTGAGCACGGATTCCAGGTTGTTGGCGTGGCGCAGCACCGGGTACTCGCCGGAGATGCCGTTGGCGCCGAGCATCGTGCGGCAGGTGCGCGCGATCTCGATGGCGGTGCGGGTGGAGTTGAGTTTGCCCATCGACACCATCGTCGGGGTGGCGGTGCCGTTGTCCGTGGCCTTGCCGATGTGCAGCGCCATCAGGTACGCCGCGGTGTAGGCGGTCGTCATGTCCGCCAGCTTCGCCTGGGTGAGCTGATAGCCGGCCAGGGCCCTGCCGAAGACCGTGCGGGTGCCCACGTAGTCCAGCGCGACCTCCAGGCAGTCACGGGCCGCGCCGAGCGCACCGAACAGGATGCCGGTGCGGGCTTGGGTGAGGCAGGACAGCGGCGCCTTGAGTCCGCGCGCGTCCGGCAGCAGCGCCTCGGGTCCGAGCCGCACGGAGTCGAAGGTGAGCTCCGCGGTCGCCGATGCCCGCAGCGACAGCTTGTGGGTCACCTCGCGGGCGGTGAATCCGGGGGCGTCGGTGGGCACGATGAAGCCGCGGATCTCTCCTGAATCGCCGGAGCCGTCGCCCGTGTCGTCGGTGAGCTTGGCCCACACCACGGCAATATCGGCGACCGACCCGTTTGTGATCCACATCTTGCCGCCGTTCAGCACGAACCCGTCGCCGTCCCGGCGCGCCCGGGTGCGCATCGCCGCAGGGTCGGATCCGGCGTCCGGCTCGGTCAGGCCGAAGCAGCCGATGATCGAACCTTCGGCCATGCCGGGCAGGTACTGCTGCTTCTGTTCCTCCGAGCCGTACTTCCAGATCGGGTACATGGCCAGTGAGCCCTGGACGGACACCAGCGATCGGATGCCTGAGTCGGCCGCCTCAAGTTCGATGCAGGCCAGGCCGTATGCGACCGCAGACGTACCGGCGCAGCCGTAGCCCGTAAGGTGCATGCCGAGCAGGCCGGTGTTGCCGCACTGCAGGGCAAGCTCCCGGGCCGGCAGCGTGCCGGTCTCGTACCACTCGGCGACGTGCGGCCGGACGGCCTGGTCCATCAGGTGCCGGGTGGCCTCGCGGATGGCGAGTTCGTCGTCGCCCAGGGTGCGGTCGATGTCGAGCAGGTCCAGTCGAT
>JBIQMQ010000030.1:3283-12086 GCA_044463185.1 Nakamurella lactea | reverse complement strand
ATGGCGAGTTCGTCGTCGCCCAGGGTGCGGTCGATGTCGAGCAGGTCCAGTCGATTCGAGAGCGGGGATGCCATGGCCGGAACATTACTGCCGCGGGTGGGCAAGTGGGCGGCGGATTCCGTCACAGTCGGTCCCGGGCCGCAGGATCGTCGGCTAGGCGGGCGTCAGTACGGCGTGTGCCACGGAGCGCACGGTGATGGCGAGCGTGGCCGAGCCGAACAGCGCGCCGAAGGCGATGGGGGCTTCAGTGCTGCAGGCGAGTTGTACGGCGTCGCCGGACACGGCGGCGATACCGGTGGTGCCGGACCGTGCGCTGAGGTAGTCGGCGGCCGCCTCGGCGGCGACGGCGTCCGTTGCCGGTTGGGCCGTGGTCAACGCGGTGCGTCGCGCGGCGTCGGCGGCTGCGGATGCGGCGCCGTCACACACGTGCTGAAGGTTGGCGCGCGCCAGTACGGCGGACGTGGCGGCGGTGACTCCGGCACCCAGCAGCAGGAGGCACACGACCATGCCGATCACCAGCGGCATCACCGATCCGTCCGCACTTCGGATGGTGGCACCGCGCTGTGCCGCGCGGGTGGCCCCGGCCGCATGCACCGCCGGCCGCCTACGAGTAGCTCAGCGTTCCGACGGTGCTGACGGCCGCCAGGGCGACGATGATGATGACGATCCACACCGCCAGTCCGATAACGCCCAGCACCAGTCCCGCCACCGCCGAGGACTTGTTGGTGGCCTGGCCCTCGACGGCGCGCTTGCGCCCGATGGCACCGAAGACGATCGCCAGGATGTTCAGCGCCCACCCCGTGAACGGCACCCAGCAGAAGACCACGCCGATGATGCCCAGCACCAGCGCGGTCGTGCCGAGCCCGTTGCGCGGCCGCGGATAGGCGCCGTACGCCACCGGGGCGACGCCGGGGGCGGGGTAGCCGACCGGGCTGGGGCTGTACGGGTAGGCCGGCTGGGTGTAGCCAGGCGCTGCGTGCCCGGCGGCGGGGTATCCCGGCGGTGGTGTGACCGGCGGGGGTGCCGCGCCTGGATCGTGGGCGCCGTACGGGTCCGGTACTGCGGTGCCGTAAGGGCCGTTGGCGTACGGGCCGTCAGCGTAGGGGCCGCCGCCGTAGGGTCCGGATGTCATGACTGCTCCTACCTGCGCGCCCGCGCGCCGTGTGGCGCCGAGTCATCGGCCGCCCGGTGATTCGCGCTATGTGCGCTGAGCATAGGGGGTGGCTCGCCCTGAGGGCACCCACATTCGGAGGATTGTGGATCGCCGCGCCGCCGCGGGAACCGGTCAGTCCGGCAGGGCCCGTGGCCGAGCGCCCGGGTCGCGCGGTGGCGCAGACCCTGCCGTGCGCAACCGCCAGCCCACCAGCGCCAGGTCCAGGGAGGTCCGCCGCTCCCGGGTGGTGAGGTCGATCCCGCCGAGCAGCTTTCCGATCGTGTCCAGCCGCTGGTACAGCGTCTGGCGCCGGATGTGCAGCGCCCGCGCGGTCTCCGCCTTCGACAGGCCGCAGGCCAGCAGCGTGTCGAGGGTACGCACCAGTTCGCGCCCGTGCGTGGCGTCGTAGTCGATGAGCGGTCCGAGCTGCTCCTCGACGAACGCGGCGAGTTCCGGGTCGCTGGCGAATCTGCTGATCAGGCGATGCACGCCGAGATCGGTGTGGCGCAGCGTGCGCAGCTCGCTGTGCAGCCGGCGGGCCAGCACGCTGGCCTCCCGCGCGACGCGCAGTGAGCGGGCCAACGCGGTGACGTCGGTCGCCACCGGCCCGCACACCACGGCGACCGCACGCCCCCCGGGCAGTGCGGCGTCGATGGCGTCCGCGAGGTCGTCGAGTCGCCGGCGTGGGTCGTCGGCACCCGCCCGGCCGTCTGCCGCCGCGATGAGGATGCTGCCGTCGATCTCGGTGACCAGCGCCGGGCCGAGGATCTTTTCGGCCGCATCGGCGACCGCGTCGACGACGCTGCCGACGCGCGGCGGGCTCCCGGCCTTCGGCGGCGGCGCAGCCGGGGGGATCGGACGCGGCGGCGCAGCCGGGGGGATCGGACGCGGCGGCGCAGCCGTCGTCGTCGCTCCCGGTTCTGTGAGTTTTCTCCTCGGGCCGGGCCGGTCCACGAACAGGCACATACCGACGGCGGGGGAGGTGGGCCGGATGGCGAGGCCCAGAGCGGCGGCTCGCCCGCTGATGTCGTCGATGGAGGAGTACTGGCGGCCGAACAGGTCGCGCAGCAGCAGGGCGCCGGCGCGCCGCCGGGACGGTCCGGATCCTGGTCCGGCGCGGCCGAGCTCGATGGCGACGGCGGCGGCGCCGCGTTCGGCGACCAGCTCGCGCGCGATCGTGGCCGGACCGTGCACCACGAGCCGCCCCCACCCATGGGACCGCAGTTCGACGTCGGCCTGCGGCCAGCCGCCGGGCGGCTCGTCGTACACCGGGATGTCGGCGGGGGCACCGCCCGCCGCGTCCGAGGCGGCGACCACGTGGCCGTCTATGCCGTAGAGGCGTACCGGGCATTCGGCGAGGGTCGCCAGGTCGCGCAGCAGGTCGCCCAATCCCGCGCCGGAGACCAGCGAGGACGTCACCACCGTGTCGACGCGCCGGGCCAAGCGCAGCCGAGCGACCTCGCGGGAGATCAGCATGGCGTGCACGGTCTCGGTGATCTCGACGAACGGAACGATGCCGCGCAGCGTGATGAGTGGCAGCCCGGATTCCCGCGCCCCGGCAAGCAGCGGCTCCGGTGCTGCGGTGAACGTGCGGCCCAGCTCGAGGATCAGCGCCGCGATGGACCGCTCGCCGAGGGCGCGGGCGTAGTCGGCTAGCGCGGCCGGGCCCGCCCCGACCAGTCCTAGCCCGGTGGTGAGCAGCACCTCGCCGCCCTTGAGCAGCGGGGATATCTCGTAGATTTCGCTGGTGTGCACCCACCGCACCGGGCGCTGGCCCAGGTGGCTGCCGGACAGGATGTCCGGCCGTCCGCGCTGGAGCACCTCCAACTCCAGCAGGTCGGCCACCGTCATGCCGTGTGGGGCGGCGTCCGAGAGCGTCCGCAGCGCCGCGACGTCGCCCCACGCGCTCGCCTCGCTGGTTCCCGTCGGGTTTGACGCCACGGCCGGCGTGCCCGCCGATCGACTCATGCGGGCCTCACTTTCCCGAGGTGCCGGACACTGCGTCGTCCTGTGCGGGTCGTTATATGGACACAGTGACTCTACCGGTGGCGCTGTGACCGCGGTTACATAGCCGGTACGCGGGGTGCGAACCATGCGCGCCCCGGCCGGCCGCACACGCGCCGGCCACGATCCATCCGAGTTCCCGCTCGCCCCCGCGCCGCCCGTGCAGGCGGAACGCCGAGCGGCCATCAGCCCGAGAGAAAGGTCGACTGATGCGAGTACGACTGAGTGAGAACCCCCGCGGCGCACGGCGCCGTTTCCGCACTGTCGCCGTCACATCGGTTGCGGCCGTCGCGGCCGTCGTGCTGGCGGCATGCGGCGGTACGACGGGGTCCGAGTCGAGTTCCCCGGCGAGCGAGAGCGCGGGGTCGTCGGACTCGGCGACTGCCGATGCCGGCTCGTCGGGCAGCGACAAGCCGCTGGTCTACGGCGTGTTCGCCACACCCCTGGAGGAGCCCTGGGACGGCGCGGTGCACCAGGCGCTGCAGGCAGCCGCCGACGACGGCGAGATCGTCTACAAGCACACCGACAACAACGACTCCGACGACAAGATGACCCGGACCCTCACGGACCTGCTCACCAACGAGAAGCCGGACATCGTGTTCGGCGACGCCTTCTCGTCCGAGTCCGCGGTGCGTGAGGTCGCCAAGAACTACCCGGATGTGCAGTTCGCCTTCGGCTCCGGCGAGGCAACCGTCGAGCCGAACTTCTCAGTGTTCGACAACTGGCTGCAGGATCCCGGCTACCTGGCCGGCATGCTGGCCGGCGGCGTCACGAAGTCCGGCACGATCGGCGTGGTCGCGGCCATGCCGATTCCCGAGGTCAACCGAATCGTCAACGCGTTCATCCAGGGCGTGTCGGAGACCAACAGCAGCGCGACCGTCAAGGTCACCTTCATCAACTCGTTCTTCGATCCGACCACGGCCAAGCAAGCCGCACTCGCCCAGGTGGCGCAGGGCGCCGATGTGCTGTTCGCCGAACGCGCCGGCGTGATCGAGGCGGCGAAGGAGAAGAACCTGCCGGTCATCGGCATGATGGTCGATCAGCAGTCCGAGGCGCCGAAGAACGTGATGACCTCGCTGGTGTGGAACATGCGCCCGACCGTCGACGAGGTGATCAAGGAGTTCAAGGCGGGCTCGTTGCACTCGCAGGATCTGGGCCAGTTCTCGTTCATGAAGAACGGCGGATCGTCGCTGGCGCCGATCAACACGGATGTGCCCGGCGGCATCTCGCAGGACCTGATCGACCAGGTCACGGCGAAGCAGCAGGACATCATGGACGGCACCTTCGAGACCCCTGTCGACGAGTCCGCTCCGGCCGGATCGACCACCGTCGGCCAGTGACCGATCCGCACGACGCCGGCCGTTCGCAGCGGACACAGCAGCCCGCTGCGAACGGCGCGGCCCCCCTTGTCCAATTGCGGGGCATCCGCAAGTCGTTCGGCGACCTGGTGGTCAACGACGGGGTCGACCTGACCCTCAACCGCGGTGAGGTGCACGCCATCCTCGGCGAGAACGGCGCCGGCAAGACCACCCTGATGCGCATCCTGTACGGGCTGACCAGCCCGGACGACGGCGTCATCGCGGTGAACGGCGAACCGGTCGCCATCACCTCACCGGGCGACGCCATCGCGGCCGGGATCGGCATGGTGACCCAGCACTTCTCGCTGGTCGGACGCATGAGCGTCACCGACAACCTGCTGCTGTCCCGGGCCGGTGCCGGACGGCTGGACCGCCGGGCAGGGCGTGCGATGGTGGCCGCGGCAGCGCAGCGCATCGGCGTCAAGGTGGATCCGGACGCGATCGTGGAGACGCTGTCGGTCGGCGAACAGCAGCGCGTGGAGATCTTGAAGGCGCTGTCGCGCGAGTGCCGGGTACTGATCCTGGACGAGCCCACCGCGGTGCTGGTGCCGCAGGATGTGGAGGCACTGTTCGCGTCCATCCGGCTGCTCACCGCGCAGGGCATGGGCGTGCTGTTCATCTCGCACAAACTCGGCGAGGTCTCCGAGATCTCCGACCGTGTCTCGGTGCTGCGGCGCGGCCGCATCATCGACACCGTGCCGACCACCGGCGCCACCCCGGCGGCGCTGGCCGAGATGATGGTCGGGCGACCCATGGCCGGCGTGCGCCGGGAAAGCACTGCCGGTGACGCCGCCCTGGTCGACGCCGCGTTCGGCATGCCCGTGACGCCGGCGGCCGCCGACGAACCGGAGATGACGCAGTCCCCGCCGGTGCTCACCGCCTCACGGCTACGCCTCACCGGGCGGGGCAAGGCGGCATTGGACAACATCGACCTGACCGTGCGGGCCGGCGAGATCGTCGGCGTCGCCGGCGTATCCGGCAACGGGCAGACCGAGCTGGTCCAGGTGCTGGCCGGGCTGGTGCGGCCCACCTCCGGGGCGGTGACCATCAACGGCATCGACGTCACCGGGGCCTCGCCCAAGGAGGTGATCGCCGCCGGACTGGGCCGCATCACGGAGGACCGTCATGCCTGTGTGGTCGGCGCGCTGTCGGTCGCCCAGAACCTCGTCATCGAAGACCTGCCCCGATTCAAGGGCGGGCCATTCGGCATGTTCATCGACCGCCGCGCCGTGCGTGCGCACGCCGAGCGGCTCATCGAGACGTACTCCATCAAGGCGAAGCCGGACGACCCGATCGGCACGCTGTCCGGCGGCAACATGCAGAAGGTGCTGCTGGCCCGCACCCTGGCCCGAGACCCGGTGGCGCTGGTGGTGTCCCAGCCCACCCGCGGGCTCGACGTCGGCGCCACCGCGTTCGTGCACCGGCAGCTGCTGGACCGGCGCGAGGCCGGGGCCGGCATCCTGCTGGTGTCCGAGGACCTCGAGGAACTGCTGGCGCTGGCCGATCGCATCGTCGTCCTCTACGAGGGACGGATCGTGGGCGAGATGCCGGCCGCCGACGCCGATATCGAGCGGCTGGGGCTGCTGATGGCCGGGCAGGCCGGGTCCGAGGGGGCGGCCGCGTGAGCCTGAAACTCGTGTTGCGGG
Organism: Nakamurella lactea; assembly: GCA_044463185.1. Classification (GTDB taxonomy): domain Bacteria; phylum Actinomycetota; class Actinomycetes; order Mycobacteriales; family Nakamurellaceae; genus Nakamurella; species Nakamurella lactea_A. The sequence continues at coordinate 5,925 of JBIQMQ010000030.1, read as the reverse complement.
GCCGCGAGCCGAAATGGCTGGCGCCGGTCCTGGTGCTGGTGGCCGTGGTGATCGTCTTCGCGCTCACCGCCGGGCCGATCCGAGGGGCCGGTGCCAATCCGCAGGCCGCCTACCAGCGGTATGTGTTCACCCCGCTGACCCAGACGACGTCGCTCGCCGAGGTGGCGCTGGCGGCCATCCCCATCCTGTTCACCGGCCTGGCGGTGGCCGTCGCCTTCCGCGCCGGCTACTGGAACATCGGGGCCGAGGGGCAGTTCCTGGCGGGCGCCATCGGCGCCACGGCGACCGGACTCGCGCTGCCGGACCTGCCCGGCCCCGCCGCCATCCCGCTGGCTCTGCTCGCGGGCGCCGCGGCCGGAGTGGTGTGGTCGCTTATCCCGGCGCTGCTGCGCACCCGGTTCGGCATCGACGAGGTCGTCACCACGCTGCTGCTGAACCCGGTGGCGCTGCTGCTGGTGCAGGGCCTGCTCAACGGGCCGTGGCGCAATTCCACCAGCGGCTTCCCGGTCTCCGACGAACTCGGCGCGGGATACCGCATGCCGACGCTCGTCCCCGGCAGCCGCGTACATCTGGGCGCGCTGCTGGCGATCATCCTCGCCGTCGCGATCTGGATCGTCATGTCGCGGACCGCGACCGGGCTCACGGTCAAGGCCGTGGGCCTGGCCCCCGCCGCCGCGCGATTCTCCGGAATCCCGGTGCGCCGCACCCTGCTGCGCGCGGCGCTGGTCTCCGGCGCGATCGCCGGCATCGGCGGCGCCGATCAGGTCCTCGGTGTGGGACACAAGCTCTCCCAAGAGGTCTCGTCCAGCTACGGCTACACCGGCATCGTCGTCGCGACGCTCGGCGCGCTCACCGCGGGCGGCGTCGTGCTGGTGGCGCTGCTGCTCGGCGACATCACGGTCGGCGCGCAGAACGCGTCGTTGGTGCTGCAACTGCCCCCGCAGATGGGCGAGATCGTCTCCTCACTGCTGATGCTCGCCGTGATCAGCGTGCTGGTGCTGCGCCGGTACAAGATCTCCTGGCGGCGGAGCGCGGCCGGGAAGGTCGGGGACACGCCATGACGATCGGATACCTGGCGCTGCTCACGGCGATGCTCACCACCGCCACCCCGCTGATCCTGGCCGCGGTCGGCGAGGTGATCACCGAACGATCCGGCATCTTGAACCTCGGCATCGAGGGCACCATGTACGCCGGGGCGTTCACCGGATTTGTCGGCGCCGAGCTGCTCGGGTCGCCCTGGTGGGGACTTGTGGTCGCGGTGGTCACCGGCGTGGTCGCCGGGCTCCTGATGGCGCTTCTCACGGTGACGCTCGGGGTGAACCAGCACGTGGCCGGCATCGGCACCACTCTGCTGGCGATCGCGGCGTGCGACTTCGTCTCCCGGCTGAAGTACGGAGGGGGATCGCTGCCGCAGATCCCGAAGTTCGGCCAGGTGCTGCCCGAGGTGCCGGTCGCCAGCCAGTACCTCCTCACCTACATCACGTTCCTGCTGCTGGTCCCGGCCGCGTGGTACGCACTGCGGGCGACCGGCATGGGCCTGAAGCTGCGGGCGGTCGGTGAGAACCCGGAGGCGGCCGACGCCGCGGGCATCTCGGTGGCGAAGGTGCGGTACACGGCGCTGGCGGTCGGCGGGGCCCTGATGGCCATGGGCGGGGCGTTCCTGTCGCTCGCCATGCTCGGCTCGTTCACGCTGAACATCACGAACGGCCGCGGCTGGGTGGCCATCGCGTTGGTGATCTTCGCCCGCTGGCGGGTATGGCCGGCCGTCCTGGGCGGCCTGCTCTTCGCCGCGGTGGACGCCCTGCAACTGCAGCTCGTGGTGACTCCGGAGTTCGCCGCCGTGCCGCGCGAGGTGATGATCGCCCTGCCGTACCTGGTGGTGATCGCCGCACTGGCGCTCTCCGGACGCAACCTGCGCTATCCCGGCGCCTACCTGCGGCCGTACCGGCGGACGTGATGCTCTGCCATACCCGGCCGGGGCGGCACCGACAGCACGATCAGCACGACACAAGGGAGCGACCATGACATTGACCGACGCGGACCGGAAGCTGCTGGACGCCGCCATCGCCGAGGCCCGCGCCGGACGGGCGGAAGGCGGCGTGCCGATCGGCGCCGCCTTGGCCGGGGCGGCCGGGCTGCTCGGGGTCGGCCACAACCGGCGCGTGCAGATGGGCAGCGCGATCCGGCACGGCGAGACGGACTGCCTGGAGAATGCCGGACGCCTGCCGGCCTCCGTGTACGCGAACGCGACGATGGCCACGACTCTCTCCCCGTGCGACATGTGCACCGGGGCGATCCTGCTATACAAGATCCCGCGGGTCATCATCGGCGAGAACCGCACGTTCTACGGCGGCGAGGACTACCTCCGCTCCCGAGGCGTGGAGGTGATCGTCGCCGACGACCCGGAATGCGTGGCGCTGATGACGGAGTTCATCGCGGCCGAGCCCGCGCTGTGGAACGAGGACATCGGGGTCTGAGACGGGCATGCCTGCGTGCCACCCGCACGTTCGGCTGGGTGCCGCCGGGCATGACGCCGCCCCGGGGTCGTCCTAGTCGAACACGGAGAGCCACAGCGCGGCGTAGCGCTCCGCGTCGACATGCAGTGCCACGTCGACCTGAGCCGCGAGCGCACGGTACGGATC
>JBIQMQ010000030.1:0-3183 GCA_044463185.1 Nakamurella lactea | reverse complement strand
GCCGCGAACACGATGGCGGCGGCCTCCGGGTCGTGCCACACGTTGAACTCCGCGGTGGCCGTGGCATTGCCAGCGCTGGCGGAGCCGCCCATCAGCACGATCCGCGCGATGGCGGGCGCCACCTCCGGGTGGGTGCGCAGCAGCAGGGCGATGTTGGTGAGCGGCGCGACCGGAACGAGGGTGATCTGCTCGCCGTCGGCCAAGGCACGCTGCAGCGTCATGCGCAGCAGCTCCACCGCGCCGAGTGAGGATGCCCGCCGATCGCTCGGCCTGGCGAACCCGGCCAGGCCGTCGCGGCCGTGCACATGCCCGGCGTCGCGCGCCGGAGCGAGCAGCGGACGGGCGGCGCCCCGCGCGACCGGCACGTCGGGAGCGCCGGCGGCGTCCAGCACCTGCAGCGTGTTCGCGACGACCTGGTCCACGGGGGCGTTGCCGGCCACGCAGGTCACGGCGCGCAGGTCCGCATCGGGGTGGCGGGCGGCGAGCATCAGCGCGAACGCGTCGTCGACTCCGGTATCGACGTCGAGGATGAGGGGGATGGGCATGTGCGCATCGTAATCGGGTGCTGGGCGCGCCCCGCTGCAGCGTCGTCGCGGCGCTCCCGGTGCCTGATTGCGCCGCTCCTCGGCTCCGCGGCGCTAGCCGAGCTGCTCGATGGTGGCGCGCATCTCCGCCTTGATGCGCTGCCGGCTGCGCCACCGCTGGATCAGGATCACGACCTCCGGGATCGCCAGCGCGACCGGGATCAAATACCAGTACCACAGGGGTTGGAAGATCACGACGATGCCGAACGAAACCAGCGTCGCGATGACGCCGGTCACCATCACGTAGGTGGAGGCGGGTGCGGTAGTGGTCACCTGCTCAGCCTGCCACCTTTGCGGCCGGTGCGGGGCCGTACGGTAGGCTACTGGCGAGTAACTTGTGCCTGCGTGGCCAAACTCACGAGGCATCGGGCGCCCGCAATCGGGATACTCGTGGGGCGGCCGGCGCAGCGTACCGACCGTGCACAGCAGGCACGACGCGGCCGCCCGGCCGCAGCGCCCGACCGCAGCATCGCGCGGGCCGGCACACCGGCCACGGACCGCGGATCGAAGGAGGAAGTCGCGCAGCATGAATATCGCCGTCCTTGTCAAGCAGGTCCCGGATACGTTCTCCGAGCGGACGTTGGGGCCGGACAATCGCCTGGATCGTGAGTCCGCTGACGCGGTCATCGACGAGATCGATTCGCGCGGCGTGGAGATCGCGCTGCAGCTCGTGGAGGCCGCCGGGGGCGAGGTCACCGTCGTCACGATGGGACCGGACCGGGCCACCGAGGTGCTCCGCAAGGCGTTGGCGATGGGCGCCGACCGCGGGGTGCACGTGGTGGACGATGCGCTGGCCGGTGCGGACGCGCTGACCACGTCGGCGGTGCTGGCCGCCGCGCTGCGCCGGGGGCAGTTCGACCTGGTGATCACGGGCAATGAGACAACGGACGGGCGTACCGGTTCGGTGCCGGCGATGCTGGCCGAGCGGCTCGGACTGGCGTCCGTGACGCAGGTGCAGAAGCTCACCGTGAACGGCGGGACGGTAGAGGCCGAGCGCGCCGGCGAAACCGGATACAGCGAGGTCACGGCGCCACTGCCGGCGCTGGTGTCGGTGACCGAGAAGATCACCGAGCCGCGTTATCCGAACTTCAAGGGCCTGATGAAGGCCAAGAAGAAGCCCATCGAGACGCTGACCGCCGCCGATCTGGGCGTGGCGCCGGCGCCGGCGAATGTCGTGCTGGACGCCACTCCGGCGCCGCCGCGCGCCGCCGGTCAGAAGGTGAATGACGACGGCACCGGCGGCCACAAGGTCGCCGAATACCTGGCCGCGGCGCGGCTGATCTGACCCGGCATCCACACGGAAGGTAAGACCAACATGTCCGAGGTTCTGGTTCTGGCCGAATACGGCGAGACGGGTCTGCGAAAGGTCACCGGCGAACTGCTGGCGGCGGCCGCCCGCATCGGCACCCCTGCGGCCGTCGTCGTGGGCGTACCGGGTACCGCCCAGCGCCTGGCCGGTGAGCTGGCTGCCGCAGGCGCTGCCAAGGTGTACGCCGCCGAATCCGTGCAGGCGGCCACAGTGCTCACCGTTCCGGCCGTAGCCGCGTTGCACGCGGCCGCTGCGGCGTCATCCCCGGCGGCGATACTGCTGGCTGCGACGGCCGACGGGCGCGAGGTCGCCGGGCGGCTGGCCGTGCGGCTGGACTCCGGCCTGATCGCCGACGCGATCGATGTCGCCGTCGACGGCTCCGAGGTGGTGGCCACGCAATCGATCTTCGGCGGCGCCTACACGGTGCGCTCGACGGTGAGGCGCGGTGTGCCGATCGTCTCCGTGCGGGCGAACTCGATCGAGGGGGCAGCCCCCGCGGCGGCCGGTGAGGTCGTCGACCTCCAGGTGTCGATCGACGGCGTGCCCGCCGCGACCATCGTCGCCACACACTCGGAGCCGTCCGGGGACCGCCCCGACCTGTCCGCTGCCTCGATCGTGGTCTCCGGCGGCCGGGGTGTCGGCTCGGCGGAGAACTTCGCCGTGGTCGAGGCGCTGGCCGACGCGCTCGGCGGCGCCGTGGGCGCCTCGCGGGCCGCGGTCGACTCGGGCTACTACCCGCACCAGTTCCAGGTCGGGCAGACCGGCACCACAGTGTCCCCGCAGCTGTACATCGCGCTGGGCATCTCCGGGGCGATCCAGCACCGTGCCGGCATGCAGACCTCGAAGACCATCGTCGCGGTCAACAAGGACGCGGACGCGCCGATCTTCGAGATCAGCGACTTCGGTGTGGTCGGCGACCTGTTCGCGGTGGCTCCCCAGCTCACCGAGGCCGTCGCGGCTCGCAAGAAGGGGTAGCAGCGACGGGCCGGCGCCCGCCGGATGCGGCCCCAGCCTTTGAGGGGCTGTCTCACGCCACGCTGTATGTCGCGGCTCGTGGTGCGGCTAGCGGCCCGGACCTTCGGCGTGCGGGTCCTGGCCCGCCGTGGTAGGCATCGGTATGCCCACAACGCCGTCCAATGCGCCACTCGGACGGTCGCGCAGGATCGCTGCCGTGGACCGCGCCATCGACGTGATCTCGATGCTGAGCCATGCAGGTGCGGATCTGTCGCTCACCACGATCGCCAACTACGTCGGCATGAGCAAGTCGGCGGCGTACGAGTTGATGCGAAC
>JBIQMQ010000029.1:16851-19312 GCA_044463185.1 Nakamurella lactea | reverse complement strand
TCCAGCGCGTGGCCTAGCCGCACCATCGCCTCGACCAGCGCCCGCTGCCGGCGGTCCTGGTCGATGGCCGCGATGAACGACCGGTCGATCTTGAGGATGTGCACCGGGAATCGTTGCAGGTAGGCGAGCGACGAGTAGCCGGTGCCGAAGTCGTCCAAGGACAGCCGCACGCCCAACTCCCGCAGCGCGCACAGCTTCGCGGCGGACTCCACCGGGTCGGCCATCAGCACCGACTCGGTGATCTCCATGTGCGGCCCCACGCCCGGATTCAGCCGGTCGATGAGTGCCGCCACCACGTCCACGAAGCCGTCCTGGCTGAGCTGCCGGGCGGAGACGTTGACGCCGACGTTCACGGTGCAGCCGGCGCGGTTCCAGTCGCGGCACTGCGTCCAGCCCTCCTCCATCACCCAGTCGCCGATCTGCCGGATGAGCCCGGTCTCCTCGGCCAGCGGGATGAATTCGTCCGGCGGCACGAGCCCACGCTCCGGGTGCTGCCAGCGCACCAACGCCTCCAGCCCGGTGACGCGCTGCTCACGCAGGTTCAGGATCGGCTGGTAGTGCAGCCGCATCTCGCCACGGTGGCAGGCGCCGGCCAGGTCCAGCTCGGTGCGCAGCCGCTGCTGCGCCCGGGCCCGCATGTCCGCGTCGAACGTCTCGATCCGGTCGCGGCCCTCGGTCTTGGCGCGGGCCGCCGCGGCTTCGGCATGCCGCAGCAGGCTGTCGGCGTCGTCGACGACCGGCCCGGCGAGCGCGATGCCCACCGAGAGCCGCGCCTTGATGCGGTCGTCGCCGAGGCTCACCGGCGCCGCGAACACGCCGTGGATGCGACCGGCGAGTGCCATGGCGGCGTCCGCGTCGTTGAGGCCTGCACAGACCACCACGAATTCGTCGGACGCCACCCGCCCGACCATGGCGTCGTCGCCGCATTCGCTGGCCACCGTGTGTCGCAGGCGCTGCGCCGCGACCTGGAGCATCAGGTCGCCGGCGTCGCGGCCAAGGCTCTCGTTGACGACCCGGAATCGGTCGATATCGCAGAACAGCACGGCGATCTCGTTGCCCTGGAAGCAGCGGCACTCCTCGCCCGCGCGATGCGCCGTGTCCATGTGTTGCCGGCGCTCGGCCAGCAGATCCTGCAGGTAGCCCATCACCGAGGAGCGGCTGGTCAGCCCGGTCAGCTCGTCGCGCACGGGGTGGACGGGGCTGCTCTCGAGTAGGTGCTGCCGCGGCATCCCCCCGATTCGGCCCCTGACCATGGAGACTGTATCGGCAGCGGTGGCCGCCGACTTGAAGCGCCGCGACCGAATCGCCGGGGCATCCGGGCTCCTCGCGAGGTGCGGCGCGGCGCCGGCGGGTGAGAGTATGGCCGAGTGACCGAAGATCGCGACATATGGGACGTGCTGGTGATCGGTGGGGGCATAGGGGGCCTGTCGCTCGCCGCGGCGCTCTCCACCGATCGTCGTGTCGCGGTGCTGGAGAAGGAGTCGTCGCTCGCCGCGCGCACGACCGGCCGCTCCGTGGCCACCTTCATCCAGTCCTACGGCAACGCCACCATCCAGGCGCTGAACGCGGGCAGCCTGCCGTTCTTCGAGACGGCACGCGGCCGCAGCGGCGAGCCGTTCGCCCGACCGCTGCCGTTCCTCTACGCGGCGAGTGAGTCGACCGTCGGCCTGCTGGATGCCGTGTATGACGCCGCCCCCGCGCTGGCGCGCGAAATGCGTTTCCTGGACTCGGATCTCGCCGCCGCGTTCTGTCCGTTGCTGCGCCCGGACTGGGTGGCGCGCGGCCTGGTGGATCCGTCGGTGTGGGACATCGACGTGCACGCCCTGATGCAACACCACGTCGCCGCGGTGCGCGCCGCCGGCGGCATGATCCGCACCGGGGCGGAGGTGGTCGCCGCAGCGTTCGACGGCGACTGGCTGGTGACGGACTCCGTCGACAACCGTTACCGCGCACGGGTTGTCGTCAACGCGGCGAACGCCTGGGCCGATGCGGCGGCGGAGCTCTGCGGCGCCCAGCCGCTCGGAGTGCGGGCGATGCGGCGTTCGGTGTTCACGCTGCCGATACCGGATCGGCTCAGCACGCAGACCATCCCGATGGTGAACGCCGCGGACGAGGAGTTCTACTTCAAGCCCGACGCCGGCATGCTGCTGTGCTCCCCCGCCGACGAGACGGCCGTCGACCCGCGCGACCGGCGGGCCGAACAACCGGACGAGTTCGAGATCGCGCGCGCCGCAGCCGCTCTCGACAAGGCCACAGTTCTGGATACCCGCTACATCCGCGCCACCTGGGCGGGCCTGCGCTGCTTCGTCGCCGACCGGACACCGCTGGTCGGCTGGGATCCCACGGTGCCTAACCTCTTCTGGCACACGGCCCTCGGCGGTTACGGCATCCAGACCTCGCCCGCGCTGTCCCGGGTGGGGGCCGCGCTGATCCGCGGCGGCGCCGCGGCGGACGGCGTCAT
>JBIQMQ010000029.1:0-16751 GCA_044463185.1 Nakamurella lactea | reverse complement strand
TGTCCCGGGTGGGGGCCGCGCTGATCCGCGGCGGCGCCGCGGCGGACGGCGTCATACCCGATCTTGCCGCAGCCCTCGACCCGGCGCGCCTTGCGTTGTAAGCGCTCGCATCGCGGCCGCTCGCGTCGTGACCCGCGCATCGCGGCCGGTACCGCGTCGTAACCCTCGCATCGTGACCCGCGCGAAAATACACTGGCGACCATGACGGAACCGCACGCCGACACGTCGCCCAACCAACGCCCCAACGGCCGGGTGCGCCTGCTGCACCTGTCCGACACGCATCTGCTGGACGGTGGCGCCCTGCACTACGGCGTGGTGGACACCACCGCGGCTTTGGCCAGGGTGCTGGACGCGGCGGCCGATGTCTCGGACATCGACGCGGTGGTGCTGAGCGGCGATCTGTCCGACGACGGCACCCCGGCCACCTACCGGACGCTGCAGGACATGGTCGAGCCGTGGGCGGCGGCGCGCGGGGCCGACGTGGTCTACGCGATGGGCAATCACGACGTCCGGGCCGGATTCGAGGAGGTGCTCGGTGAGCGCACTGGCACCGCGACCGTGGGCGGGCTGCGCATCCTGCGCCTCGACTCGTCGGTGCCCGGCCGCGGGTACGGGGCGATCGACGACGCGCAACTCGACTGGGTTCGCCGCGAGCTGGCCGCGGACGCCGCGCCCGCCGTCGTGCTGCTGCACCACCCACCGACCGCGGGCATGACGCCGCTGCTGGCCGCGCTGCAACTGCAGAACCCGGATCCCCTGCTCGACATTTGCTCCAAGGCAGGCGTTCTCGCCATCCTGGCCGGCCACTTCCACCACTCACTCGTCACGGCCGAGCGCGGCATCCCGCTGTTCGTCGCCCCCGGTATCACCAACACCATCGACATCCACGCCCCGGCCGGCCGGGAACGGGCGCGGACCGGCTCCGGATTCGCCGTCGTGGACATCCCGCTCGGCGACCCGGGAGCCGGCGCTGCCACCCGCCCGGCGCCCCGCGTCACGATTCACGCCGCCCCTGGGCCGGACGACGGCCGGTTGCTCTTCGACCTGAGCGCCGACGAGGTCGCCGCCATCGCCGCCCAGGCAGGCCCTACGAGCTGAGCCGCTTCTCGATCAGCGCCAGCGTCTTCGCCCGCACCGCCATCCCGGTCGGGTCGCGCTGCACGGCGAGCATCTCGACCAGCGCCTCCAGCACCAAGGTCAGCGCTGCCCGGGAGGTGTGGAACAGCTCGTCGGAGAACGAATCATTGACCGGAGGCACCACCAGCGCCTGCGTCGCGTGCTCCAGCAGCGGCGCCCGCGCGAAATGCGTCACGGCGAGCACCTCCGCGCCGGCCCCGCGCGCCGACTCTGCCGCCTCGATCGAGGTCTGCGTGGCCCCCGAGCCGGAGATCACCAGACAGGCCGAGCCGGCGGTCAGCGTGGCGGCGGCGATCTGCTGGCCCATCGTGTCCGGCACGTATTCGGCGGGCCGCCCGGCCGCGCCGAGCCGCATGGCCACGTCCAGCCCGAGCGGTGCGGACAGCCCGGTGGCCACCACCACCACGCGTTCGGCGCGGTCCATCGCCGCCACGAATTCGCCGGCTGCCTCCTCGGTGACGGCCGACATGATGCGCGGCAGGTTGCGGGAGAACTGGTCCAGCCGCCGGTGCAGCACGCCGTCGTACCCGGCGGCATCGTCCCGCGCCGCGTCCAGCGCCACCTCCCGCGCGACGGCGACGCGCATCTGCGGGTAGCCGTCGTAGCCGAGCGTCTGCGCGGTGCGAATCACCGACGCGCGGCTCACTCCGGCCAGGTCGGCGAGCTCCTGCGCGGTGCAGTCCACGGCCGCGGACGCGTCGGCCACCAACACGTCCGCGACGCGCCGCTCGGTGCGCGGCAGCGCGGCCGCGAGTGCGGCGATCCGCGCGGAGAGGGGGGTCTCAGGACTGCCCGGCCACGTCACGTACGCGTGCGCCTTCCATGATGCGGCGGCGGATCATGCCGGAGACGACGTCGAAGATCATCGTGATTGCGACCACGACGATCAGCAGCATCCCCACGGTGTCCCATTGCCGATAGTTGGTGTAGTTGGCGAGCATACTGCCGATGCCGCCCGCGCCGACCAGGCCCAGCACCGCCGAGGTGCGGATGTTGATCTCGAAGCGGTACAGGGCGTACGACATCAATGCGGGTGCGGTGGCCGGCCACAGCGCCCACCGGGTGACCTCGGCCGTGGTCCCGCCCGCGGCGCGCACCGCCTCGGAGGCGCCCTCCTGCGCCGACTCGATCGTCTCGTAGACCCATTTGGCCTGGGTGCCGATGCCGGCGATGCCCAGCGCCAGCGCCCCGGTGAGCGGCGTCAGTCCCGTCACGGTGAGCAGCAGCAGGGCGATGATCACCTCGGGCACCGCCCGGATGATCGCGAAGATGCGCCGCAGGACGAACCGCAGCCACCGCGGCCCGACCCCGCGGGCGGCCAGCATGCCCAGCGGGATGGAGATGACGACGCACAGGATCGCGCCGATCCACGCCATGGAGATGGACCGCCAGGTCTCGGTGATCGCCCGCGGGAACTTGTCCCAATTCGGGTCGGCGAACATCAGCCCCAGGTATTTGACGACCCGGCCCGGCACCTGATCCAAATGCCGCCAGTCGATGTCCAGGCTGCCCGTGGCGACGAGCACCAGCACGCCGACGCCCACCGCCCACAGCGTCGCGCGGAGCCGGGAGGGCCGCGTCGGCAGGATCGGCGTGGCGCCTTCCGGCAGGGGTGGCGGGCTCTCCAGCGCCACCTCCGGGTATGACGCCGCCTCCGGCTGTTCACTAGCCGGTGGGCCGGTCTCCTCGTCCGGTCGCTGCGCTACCGGGTCGGCCACGGTCTTGTCGTTCGTCGTCATCGCAGCCTCTTGCGGATGGCGTTCGAGGCGAACTCGATCAGGATCACGACGACCAAGATCTCCAGGATGATGACCGACACGTCGTTGTAGGCGTAGAACCCGCGGCGTTCGTCGAGGAGCCGCCCGATGCCGCCGGCGCCCACGATGCCCAGGATCGCGGAGATGCGCACGTTCAGTTCCAGCGAGTACAGCCACTGGTTGGCGAACAGCGTCCACGACTGCGGCAGCAGCGTCACCTTGTTGATCTGGGCGGTGGTGCCGCCGGCGGCCTGCCCGGCCTCGATGTAGCCGTGCTGGTCGGAGTCGATGGCTTCGGAGACCAGCTTCACCACGACGCCGAGGTCGAACAGGAACAGGGTGACCAGGCCGGGCAGGGCGCCGACGCCGACCATGGCGACCAGCACGATGGCGAAGACCAGATCCGGCACGGCACGGTTGACGTTGACGACGAACCGGACGAGCTGCCGGGTGACCACGTTCGGGTTACTGGGCCGCGCGGCCCAGAGCGTGAGCGGGATCGACAGCACCGCCGCGAATGCCGCTCCGGACACGGCCATCGCCAGGGTTTCCGTCATGGGCGCGACGGTGCGCGGCAGGAACGCGAGGTTCGGGTGCAGCAGCTTGGTGGTGGTGGGCAGGCTGTTCGACCAGTTGCGAATGAGCGCGCCGAGATCCAGTTTGATGCCGCCGATGGCCGGCCAGCAGGTCAACGCGGTGAAGACGACGAGCGCGGCGACAATGCCCACGGTGCGCCAGGTGTGGCGAGTCTTCGCGGGCAGGGCCAGTGCCGGAGTGGCTCGGGTGTCGGCGGGCATTACGACCCCAACTGGTCGCGGCTGCCGATGGGGCGGCCGTAGATCTCTTCGAACACGGCGTCGGTGGCGTCGCCGGACGGCCCGTCGTAGACCAGCTCGCCGCTGCGCAGCCCGATGATGCGGGTGGCGTACTGCCGGGCCAAATCCATCATGTGGATGTTGATCAGAACCGTCAGGTTCTCGGTGGCGTTGATGCGGGTGAGGTCGTGCATCACGGCGTGCGCGGTGGGCGGGTCCAGGCTGGCCACCGGCTCGTCGGCCAGCATGATCGACGGCTGCTGGGTGAGCGCCCGGGCGATGGCGACCCGTTGCTTCTGTCCGCCGGACAGCGAGCCGGCACGCACCCACACCTTGTCGAGCATGCCCATGGAGTCCAGCGCGGCCAGCGCGAGCTGCTTGTCGGCGTGGGTGGTCAGGCCGAGCACCGTGCGCCAGGTGGGGGTGTGCGCGAACCGGCCCACCAGGACGTTGTTCAGCACCGAGGTGCGGTCGGCGAGGTTGAACGCCTGGAAGATCATGCCGATGTGGCCGCGCAGCTCCCGCAGCGCCTTGCCCTTCAGCCGGGTCACCTCCCGCCCGCCGACCACGACCGATCCTTGCGTAGCCGGCACCAGCCCATTGATCGTCCGGATCAGCGTGGACTTGCCGGAGCCGGACAACCCCACGATGGAGACCATCTCGCCCGCGGCGATCTGAAGGCTCACGTTCTTCAGCGCCCGAGTGCCGTTGGGGTACGTCACGGAGACGTCGGTCAGGCTGATCGACCACGCGCCCTCGCCCGAAGGGGCGGCGGATGCCGGGTCGCCCGCGGCACCGACCGGAGCTCGGGCCGTCATGGGCTGTGCTGTCTCTGCCACGATGGCTCTCCTCCAGTTCGGTGCGCGGGCGACCCGGCGTTCCCGGCGGCGTGCTAGTTCGAGAACTGCTGCAGGATTTCGCCGTACCGGTCGATCTCCTCCTGGTGCACTTCCTGCGTCCAGTCGGACAGGCCCACCAGGTCGAACATCACCTTCTTGGCATCGTCGGACGAATCCGCGTAGTTGTCCATCAGGTCGGCGAACTTCGTCACCAGATCGGCCGGCAGATCCTTCGACACGGCCACGCCGCCGTTGGGGATCATGTCGGTGTAGGCGAAGGCGACGACCTTGTCGGCGATATCCGGCGCCTCGTCAAGCACGGTGACGCGGGCATCCCAGTAGGCGAAGCCGACTTCGGCGTCGCCGTTGTACACGGCGAGGACGGCGTTGTTGTTGCCCTCGACCGGGATCTGCTTGATGTCGGAGTCGGTGTTCAGGCCCTGCTCACGCATGTTGACGATCGGGTACTGGTAGCCGGCCGGCGAGGTGGCGGCCTGCAGGGCGACGGTGGTGCCCGGGGTGATCTTCTTCAAGGCGTCGATCGCGGCCGGACCGGTGCCGGTGGCCGGAGCGCCGTCCTTCTCGATGCCGTTGCAGTAGCTGAAGTCTGCCGGGCCGGCGGCGTAGGTGGCGGTGACAGGTGGTGTGCTGCAGTACTTGTCGGGATTGTTCGTGAAGGCGACGGACGCGTACGAGGTCGCGCCGAATCGCACGTCGCGGTCCACCAGCTTCGCGCCGTACCGGGAGATCGCGTTGTACAGCGAGCCCGCGTCGGTGATGATCACCTGCGCTTGGTCGGCCCCCAGCGCTTCGACGGTGGCCGAGTAGTCGGTGGCCACCACGCCGTTGACGGTGATGCCGAGCCCGTCGGAGAGATATTTGGTGAGCGGATCGAGCGCCTCGGCGAGATCCTCGCCCTGAATCGACGGCACCAGGGAGATGGTGATCTCGGAGGGCCAGTCGGCCCCGGCCGCAGCGGACTCGCTGGACGACGAGTCGGCAGCCTCGCTCGCCGAGGTGTCTCCCGCGGCGGCGGAAGAGTTGCCGGTCGCGTCGCCGGTCTCGCTGGATGAGTCGCCGGCCGAACTGCAGCCGGCCAGGGTGATGCCGGCCACGACGGCGAGCGCGGCGAATGCCTTGGTCATGCGCATGGTGGATCTACCTTTCGACGGTGGTGCTGGGGGCGGACGTGGCTGGGAGAGCGTCGGCCCTGTGGGTCGCCCAGCTGAGAATGTCGTCATACAAATCAGTGAGACTGGCGCCGCGCAGGGTCGGTGTGCCCAGCACGCGCCCGACGCCGACGAACGCCGTGTCGGCGCCGAGCCGCTGCGCGGGGTCGAGGTCGTTCTCCCAGATGTCGCCGATAGCCAGGGTGGGGCCGTCGGTGAGGAGCGCGGAGATGATGGCCTCCAGGCCGGCCGGCTTGCCGACGGCGGAGTAGACGGAGGTGACGGCGTTCTCGATGCCGAGCACCCGAAGCGCGCGCTCCAGCCCGATGTCGGGCGCGTTGGTGGCGACGACGCACCGGGCGACGCCGGCGAGTTGCGTCATGAACGCGGGGAGCCCGGCCGGTGGGTGGATCGGCGCGGCCGGTGTCGCCAGCAGTTCGCGGCTGCGCAAATAGGCGCGGGAGAGCAGCGCGTCGTCCACCCCGTGGTCCAGCGCGGCGGCGCGCACGGCGGCGTAGGCGTCGAGGTGCAGCGAGGTGCCGGTGTTGAAGTCGTGCACGGCGTCGAGGCAGGCCTTCGCGACCTCGGGTCCGGCGAGTTCGCCCACGCACTGCGCGTACGCGTCCAGCGGGCCGGCGCCGAGCGCGATCGTGCCGTCGAAGTCGAACACCACCGAGACGATTGCCATCCTCACCCGACCCTGTCTGGAGCGTCGCGCCCACGCGTGTGAACGGTGCGTCCAAACAATAGAGTCTTCGCGAACATTCTGTCCATAGTGGGGCCGACGCCTCGCGTCTCGTCGCGCCGGTCGCGCGCCGTCGCGTCGCGTCCCGCCCAACCCCCTCCGGCCCCACCCGTCTTCCCGGATCACAACCGCCGTACGTGGAAATCGGGCCTTGAAGTCGTTGTGATGTACGCAAAGTCGTTGTGATCCGGAGGGGGAGGGCGGGCGCGAGCAGGGACTCTACGTTTCGTAGAGATCTGGCCCACGAAATGGGGACTTCCGCCCCGATGCCGGACTAGCCTCGGTGCTGCTCATGCGTCATTCCCTCTGGAAGGAGTCCCCTATGGGGTCCGATCGTGCACGCCCGTGGCGGCGTGCGGCAGCCGGCATCGCGGTCACCGCGTTGACCGCCCTCGGCCTGGTGGCCTTCGCCTCCGCGGCGAGCGCGGCCGACGGCGACGCGCAGGTCACCGTGTCGAAAACCGCCGACCTCGACCCCGCGGGCGAGTCGATCACCGTCACCGGATCCGGCTTCGATCCCACCGGCAATCTGGGCACGCATCCGCCCCTGGCCGGCCAGCCCGCCGGCGTCTACGTGGTGACCGGCAAGTTCTCCCCGGCGTGGCAGCCGTCGGCCGGCGCACCGACGAGCGCGCGGCAGGTCATCGACCAGATCTGGGCCGCCCCGGGCGCCCCGGCCATGCTGGTCGGCAACCCCGCCTACGTGCCGATGAACGACGACGGCACCTTCACCGCCACCGTCAAGGCCGCCGAGACGGACGAGGGCCCGGCCGACGGCGTGTACGGCGTCTACGTCTACCCCGCCTCCGGCGCCGTGAACCCGGCCGAGGAACTGGCGGTGCCGATCACCTTTGCAGCGCCCGCCCCGACCACGAGCCCGGCCGCCCCCACCACCACGGCCACCCCGGCCGCGCCGGACGCGCCGGACGAGGTGACGGCCACGCTGATCTCCGCGCCGGCCACCCCGGAGGTGCAGTGCACCACCGAGTCGGTCCCCGCCACCGCCGGAGCGGCGTCGCTGAACTGGGCCGTGAAGACCTCGTTCCTCACCTATGTGGACGGCGCGCTCGCGGACGGCGCCGTCACCACGGGCGCCGGCGCCGTCTGGAACGGCCGGACCGTCACCTGGGGCACCGGCACCGGCAGTCTCGGCACGAGCTCCGGCAGCGTGACCTTCCCCGGCACACTGCGCCTGACCGGCCACGGTGGCGTTCTGGATGTGACGTTCTCGAACCTGACCGTGAAGGTCACCGGGGCGAGCACCGGCGTGCTGGAGGCGACCGTCGCGTCCACCGACACCAGCGGCAAGGATGTGTCGGCCGCCGGGCCGCTCGCCGACCTGACGTTCACCTCCCTGTCCGCGGCGGGCGGCACGGCGAGCGCCACGCTCACCGCCGCCGGAGCGCAGGCCTTCGCCGGCTTCTACCAGCCGGGTGAGGCACTCGATCCGGTGACGATCACGGTGGCGGCGGGCACCGCGGCGCACACGGTGCAGCGCTGCGTCGATGCGGACGGCAATCTGGTCAACCCCGACGGCACGCCCATCGACGCGCTGGCCTCCACCGGCATCGACACCGCGGGTATGACGCAATTCGCGGCCGCCTTGACGGCGGCCGGGGTGCTGCTGCTGGTGCTCGGCCGCCGACGCGCGTCCCGGCATCGCGCCTGATCGCGCACCGCGAACCGACACCGCACCTGATTCGAGGATGACCCGCGACGTGAACGCACACCCGGGCCGGCGCCTGGTCGCGCTCGCCGTTCTGGCCATGCTGCCGGTGGCAGCGGCCTGCGGCGGCGCGGCCGGCGTCGCGGCGTCGTCCTCGGCCGACGGCGGCGCCGCCAGTACCTCCGCCAGCACCGCCAGCGGCGACCCGGGCGGTGCCTCTGCCTCCGCGCACCCCGCCGCGCCGACCGGAACGGCGCCGACCGGCGTCGACGCCCTTGAGCTCACCGGTCCCGTGGACGTGGCCGACGTCGGCGACATGCAGCCCGTAATCTCCGGTGCCTCGCCGCGACTGCCGGCGACAGTCGTTGACTCCCAAGGGACCTCGATCACGGTGACCCGGGCGGACCGGGTGATCGCACTCGACCTCTACGGCACGCTCACCGACACCGTCATCGGACTGGGGCTCGCCGATCGGCTGGTCGGCCGCGGCGTTTCGGACACCCAGGCCAGGTTGAAGGATCTGCCGGTGGTCAGCCTGGGCGGCATCGGCCTGAACGTCGAGGCGCTGTTGTCCCTGCACCCGGACGTGGTGCTCACCACCATGACGATCGGCTCCGCGCCGCTCTACGACCAGATCGAGGCGGCCGGGGTCACCGTCGTGCGCTTTCCCCAGGCGCCGTCCATCGACGACATCCCCCATGCGATCCACCAGGTCGGCGCCGCGTTCGGCATGGGCGCCGAGGCCGACCAACTCGCCGCGCACACCGAGCAGAGGCTCGCCGAGGTGCGGGAAGACATCGCCGCACTGGCCGCGGCAACCGCGCGCCAGCCACGCGCGATCGTGCTGTACATCCGCGGCAACGCCGGCATCTCCTTCATCCTCGGGGCCGACTACGGCTCCACCGACCTGCTGCGCGAGCTGAAGCTGGCGGACGTGGCCGCCGAGGCGGGCATCGACGGCCTGACCCCGGCGAATGCGGAAGCCCTGATCCGGCTGAATCCGGAGATCGTGCTGACCATGCGCGCCGCCACCCGGTCGGCCGGCGGAGTCGCCGGCTTGCTGCAGCGGCCGGGCCTGTCCGCCACTGTCGCGGGCGAACGCGAGCGGATCCTCACCGCCGCCGACAGCCAGCTACTCTCCTTCGGCCCCCGCACTCCGGACAACCTGCTTGCGGTCGCCCGCGCCCTGTATACCGATGGCACCTAGCCGACCCGACGCGACGACCGTCGCCCGCACCTCGAGCGCGCATCGCAACACCGCGCGCCGCGCGGCGCTGGCCGGGATCGTCCTGTCCGTGGCCCTGGTCGCGGCGATGATCCTCGCGGCAGTGGCCGGGCAGTTCGCCACGGATGTCGGCGACGTGATCGGCTCGTTGGCGCGGTCCGTCCGCGGACTGTTCGGCGCCGCCGGGGCGGCGGGCGACGATCAGCTCCGCCTCGACGCGGCGCTGTGGGCGGTGCGCTTCCCCCGCGCGGCGCTCGCGGTGCTGGTGGGGGCCTGCCTGGCGGTCGCCGGCGCACTGATGCAGGGGGTGTTCGCGAACCCGCTCGCCGAACCGAGCATCATCGGCATCAACTCCGGCGCGTCGGTGGGTGCGAGCGCCGTCTTCGTGCTCGGGCTGGGCAGCTCGCTGTGGGCGCTGCCGGTGGCCGCGTTCACCGGGGCGCTCGCGGTGGCCCTCGCCGTCTGGACGCTGTCCCGGATGGGCGGCACCGCCGCGGTGATCACGCTGATCCTGACCGGCATCGCGGTCAACGCGGTCGCCGCCGCCATGACGAGCTTTTTGATCTTCCTGGGCGACTCGGCCTCCCGCGAGCAGGTGATCTTCTGGCAACTCGGCACGCTCGCCGGGGCGACCTGGCCGGCCGTCGCCGCCACGGCCGTCGTCTTCGCCGCGGGCTTCGCCGGCTGCCTGGCGGTGCGCCGCCAGATCGACGTGTTGGCCTTGGGTGACGCCGCAGCATCGTCCACCGGCGTCGCGGTGGAACGACTGCGGGTGATCGCGATCCTGCTGGTCTCGATCCTCACGGCGGTCGCCGTGGCGTTCGGCGGGGTGATCGCGTTCGTGGGCCTCATCGTGCCGCACGCGATCCGCCTGGCCGTGGGACCCTCGCACCGATACCTGATCCCGCTGTCGGCCCTCGGCGGGGCACTGCTGCTGTCCGCCGCGGACATCGCGGCCCGCACCGTGATCCCGTTCGCCGACCTGCCGATCGGCATTTTCACCGCCGTGGTCGGCGGGCCGCTGTTCCTCGTCATGCTGCGGCGCACGCTGCGCGGCTATCGGCTGGGTCGCTCGTGACCGCGCCGGCACTGGGCCTGACCGTGGCCGACGCGACCGTGCGGATCGGTGCGGCCACCCTCCTGGACGCGGTGAGCATCACGGCGCCGCCGGCCTGCCTGACGGCGATCATCGGCCCGAACGGCGCCGGCAAATCGACCCTGCTGGCCGTGGCGGCGGGCGAGCGCCGCCCCACCACCGGCGCGGTGTTCCTGGGCGGCACGCCGATCGCGCAGCTCTCGGTGCGTCAGCTCGCCCGTCGGCGCGCGGTGATGCCGCAGGACACCACGGTCGCCTTCCCGTTCACGGTCCGAGAGGTCGTCGCCATGGGTCGCACCGCGCATGGCCCGCGCGGCGACGGCGACGCCATCGTCGACGAGACCCTCGCCGCTGCAGGTCTTCTCGCGCTCCGGGACCGGCAGGTGACCACGCTGTCCGGCGGGGAGCTGCAGCGGGTGGCGCTGGCGCGGACCATCGCCCAGGCGACGCCGATCACCCGGGATTCCGTCATACTCCTCGACGAGCCGACCGCGGCCATGGACATCGCGCATGCGGAGGAAACGCTAGTCCTGGCACGGGCTCTCGCGCGTCGCGGCGCCGCCGTCGTCGCCGTGCTGCACGATCTGGACGCGGCAGCCGCCTACGCGGACCAGGTCGTCCTGCTGCACCAGGGCCGGGTCCGGCAGGTCGGGGCGGTGGCCGAAGTGTGTACCGCCGACCTGCTCAGCGAGGTGTACCGGACGCCGATCGACGTGCACACCCGCGGCGGGAGGCCACGGGTCGGGCCGCGGCGCGGCGACCGGTAGACCGCCGGGGCCCGACGAGAACAGAGGTGCACCGGCGTCAGGAGCCCGGGCGGTACACCATGAGCACGATGATGGCGACGAACAGGACGGCGACCACGATCCCGCTGCCCAGTACCCGGCCCTTGACGGAGTCCAGGGCGGTGCCGCCGGCGATGCGGTCGGCCGCGGCTTCCAGACCCGGGGCGGTGACGGCGAGCGCGAGTGCCGCGGCGACGATCCACAGCACGACGGACAGCCAGATCCAGGGCTCGGAGAAGGTGGCCACGGCCTCGCCGGTGTAGGGCGATTTCGCCGACATCAGGCCGAATCCGAACACCACCACGACGACCGAGGCGTAGGCGTAGATCCGCGTCATGCGCGCCGCGGAGGTCGCCGCTGCGGCGTCATTCTGGCGCAGCGCCCGACCGGCCGTGGTCACGGCGTGCACGAGCGGGCCGATCACGAGCACGGCAGCCAGGATATGAAGGACTGTCATCAACTCGAACATGGCGCCCATGCTAGCCGAGCTCCGCCCGGTAACGGCCGTTTGCGAGCCCAGGGTGACGAAGCCCTCGAACGGTCCGATTCAGGCGACGCAGGCGTCTAGCACCTGGGTGTTGCGGATCGCCCAGCGCCGGGCCAGCGCCACGGCGTCGGTCATGATGGAGCGGGTGATGCCGAAGTCGGTGGGCGGCAGCACACCGGATTCCTCGTAGTCGATGACCCAGCCGATGAGCTGACCGATCTGGGTGTCGCGGTCGAAGACCGCAGCGTGCAGCCGCGGCGGGATCTCCAGCATGTGCGGCAGTTTGGATCTCGGTACGCCGAGCAGCAGGTCCAGTGCGGAGAACATGCCCGCGGTGAACGCGAAATCGCCCTTGCCGTGGTAGAGCTGGTCGGCAAGCAATTCCACGGTGCGCGCGCGGGTGAGCACGAGCTGCAGGTTGGTGTCCGTCGCCCGACCGACCGGGCGCAGCGACAGGGCGGGGATCCATCCGCGAAGCCGGTTCAATCCGATCCATACCAGCGCCTGGCGCAGGCTCTGCACCTCGCGGCGGGTCTCGCCGAACCGGCCGATCGAGGCGAGCTGCACCAACTGGTACGAAAGTTCCGGCTCCGGGCGCAGGATCTGCTCGATCACCGCGTAGTCGACGTCGTCGTCCAGAACCGCGCTGGCCAGCCGCATCACGGCGAGTCGGGAGGCCCCCAACGCGGGGCCGCTCACCGTGTTCGGGCGGCCCAGGTGGTAGCCCTGGAACAGGTCGAAGTTCAACTCCTGGCACGCCGCGAGTTCGCCTGCGGTCTCGACCTTCTCGGCGAGCAGCTGCACGTCGAACGGTCGGCAGCGGGCGATCAGCTCCGGCACCGCGGCCATCGGCGTCATGCGCAGGTCGATCTTGACGACGTCGACGACGTCGAGCAGCGCCTCGGCGCCGTCGAACCAGGTGAAGTCGTCGGCGGCGAGCCGGTAGCCCGCGGCCTTCAGAGCGTGGCATCCCGCGAGGATTTCGTCATCGATGTCGACGGATTCCACGATCTCGACCACCGTCTGGCGCGGCGGCAGGCTGATCGGGAGCTGCCCGGTGAGCACGCCCCGGTCGGCGTTGCAGAACATGTCGGCGCCGCCGGTGACGCGTTCGATGCCCAGGCCAAGTGCGGCGAAGATCACCTCGTTGGTCATCTGGTCGCCGTCGGCGCGGTGCGGCGCGGCGGGATCGTCGGCCCGTTGGCTGGACGGGAGCGGGCGGTAGAGCAGCTCGTAGGCGACCAGGCCCAGCTCACGGTCGAAGATCGGCTGACGCCCGACCACCGCCGTTATCGCTGGCACCGACATCCTCCTTCGCTGCGCTCGTCGCGGGTATGAGCCGCGTCGCGGCACCCACGTTGTTCATCGGCCCAAAGGGAGCCTACTTAACCGAAACCGATTTCCGTCACCTACTGTAACCAGCGAAAACAGGTATTCCTGCTGGTCCGCGAATTCCGGGCGTTTCGCGTCCCGTGGCGATTGCTACTCTCCGTAGACCCCGATGCACGTTCCGCTTAGAACAAATCGACATATACAGGCGTAAAGCGCCCATACTCGCGTCGCATACCGGCCTCTCTGGCGATTCGCTGAGTGGGCATCGACGTGTGACGGGCGGGCGCGGCACCACCTCGCCGGGACTCGCCTCACCGCGATCTCCGTCATACCCGCCTAAGCTTGGATTTCATGGCGGCCACCAGGGTTTTCGCGGCGCACCTGCGCTCGCTGCCGGTCGCCGGGCCGTCCGGTGAGTCCATCGGCAAGGTCCGCGACGTCGTGGTGACGCTGCGCTTCGACCGGCAGCCGCCCCGGGCGCTGGGCATCGTGGTCGAGCTGCCGAACCGGCGCGCCATCTTCGTCCCCATCGGCCGCGTGGTGTCCATCGAGGCGCACGGGGTGGAACTGTCCACCGGGTCGGTGAGCCTGCGCAGTTTCGAGCAGCGGCCGTCCGAGGCGCGCGTACTGGCGCAGGTGGTCGGCGCGCGGGTGAGGCTGGCCACCACCGGCGCGGCTGCGACCGTCGTCGACGCCCGGCTGGACCAGAGCCGGTCGAAGGACTGGACCGTCACCCATGTGGCGGTGCGCGAACAGACCCGCGCCTTCGCCCGGCGCGCCCCCGTGCAGATCGTCGGGTGGGCGGACGTCCGCGGCCTGACCGGACCGGAGCTGCTCGGCGCCGTCGGCCGCGACATGCACGCCCTGATCGCCTCTTTCGAGGGGCTGAGGCCCGTCGACGTGGCACACGCCCTGCACGACCTGTCCCCGCAGGTGCGGCAGGCGGTCGCCGGGGTGCTGAGCAACGAGCGGCTGGCGGACATCGTCGAGGAGCTCTCCGAGGACGACCAGACCGAGTTGCTCAGCCAGCTCGACGAGTCCCGCGCCGCGGACGTGCTCGAGGCCATGAACCCGGACGACGCCGCGGACCTGCTCGGCGAACTGCCCGATCCGATCAAGGAGCGGCTGCTGGAACTGATGGAGCCGGAGGAGTCCGAGCCGGTCAAGCGGCTGCTCAAATATTCGTCGGACACCGCCGGCGGCCTGATGACCACCGAACCGGTGGTCCTCGCCCCGGACGCGACGATCGCGGAGGCGCTGGCGCGGGTGCGCAACGAGGATCTGACCCCGGCGCTGGCGTCGCTGGTGTTCGTGTGCCGCCCGCCGCAGGCCACGCCGACCGGGCAGTACCTGGGCTGCGTGCACTTCCAGCGGCTGCTCCGCGAGCCGCCGTTCGAGCTGGTGGCCGGTGCCGTGGACGCCGACTTGCCGCGGCTGTCCGCCGACGCCTCGCTGACCGAGGTGACCCGCTTCTTCGCGACCTACAACCTGGTGTGCGCGCCGGTGGTCGACGCCGAGGGGCACCTGCTGGGGGCGGTGTCCGTGGACGACGTGCTCGACCACCTGCTGCCGGCCAACTGGCGCACCATGAGCCTCGGCGAGATGGAGCCCGCCTCGGCATTCGTCACGGCACCGGCCGGCGGAGACGCCGATGGCTGACTCTCGACGCGACCGGCTCGACCAGCCGAAGATCGGCGGGCGCCTGTCCTGGGACATCGACCCGGACGCCTTCGGCCGGTTCGCCGAGGCCATCGCCCGGTTCATGGGCACCGGCCGGTTCCTGTTCTGGCAGTCGATGATCGTCGTCGTCTGGATCGCCGCGAACGTCGCCCCCCTGATATTCCACTGGGACCACTACCCGTTCATCCTGCTCAACTTGATGTTCTCCGTGCAGGCCGCGTACGCCGCGCCGCTGATCCTGCTGGCCCAGAACCGGCAGGCCGACCGCGACCGCATCACGCTGCAGGAGGACCGCGCCCGCGCCGAGCGCACCACGGCCGACACCGAGTTCCTGGCACGCGAACTCGCCGCGCTGCGCGTGGCCATCGGCGACGTCGCCACCCGCGACTACCTGCGCAGCGAGATGGAACGCATCCGCACCGACATCACGACGCTGATCGAGGAGGCCGGCGCGGGCCGGCAGAGCAGCGAGTATGACGCCGCCCGACCGGATTCCGCGTCGTAACCCCCAGCGCCCGCAGGAAAGTGGGCGCCAACCACCCGCCTATGACGCCGTTCGCGCGAGAACGGCGTCACCGGCGGGAGTCTCGTTCTCCGCGACCGCAGTGCGCTCGGGTCCGGCCGGGTCGGGATGGGTACCCAAGTACGCGGCGAGGTGGTCGGTGATGTCGCGGGCGTCCGCCTCGGCGCCGCCCACGAACGTGGAGTTGCGGCGCCGCAGCACCGGCAGGCCGATCCGGTACAGGCCAGGGGAGGCGGTCACGATGCCGCCGTCGTGCCGGATCTGCCCCTTGCGATCGAACACCCGCTGGTCGCTGGTGTCCAGGAACGAGTAGTCGGCGAGGTAGCCGGTCGCCCAGATGATGGTGTCGATCGACCCGTCGGTCAGGTTCACCGACAGCGGCGGGTTGTCCGGCACGATCGTGTCGGCAAGCTCCTCCTGCTCGGTCGCCGGCGGGATCTCGGCGTCCAGGCCCTGCTCGGTGGCCCACTCGTCGAACGTGCCCAAAAGCCGGCGCGCCTTCAAGTCAGCGAGCGCGATCACGTTCTTCAGCGACCCGGAGAACTGCGCGGTGCCGTCCGCGATGCGGGCCAGCCGGCCGGCCAGCCGCACCCCCTGCGCGGTCAGGTAGTTGAGGTCCAGCGTGATCCGGTCCGGGGAGCCGACCAGCTGCGGGGACGGCAGGTGGCGCGCCCGCACCAGGTCGTCGAGCTCGTCGAAACGCTGGTTCCAGATGCCGGAATGTTCCATCCACCACAGGATGTCGCGCCCGCGGTAGGTGCGCGGCATCCGCACGTGCTCGCCCACTGCGAGGGTCACCGGACGGCCGGAGTCCTGCACCTCGGCGGCGATCTGCGCTCCGGTCGCCGCCGCGCCCACCACCAGCACACCGCCGGGCGCGAGCTGGTCGGGGTTGCGGTAGTGCTGCGGGGTGAGCTGGTCGATGCCGGCGGGGACGTCGGCGGCCAGCGCCGGGATCTTCGGGATGTTGCAGGCGCCGCTGGCGACCACGACCGCCCGGGCGGACCAGGTGCCGGCGGTCGTCTCCACCCGGTAGTCGCGGCCCTCCCGCCGGACCGAGGTGACGGTAACGCCGGTGCGGACCGGGGCGTGGATCCGCTCGGCGTAGTCGACCAGGAGGTCCGCGACGTCCGTCATCGTCATGTAGCCGTCCGGGTCGTCGCCCTGGTAGGGCGCGCCGGGCAGGTGGTTCTGCCAGTTCGGGGTGAGCATCCGCAACGAGTCCCAGCGTTCGGTGCGCCACGAGTGGCCCACCTCGCCGCGTTCGAGCAGCACGTGGTCGATACCCCGGCCGGTCAGGAAGTAGCTGACCGCGAGCCCGGTGTGGCCGGCCCCGATGACGATGACGGACGTGCGCATGGGTTCAGGCCACCTCTGCGGCTGCGTCGACCTTGGTGGCGGTGACCGAGATGTTCGTCGGGTTGGCGATGATGTCGAACACGGCGCTGCGCTTCTGCGACTGCGCTACCAGCGCCTCGATGTCGGCCTGGCTGGC
>JBIQMQ010000028.1:7550-19317 GCA_044463185.1 Nakamurella lactea | reverse complement strand
TCCGTTCCGCGCTGAAGACGGCGATCCGTCGCTTCCGCACGGCCGCCGACGCCGGAGACAAGGACACCGCTCTCACCGAGTTGAAGACGGCGTCGCGGGATCTGGACAAGGCCGTGAGCAAGGGCGTGATTCACGCGAACCAGGCCGCCAACCGCAAGTCCGCCATGGCCCGCCGCGCCGCAGCACTGTAGTTCCCAGCCCCACCGAGAAAGCCGATCGCGGACCGCGGTCGGCTTTTCCGCGTGCCGGTGGCGCATCGTCGCAAGACCGGTACCGCGCTCCCGTCATCCGGGCTGCCGCACCGGACCCCCGGATTCGAGCCCCGGTGCGCTACCCGGTGCCGCGGCCGCTGATAGGTCTCAGCGCTGCAGGCGACGGGCGCGCCCGAGGTCCAGCACGGCCCGTTCCAACGCATACTCGGCGTCCGCCGCGCCGCCCTTGACGTCGCCGTTGAGTCCGGCCACGACGGTCATGGCCCTCGCCAGGCCGGCCGCCGACCAAGCCTTCGCCGGCCCCCGCGCCTTGTCGATCTTCCAGGGCGGCATACCGAGCTCCGCGGCCAACTGCTGCGAACTGCCGCCCAGCGAGCCGGCGACTTTCGCGATCGTTCGCACGCCGCTGGCCAATGCGTCGGCGATGCGCACCGCCGGCTCCCCCACGATCAGTGCCCAGCGGAGCGCCTCCAGCGCCCCGCCGATGTTGCCGGCGACGGCGAGGTCGGCGACGGCGAATCCGGATACCTCGGCGCGGCCCCGGTAGTAGCGGTGCACGGCCGCCTCGTCGACCAGGCCGCCGGTATCGGCGACGAGCTGGCTGGCCGAGGAGGCCAGTTCGGCGAGATCGGTACCGACGGCGTCGACCAGAGCAGCGACCGCCGCCGGGGTCGTCGTGCCGCCGGCGGCTTTGATCTCGCCCCGGACGAACTCGATCCGTTCCGCCTGCCGGGTGATCGCGGCGCAGGTGATGGTGGCCGCGCCCGCCTTGGCCAGACCGTCGGCGAGCGGCCTGTTCCGCGCGGCCCCGGAATGCTGCGCGACGAGCGTCACCGCGTCGGCCGGCGCTGCAGCGTACTGGAGCAGCGCCGCCGCCAGGTCCTTCGTCGCGTCCTGGACGCCGCGCAGCACGACGACCCGCGGCTCGGCGAACAGGCTGGGCGCCACCAGGTCGCTGAATTCGCCGGTGGTGAGCCCCGCCGCCTGTGCGTCGCGCCGCTCGGTCTCGGGGTCCGTCTTCCGGGCGGCGGACACCACGCGGCTGATCGCCCGGTCGACCAGTAACGGTTCGTCCCCGCGCAGCAGCACGAGCGGCGGCGGGGGGGATGTGGGCGCCATGGGTCCATCGTGCCAGCAGGGTCGGACGGCGATCACGGGGGCGCGGACGCGCGCTGTCGTCCACTCATTCCACCGGCGTCGGGCCGCTGGCGCCGCGGATGATCGTGCCGAGCCCCGAGCCGGTCTTCACGACCTGTACGTCGCCGTCGGTGTCGGTGCGCAGCACCACGGCAATGCCGGCGTCACGGTCGCGGCGCAACGCCGCCGGCGCCGGATGACCGTAGTCGTTGCCCACGCCGACGCCGATCACGGCGATCTCGGCGCCGACGGCCGCCACGAACTGCGGCAACAGCTTCGAGGATCCGTGGTGCGGCTGCTTGAGGACGTCCGCGCGCAGATCGACACCGCTGTCCAGGAGGGCCTGCTGGGCCGGTCGCTCGATATCGCCGGACAGCAGCATGCGCACGCCGTCGCGGGTGGCGCGGAGCACCACCGAGTCGTTGTTCGGGTCGGAGTCTGTGCCCACGAAGGCTCGGTTCGGACCGAGCACGTCGAGCCGCAGTCCGTCCATCTCCCATCGGCCGCCGGGCGCGACCTGCGCGACCGGGATGCCGCGGTCCTGCGCCGCGCGGTGGATGGCGCGCAGCGCGCCCGGTGCTGATCTGTCCGGCCCGATGGCGATGGCGGCGACGCTCCGGCCGTCGAGCGCCCCCGCCAGTCCCCCGACGTGATCGGCGTGCAGATGGGTGATCACCACCAGCGCGATCGCGCTGACACCAAGGCGATCGAGACACCCGTCGATCGCCGTGGGCTCGGGCCCGGTGTCGACGACGACAGCTTCGCCCGGAACGTCCGTGGACAGCACGATGCCATCGCCCTGACCGACGTCGCACATGGTGATGAGCCACTCCCGTCCGGGCCAGCCCACGGAGACCAACTGAGCGGCAACGACCACCGCAGCCACCCCCGCGGTCGCCGCCAGCGTGACGGCGCGGAGGGTGCGGAATCGGAAGACGACCAGCACCGCCACCAGGAGCGCCGCGATCGCCACTACCCCGGCGGCGCTCTGCGACCATGGCACGCTCGCCCCGGGCCAGCGCGCCAGCCGGTGCGCCGTGCCGGTCACCCAGCCGAGCAGCGGACCGTCGCATCGGGCGAGGAAGACACCTGCCGACGGCCAGAGCAGGCCGGCCACGAGGCAGGCCAAGCCCAGTAGCAGGGCCGGTGCCACGACCGGTGCCACCACGATGTTGGCCGGGATCGCGACAAGGGACACGGTGCCACTGATCGCCGTGATCACCGGGATGGTGGCCATGTGTGCCGCGACGGGGATGGCCAGCACCAGGGCCCATCCGCGGGGGGTGCCTCGGCGTTCCAACGCCCGGGTCAGCACCGGCGCGAGCAGGATCAGGCCCGCGGTGGCCTGCACGGACAGCGCGAACCCCACGCTCACGGCCAGCGTCGGGTCGATCAGCAGCAGCGTGAGCACCGTGGCGGACAGCGCCGAGAGCCCTGACCGGGCGCGGCCGAACACGGCAGCCGCCACCGCGATCAGCCCCATCGTGACGGCGCGGATCACGGACGGTTGCAGTCCGACCAGTATCACCAGGACGCCGAACGCCGCCGCCACGCCGATCCCCGAGACACGCGGCCCGAATCGGCGCAGCAGCACCAGCACGACACCGGCCACGATCGCCATGTGCGAGCCGGAGACCGCCACCAGATGGGTCAGCCCGGTCGTCTTGGCATCGGCGGACAGCGATGCGTCGATCCCGCGCGTGTCGCCCAGCACCAGGCCGCGCAACAGTCCGCCGCGGTCCGCGTCCAGGGCCTGCGCCGAGTCGGCGAGCCGGTCCCGGGCATGCGTCGCCCATCGCGACCAGAGCGCCGCCTGGCGCAGCACCTCGGGGTCGCCGCGTGCGCGGATCACCACCCCGGGCAGCGCGCCGAATGTGTCCAGCTGGACGCTGCCGCGCAGCCGCACCGTCATCCCGTCACGCACGGCGCCCCAGGCTTCCCCGTCGCCGAAGACGGTGACCGGCGCCCCGGACGTGGACACCATGCCGCCGGTGGTGACCGCGCTGGCGCGCGCCGCGATACGCCACCGCTGCGGCGATGATTTCGCGATATCGACGCCGCGCGCCCAAGGGACGGCCACCGGCGACGGATCCCCCGCCGCGGTGACGTCCACCACCGCCCACTGCCCCGACCGCCCGGCCACGACCAGAGGATCGGCGGCGGCGGCCGAGAACCGCAGCGACGTCAGGACCGTCGCCGACAGGAAACAGGCCAGCGCCGCCACCAGCGCCGCCGTGCGCCGGCCGCGCCGGGCGGCCCGGGCGCAGCACACCAAACCGGCCACGGCCGCCGCACAGGCCCACGGCATCGCCGCGGGCCACCACACCGCGATCAGGCAGCCCGCCCACGCGGCGACCGCCGGGATGGCGAGACGAAGGTCCAGCGGCGCCGTGGACTCCTCTTCGGTCCACCGGCGGCTCATGCGCACACCGACCGGCGGCAGGGATTCGCGCCGCTAGAGGGTGACATGGGGTTCCAGTCGCGCGAAGGTGGCCGGCCCGATCCCGGACACCTCCTGCAGTTGGGCGAGTTCGGTGAACGGCCCGTGCTCGGTGCGATAGGCGATGATCGCGGCCGCGGTCACCGGTCCGACGCCGGACAGGGTTTGCAGCGCGGCGGCGTCGGCGGTGTTCAGGTTGATCTTCGCGGTGGTGGTGTCGCCGCTGCCGGTGCCCGCGGCCGGGTCGTCGGCCGATCCGACGGTGACGGCTCCGCCGCCCGGTCCGAGGACCACGATCGACGACCCGTCCGTCAGCAGTGCCGCCAGGTTGAGCCCGGTGAGGTCGGAATCGTCGAGTGCGCCCCCGGCGGCGGTGATGGCGTCGGCCACGCGCGCATGCGCAGGCACGGAGACCACGCCGGGGTGACGGACGTGCCCGGTGACCGAAACGACGATGGTTCCGGACGGTTCCGCCGGACCCGGGACGCCGGAGGTCGCGGCCGGCGCTGCCCCAGCCGGGTCGGTTCCGGTGGCATCGCCGCCCGTCGCTTCGGGACCTGCCGGCGCGGCGGCCGCGGGCGCACCGCCGAGCGCGTCGTCGTCCCCCGGCGCCGCGCCGCTTTGCGCCGGACCCAGCGAGGTCGCCGCCGCTGCCGCCGAGACGGCGCCGGACGCGGCGGGGACCGGGGTCGGCTGAGGCCTGGACCACCACACGCCGAGGGCCGCGGTGATGGCCGCGATGGCCGACACCGCCGTCAGCAGTACCGCGCCCCGCCGTTTCGGGTCGATGCGGGCGCCGCGCAGCGGTTCGGGCACCCACTTCTCGGCCAGTTCACCCCACGGGCCGGCGGCGGTCAGGCGCGCGGCCCAGGCACGGCCCCGCGCCGCGCCGGGGGCGCGCGGCTCCGGCACCCACCCTGCTCCGGCAGGCCGCCCGTCCGCAGCATCATCCAGCTCGCCGTCCGCAGCATCATCCAGCACGACACGCGCGGAGCCAGACAGATCGCCGTCCGCAGCATCATCCAGCTCGCCGCCCGCGTCGCCGTCGAGGTCCACCCCGGCGCCGGACACCGGGCCGGACTCCGCCCCGGCGCCGGTCGCGGGGCCGAACTCCGCGCCGGGGGCCAGCGCGAGGGCTGCGTCATACCCGGTGCGAGGTGATGCGCCCGGCCCAGGAAGTCTGGCCGCGAACTCGGCCACGCGACCCCGGGCGCCCTGCGGGTGCGGCTCCGGGCCGGTCGGATCCGCGGGTGCAGCGCGTCGAAACATGCCCGGACGGTAGCCGCGGCCCACTGGGCCCGGCCGCGCCGCGCCGACCGCTGGGGACCGAATTCGGACAGGTGGACAACCCGCGACGCGCGCCGGGTCTGCCCCCGATCCACCGGCGAACTGTGCGCCGGGTGACGAACCCGCGCGACGAGCGCCGCGGCGCCCCTAGTCCTCCACGATCTCTTCGTCGCGGGAGGCCAGAACGATCCCGCCCAACCCGCCGTTGTACGTGTGCAGGAGCCACCGATCGGCGACGCGGTGGAGGGCGACCCAGTGGCAGTTGCCGACCCCGATCAGGGCCCCCCACCGGTCCGGGTCGATACCGAGCAGACGGCCGGTGAGCCCGACGATCAGGCCGCCGTGGGTCACCAGCAGGGCGGCCTCGTGTCCGGCGGCGTCCAGCTCGTCGACCACGTTCGCGGCGCGCTCGGAGACCGCCAGCCGCGACTCACCGCCGGGCGGCGCGATCCGCGCGCCGCGATGCCGCCATTCCTCCCACTGGCCGGGCCACCGCGCGCGCACCTCGTCGCGGTCCAGGCCCTCCCATTGGCCCAGCGACGTCTCCCGGAGCCGGCGGTCCGTGCGCACGTCCAGGCCCATCAGCCCCGCGATCACCTCGGCCGTCGCCCGCGCCCGCTGCAGGTCCGACGACACGATGACGGACGGGTTCAGCGCCGCCACCGAGGGTGCGGCCGCCGCGGCCTGCTCGGCGCCGCGCGCGTTCAGCGGGATGTCGCGGTGCCCTTGCATGCGCAGGCCGGCGTTCCAATCCGTCTCACCATGGCGCAGGATGATGAGCCGCTGCAGCGCCACCGGCTACTGCCCCTCGGCCGCGCCCTGGGCGTCCGCCGGCAGGGCGCTGTCCACGAACGGGATCGTCGGGCAGTCGCCCCAGAGCCGGTCCAGGGCGTAGAACACCCGCTCCTCGGCGTGCTGCACGTGCACCACGATGTCGCCGTAGTCCAGCAGCACCCAGCGGCCGTCGCGCTCCCCCTCGCGCCGCACCGCCTTCACGTTCCGCTGGGCGAGCTTCTCGGAGATCGAGTCGACAATGGCGCCGACCTGCCGCTCGTTCGAACCGGTGACGATCACGAAGCAGTCGGTCAGCGGCAGCCGGTCGGACACGTCGAGGACGACGATGTCCGTCGCGCCCTTGTCCGCGGCCGCCTGCGCGGCGACGAGCGACAGGTCGCGGGCGGTCTCGGTGGCGGTCACAAATTCCCCTTCTCGGCCGGCCGCGTGTACAGCCGGTACTTGTTGATGTATTGCACCACGCCGTCCGGCACCAGGTACCACACCGGCTCGCCGCGGCTGACCCGGGCGCGGCAGTCGGTGGACGAGATCGCCATGGCCGGGACTTCGATGAGGGTCACCGCGCCGCCGGGCAGGTGCGGGTCCTGGAGATGGTAGCCGGGGCGGGTGACACCGATCAGCCGGGCCAGTTCGAAGAGCTTGTCGGCGTCCTTCCAGCTCATGATCGCCGACAGCGCGTCGGCGCCGGTGATGAAGTACAGCTCGTCGTCCGGGTAGTCGGCCTTCAGGTCGGTCAGCGTGTCGACGGTGTAGGTCGGCCCGCCCCGGTCCAGGTCGGTGCGGGAGACGGTGAAGCGCGGGTTGGAAGCGGTCGCGATCACCGTCATCAAATAGCGGTGCTCGGCGGCGGACACCTCGTGGGCCGGCTTCTGCCAGGGCGTGCCGGTGGGCACGAAGACGACCTGGTCCAGCGAGAATCGCGACGCCACTTCGGACGCCGCGACCAGGTGGCCATGATGGATAGGGTCGAAGGTGCCGCCCATCACCCCGATCCGTCGGCGGGATGTTCCGGGATCGGGTATGACGCCGCCCTCGTCGCTGCCGCTCCGCACGCCGGTTCCGGGTGCCGTGCGGGCAGGTGTCACGAGGCGGCCCTCGTCTGGCCGTGCCCGGCCACGATGTACTTCGTGGAGGTCAGCTCGGCCAGGCCCATCGGGCCGCGGGCGTGCAGCTTCTGGGTGGAGATGCCGATCTCGGCACCGAACCCGAACTCGCCGCCGTCGGTGAACGCCGTGGACGCGTTGACCATCACGGCGGCCGCGTCGATGCGGCTGGTGAAGGCCGCCGCTGCGGCGTCGTCGGAGGTGACGATGGCCTCGGTGTGCCCGGTGCCGTGCCGGCGGATGTGGTCGATGGCCTCGTCGAGACCGTCGACGACGCGGGCCGCGATGTCCAGGGACAGGTATTCGGTATCGAAGTCGGCGTCGGTGGCCGGGACGGTCGTCTCCGCGCCGGCGAGCGCGGCGAACGCCTCGTCGGCATGGATGGTGACGCCCTCGGCGGCGAGCGCCGCCGCCGCACGCGGCACGAACTCCGCGGCGATGTCCCTTGCCACCAGAACGTTCTCGGCGGCGTTGCACACCGACGGCCGGCGCGTCTTGGAGTTGAGCAGGATGTCGATGGCCATCGGGATATCGGCGGAGGCGTCCACGTAGACGTGGCAGTTGCCGACGCCGGTCTCGATGACCGGGACGGTGGAGCCGTCCACCACGGCGCGGATCAGGCCGGCGCCACCCCGCGGGATGATGACGTCCACCAGACCGCGTGCCGTCATCACGTACTGCACCGAGCTGCGGTCGGTGCCGGGCACCAGGACGATGGCGTCTGCCGGCAACCCCGCCGAGGTCACCGCGTCGCGCAGCACCGCGACGATCTCCCGGTTGGAGGCGTAGGCCGATCCGGAACCGCGCAACAACACCGCGTTGCCGGCCTTCAGCGCGATCCCGGCGGCGTCGGCGGTGACGTTGGGTCGCGCCTCGTAGATGATGGCCACCACGCCGAGCGGCACCCGGACCTGGGTGAGCGCCAGTCCGTTGGGCAGTTCGGAGCTCCGGGCGACGGTGCCGATCGGGTCGGGCAGCGCCACCAAATCTTCCAGCCCGGAGGCCATCGACTCGATGCGGGCGGCGGTCAGCGTGAGCCGGTCGACGAGGGATTCCGCGGTGCCGGCCGCGCGCGCGGCGGCCACGTCGCCGGCGTTCGCCGCCAGCAGGTCAGCGGAGCGTTCCCGCAGGGCGCGCGCCATCGCCTGCAGCGCCGCGTTCTTGGTCTCGGTGGAGGCGAGCCCCACCTGCCGGGCTGCTTCCTTGGCGGCACGCGCCGCCGCGAGCACGTCCTCCCGCGTGGCGACGCCGGGGGTCGCGGCATCCGCGCCGCTCGCCGAGGCGTCCTGCGTGCCCTGAACCTGCGCCACCACCGTTGCCTCCCGCCGTCATGTCGATGCGCCGTCGTCCGTTCGGCGCTGTCCCGGATCACCGTCCAGCCTGCCATGTCCCGACCCCGACAGCGCTCAGGGCGTCGGGGCGCCGGTCGCCGCTTGCCGCCGGGAGGCGCGGCCGGATCGCCGCAGCACGACCAGATCGTCGGCGTGCACCACCTCGCGGCGCTGCTCCGGCGGCAGGTCGGCGAGGTGCCTGCCGATGACGGCCGGCAGTTCCGCCGCGTCGTGCCCGACGAACCCGCGGGCCACCGCGGAGCCGTCCGGCCCGATCAGATCGACCACATCACCCGATTCGAAGTCGCCCCGAAAGCCGGTAATGCCGGCCGGCAACAGCGACTTACGCCGCGTGGTGACCGCGGCGACGGCGCCCGCGTCCAACGCCAGCGCGCCGGAGACCGAGGCGGCGTGGCTCAGCCAGAACAGCCGGGCGCTGGTGCGACGGTCGGCGGCCGCGAAGGCGGTGCCCACCTCGGGGCCCGGCCCGGCCGTCAGCGCGACATGGGCATGAGCCGCGTCGGCGAGCAGTACGGGGATCCCGGCGCCGGTGGCGATCATCGCGGCGGTGACCTTCGACGCCATGCCGCCGGTGCCCAGGCCGCTGCCCCCGGAGTCCATGCCCACGCCGTCGAGCTGCTCCGGCCCGGTCACCTCGCGGATCGGCGTGGAATCGGGCAGCCGCGGGTCCCCGGTGTACAAAGCGTCGACGTCGGACAGCAGCACCAGCGCGTCGGCGCCGACCAGGTGCGCGACCAGGGCGGCCAGCCGGTCGTTGTCGCCGAACCGGATCTCCGTGGTGGCCACGGTGTCGTTCTCGTTGACGACCGGCACGACGCCGTAGTGCAGCAGCCGGGCGAACGTGCGCTGCGCGTTGTGGTAGTGCGCGCGTCGCACCACGTCGTCGCTGGTCAGCAGCACCTGCCCGACCCGCAGCTGGTGCCGGGCGAACGACTCTGCGTACCGGGCCGCGAGCTGCTGCTGGCCGACGGACGCGGCGGCCTGCTGGGTGGGCAGGTCGCGCGGGCGCCGGCGCAGGCCGAGCGGGGCGAGGCCGGCCGCGATCGCGCCGGACGAGACCACCACCACGTGGCTGCCGGCGGCGGTGCGCGCCGCGACCGCGTCGACCAGCGCGTCCAGCCGCACCGGGTCGAGTCCGCCGCCCGCCGTCGTCAGCGAGGACGAGCCGACCTTGACGACGAGGGTGCGTGCGGCACCGACCAGCGCCCGGGTCGTACTCATCGCCGACCACCCCGTCCGCGCGGGGCACCGTCCGGCCCGTCGACCTCCACGGGCAGGCCGCGGCGCACCCGGTGCAGAGCCTTGCGTTCGGCGGCAGTAATCCTCTCGTTCGCCTCCAGGCGTGCGTCGGTGCCTCGGCCGGACGGGGTCCGGTCGAGGCCGGCAGCCGTGGCCGGCTCCCAGTCGAACGTGACGCCGCCGATCGTGACGGGGCAGCCGGGTTCAGCGCCCAGCTCCGCCAACCGGTCCTCGACGCCCAACCGTGCCAGCCGGTCCGCGAGATAGCCGACAGCCTCGTCGTTGTCGAAGTCGGTCTGCCGGATCCATCGCTCCGGCCGCACCCCGCGCACGAGGAAGCCGCCCTCCTCCTCCGGGTCCGGCTCGACCACGAACTGGTCGGAGTTGACCGGCGCGGGACGCAGCACCACGCGGGGCGCCTCGCCCCCGGGCCGATCGGCCCGGTCGGCGGCGACCGCCTCGGCCATGGCGAACGTCAACTCCGGTAGCCCTTCGTGGGTCGCCGTGGAGATCAGGAACACGCGGTGGCCGGCGGCCCGCAGATCCCCTGCCACGAACTCGGCCAACTCGCGGGCTTCCGGCACGTCGATCTTGTTGAGCGCGACCAGTCGCGGTTTCGCGAACAGGTCCACGGGAAGCGACGGCAGGTAAGTGGCCAGCTCCGCCTCCACGGCGGCGATATCGCTGGCCGGATCCCGGCCGGCCTCCATCGTGGCGCAATCGACCACGTGCACCAGCACCGCGCAGCGCTCGACATGACGCAGGAACTCGAGACCGAGTCCGCGACCCTCGCTGGCACCCGGGATCAGCCCGGGCACATCGGCGACCGTGAACGTCTCGGCGCCGGCGGTCACGACGCCGAGGTTCGGCTCCAGCGTGGTGAACGGGTAGTCGGCGATCTTCGGCTTGGCCGCGGACAGCACGGAGACCAGCGACGACTTGCCGGCGGACGGGAATCCGATGAGGCCGACGTCCGCGACGCTCTTCAGCTCCAGCACGATCCGGGCGGCTTCCCCCGGCTCGCCGAGCAGCGCGAATCCGGGCGCCTTGCGAGATTTCGAGGCCAGCGCCGCATTGCCCAGCCCGCCGCGGCCGCCGTGCGCGATCACCACGCTGGCCCCGGGGCCGATGAGGTCGGCCAACATCTGGCCGTCCTCGTCGAGCACCACGGTGCCGTCCGGAACCGCCAGCCGCAGTGTGCTGCCCGCCGCCCCCTGCCGGTTGTCGCCCATGCCGGGTTTGCCGTTGCCGGCCCGCACATTCGGCCGGAAGTGGAAGTCGAGCAGGGTGTGCACGCCGGGGTCGACCTCGAGGATCACGTCGCCGCCGTCGCCTCCGTTGCCGCCGTCCGGCCCGCCGAGAGGCTTGAACTTCTCCCGGCGCACCGACACGCAGCCGTGCCCACCGTCGCCGGCCTGCACCTGCAGCACCGCACGATCGACGAAGCGCGCCATCCCGACTCCGTTCCGCTTTCCGCATCGGCGCCGCGCCGGTGCGTCAATGCCGCGAGGGGCGGCCCGTGACCCGGGCCGCCCCTCGCGCTACAACTCTTCGGCCGATCAGGCCTGTGCTGCGGGCACCTCGCCCGTGACGATCGCGACGGTCTTGCGGCCGCGCTTGCTGCCGAACTGCACAGCGCCCGGGACCAGGGCGAACAGCGTGTCGTCCTTGCCGCGACCCACGCCGTCTCCCGGGTGGAACTTGGTGCCGCGCTGGCGGATCAGGATCTCGCCGGCGCTGACCTGCTCGCCGCCGAAACGCTTGACGCCGAGCCGCTGCGCGTTCGAGTCGCGACCGTTGCGCGAGCTGGACGCGCCCTTCTTGTGTGCCATCTCTTCGAGCCTTCTGTTCTGTGCCCCGGCCCCGGCCGGTGACGGGAGCGTGGTTAGCGGGCGATCCCGGTGACCTTGACGGTGGTCAGCGGCTGGCGATGACCCTGCCGCTTGTGGTACCCGGTCTTGTTCTTGAACTTGTGGATGACGATCTTCTCGCCCTTGCCGTGCGAGACGATCTCGCCGGTCACGGACACCTTCGCCAGTGCGTCGGCGGACGCGGTCACGGTCTCGCCGTCCACCAGCAGCACCGCCGGAAGGGTGACGGCGGCGCCGGCCTCCGCGTCGAGCTTCTCGACCGTGATGACGTCGCCTTCGGCAACCTTGTACTGCTTGCCGCCGGTCTTGACGATCGCGTACATCGCTTTCC
>JBIQMQ010000028.1:0-7450 GCA_044463185.1 Nakamurella lactea | reverse complement strand
TCGGCAACCTTGTACTGCTTGCCGCCGGTCTTGACGATCGCGTACATCGCTTTCCTGCCTGTTCGCTTACCTGCTCGTGAGTACTGCTTCCATGGCCTGCCGCGCCCGTCTCCGGGCACCGGCAGAGTCGTGTCTCCGACCGCATCCGACCCTGAGGGCCGAGCGACGGGGCCCGTCGCATCGAGCGCACCACGAAGCGCGCCGCGCAGCGCGTGGCCGACGATTCAGCATACAGGCCCCGCGACGCGCCGGGCAAACCGCCCGCCGGTGACGCCGGTCGCGTCAGGCCGGGTCCGCCGCTGCGGTTGTCGACGCCGCGCCCGCCAGCGGCAGGACCAGGTCGACGGCCTCCGTGATCTTCTCCGGGGCTCCGGCCGGGCGTCCCG
Source organism: Nakamurella lactea (assembly GCA_044463185.1). GTDB lineage: Bacteria > Actinomycetota > Actinomycetes > Mycobacteriales > Nakamurellaceae > Nakamurella > Nakamurella lactea_A. The sequence continues at coordinate 7,064 of JBIQMQ010000028.1, read as the reverse complement.
CGGCGCGGCGCCGCCGCACCGGCTTCGCCTCCGGTTCGGTGCTCGGGGAGACGACCGGCTCCGCGGCCGTCGGGGCGGCCGGTTCCGCCGGTGACACAGCGGTATCCGCCTCTGACGCAGCGGGTTCCGCCGCTTCCCCGGATGATGCAGCCGCAGGTTCCGTAGCGGGTTCCGCCGCGGTCGGCGACGCCGTCTTGCGGCGGCTGCGGCCGGTGCGCGTCGTGCCGCGTGCGCGCGTGCCGGCGGTGTCCGTGCCGCTCTCGGCGCCGGGAGTGGCATCGTCCGAGGACGGCGTCATGCTCGCGGCGGCACCATCGGTCGCCGCACTGTTCCCGCCGTCCGCGGCGGGCGTCGCCGTGTTCGTATCGACGGCTACCTCGGGCGTGTCGGCGTCGGCCTCGGCGGCACCGTCGGTCTGGGCGCGGAACGATGCGGGCGGCCGCGGGCCTCGCGGATCCGGCTTGGCGTCCGCGGTGATGCGCTCGACGACCAGCGGCTCGAACTTCGCGCCGTCGTCGTCGTGGTGCCGGCCACGCTTGCGGCCCCGGCGACCGTGGCCACCCGATTCGCCGTCGGCGTCGTCGGGAGCGGAGTCGGACGGTGTGTCGTGCAGCACGATGCCGCGGCCGTTGCAGGTAGCGCACGGCTCGGAGAACGCCTCGACCAGGCCCAGGCCCATCCGCTTGCGCGTCATCTGCACCAGGCCGAGCGAGGTGACCTCGGCGACCTGATGGCGGGTGCGGTCACGGCCGAGGCATTCGGTCAACCGCCGCAGCACCAGGTCCCGGTTCGACTCGAGCACCATGTCGATGAAGTCGACCACGATGATGCCGCCGATGTCCCGCAGCCGGAGCTGCCGGACGATCTCCTCGGCGGCCTCCAGGTTGTTGCGGGTGACCGTCTCCTCGAGGTTGCCGCCGGAGCCGGTGAACTTGCCGGTGTTGACGTCGATGACGGTCATCGCTTCCGTGCGGTCGATGACGAGCGACCCGCCGGAGGGCAGCCGGACCTTGCGCTGCAGTGCCTTGCTGATCTGCTCGTCGATGCGGAAGGCGGCGAAGACGTCCTTGTCGCCGACATAGCGGCTGACCCGGTCGGCCAACTCGGGCGCCACGGCCAGTACGTATTCGGACAGCGATTCCCAGGCGTGGTCGCCGTCGATCAGCAGCCGGTTGATGTCCGAGTTGAACAGGTCCCGGACGACCTTGATCAGCGTGTCCGGCTCCGTGTAGAGCTGCTTCGGTGCCTGCCCGGCGTCGGTACCCTTGCGCGCGGCCTCGGAGATCTGCTCCCACTGCGCCTTGAGGCGTTCGACGTCGGCGGCGAGATCCTCTTCGCCGACGCCCTCCGCGGCGGTGCGGATGATGACGCCCGCATCCGACGGCACGATCTTGTCCAGAATCTTCTTCAGGCGCTTGCGCTCGTTCTCCGGGAGTTTGCGCGAGATGCCCGTCGCCCCGCCGCCGGGCACGAACACCAGGAAGCGGCCGGGCAGCGAGATTTGTGTGGTCAGCCGGGCGCCCTTGTGCCCGATCGGATCCTTGGAGACCTGGACCAGCACCGTGTCGCCGCCGGACAGCGCCATCTCGATGCGGCGCTCCTTGCCCTCCAGGCCGGCGATGTCCCAGTTCACCTCGCCCGCGTACAGGACGGCGTTGCGACCCTTGCCGATGTCGACGAACGCGGCTTCCATCGAGGGCAGCACGTTCTGCACGCGACCCAGATAGATGTTGCCGATCATCGAGGCATTGCCGTGCTGGGACACGAAATGTTCGACGAGGACGCCGTCTTCCAGCAGGGCCACCTGCGTCAGGTCCCCGCGCTGGCGCACGGCCATGACGCGGTCCACGGATTCGCGGCGTGCCAGGAACTCGGCCTCGGAGAGGATCTGCGGCCGCCGTCGCGTGTCGCGGCTGTCCCGGCGCCGCTGGCGCTTGGCTTCGAGCCGGGTCGATCCCTTGACGCCCTGCACACCGGAGGAGCCGCCGTTGCGCCCGGAGCTTTCGTGGGAGCTGTCCGTCTCGTCGGAGTCCGAATCGGACGACCCGGAGCGGCGGCGGCGGCGACGACGACGACGACGGGAACCGGAGTGCTCGTCGTCCGTGTCGTCCGCGCCGGCTTCACCGTCGGTGTCGGGTTCGCCCTCGGTGTCGTCGGCCTCGGCGTCGTGGTCCGCCTCCGTCGACCCGGCATCCTCGCCGCGCCCTCGGCGGCGCCGCGAACGGTGTGTTCCGGCGGCGTGATCGTCGGTCTCGGGGACGGTCTCGGCGGAGTCCTCGATGTCGGCATCGCCGGTGTCGCCGGCTGTCGTGGCATCGCTCGCGTCGCCGCGCGATCCTCGCCCGCCACGACGTCCGCGTCCGCCGCGGCGGCGCCGCCGGCCGCGGGAGCCGTCGCCGTGCTCGTCGGCATGATCGGGGTGATCCTCGTGGTCGCCGTGGTCGGCGGACTCGTCGTCAGCATCTCCGGCTGCCGGTTCGGCCGCGTCGCCGACGGCGACGGGGGTCTCGGCGGCGTCGGCCTTGCCGCGGCGCCGGCGGCCGGACGGTGCCGAAGCAGCGGCCTCGCCCGCGGCAGCGCCGTCAACCTCGGCGTCCGCCGTCGCGGATGTCGCAGCGGCTGTCTTCTTCGCGGCGGGCTTCTTCGAGGCGGCCTTCCCGGTCCCGGCTGCCTTTGCGGCAGCGCGCCCGGCAGAGGTGGTCTTGGCGGGAGCGGGCTCGGCCGTCTCGGCGGACTGCTGGGCCGCGTCCGCCCCGCCCAGCAGCGACGTGAGCAGCGCTTCGGCGACTTCGCGGTCGACCGCCGAGGACGCGGAGCCGACGTCGACCCCGGCCGCGGCAAGGACGGCGATCGTCTCTTTCGAGTTCAACCCCGCGCGCCGGGCCAGCTCGTGCACGCGAACGCGGGGCGGAAGGTCGGCGAGCGCCTCGGTGAGTGGGTGTCCGTCGGGGACGCGGGTTGTCGTCGCGGCGGCCTGGGAGGTAGCAGATTTCTTGGATGCCATGGGTCGTACAGTCCTCTCCCGCCCGTCCCCCGGGTGCGTGTCACCGCGTCCGCGCAGGGGAATTCGGGCGGAAATCGTGTCCGTCGCAACCGATGTCGGATGCGGCGGGAAGTCTCAATGCGGGGCCGATCCCTGGCGCGCGTCACGGCCGCGTCGGAACTCGCCAACGCTCGCGGCTCTCACCTCGCAAGCCTGGGCGGACGGCGGCTGTCACCCACCGGAGCTCCACGCGACCGGCCGCAGCCGGATCGGGCACGGTCCGGATCTGCCGGCGCCGTGCACCGCCAGTATCCCACATCGCGGCCCGTGTCGTGGCGCCGCCTCGCTGGGACGGCGTCGAAACGGGCGGCCCGGTACGACTCGGGCCACCCGCCGACGGGCATGGTGAGCTCGGCGAACCGGGTCAGAGCCCGGGGAACCAGAGCGCGATCTCGCGCGCCGCCGACTCGGGCGAGTCCGAGCCGTGCACCAGGTTGTACTGGGTGACCAAGGCGTAATCGCCGCGGATCGACCCGGGCGCGGCCTTCTCCACCGGGTCGGTGCCGCCGGCGAGCTGCCGGAAACCGGCGATGGCACGCTCCCCTTCGACCACCATGGCCACCAGCGGACCGCCGGTGATGAACTCGACCAGTGACCCGAAGAACGGCTTGTCGACGTGCTCGGCGTAGTGCTGCTCGGCCAGCGCGCGGTCGACGGTGCGCAGGTCCATGGCGACCAGCTTCAAGCCCTTGCGTTCGATGCGGGCGAGTATTTCGCCGGTCAGGCCCCGCTCGACCCCGTCGGGTTTGACCAGTACCAGCGTGCGTTCCGTCACCGAGTATCTCCTTTGGTGTGTCCTTGATCCGGGTGCGTCGGCGGTGATGCGCCGCGCCGCTAGGCCATTGTGCCAGTACCGGATCCGTGCGCCATCCGGCACCGGAACTCCCGCCTCATGTACAGAATCAGCAGCCACACCACCAGGAACACGACGCCGGTGATGCCGATCGCGGCATGGATCGCCCAGCAGCCGATCAGGACCGCCTGCAGCACGAAGACCAGCGGGAATCCGAACGGCCGCATCACCACGGCCGGCGCCAGGATGTGGGCCAGCGCAACGGCGAGCACGACGCCGATCTGCCAGCCGCGGGCGCTGGTGCCGCCGTTCGCCAGGACGGTGAGCCCCAGCAGGATCGCGATCGCCTCCAAGATCAGGATCGCCGACATCACGCCGCGCAGGCCGCGCTCAGGGTCGACCGGCGACGGCTCCGCGTGCGACGAGTCGACCGGAGACGGGCCGTCTGGCGAGGGGCCGTCTGGCGACGGGTCGGCATGCGGTGGGTCGGGGTGCGGTGGGTCGGCTGGCGACGGATCCGCCGGGGATGACGACGCATCCGGCGTCTCGGGCTCGTCGGGGTAGCTCATGCCGGCGCCAACCCGACGAGGGCGCGCGCGTCACCCGCCGAAACCACGGATCCGGTGACCAGGACCGCGGCGCCGGCCGCGTTCTCCGGGTCGTCCTCGGCCAGGTCGACGGCGAGCGCCAGCGCATCGTCCATCCGGGGCGCGGTGTGCACCTTCTCCTCGCCGAAGATCTCGCGGGCCAGCTCGGCCAGGTCGTCCACGGGCATGGACCGGGGCGAGGAGTTGACGGTCACCACCACCTCGTCGAACGACCCGGACAGCGCCTCCAGCACACCTTGGACGTCCTTGTCGTGCATCACGGCCAGCACACCCACCAGCCGCGTGAAGGCGAAGTCGGCCTCCAACGCGGCCGCCAGCGCCGTCGCGCCGTGCGGGTTGTGGGCGGCGTCGATGAAGATCGACGGCGAGGTGCGCACCCGCTCCAGCCTGCCCGGGGAGGAGGCGGAGGCGAATGCGTCGCGCACGGTGTCCACGTCCAGGGCCCTCTCCCGCCCGGCACCCAGGAACGCCTCGACCGCCGCCAGGGCGGTGGCGGCATTGCGGGCCTGGTGTTCGCCGTAGAGCGGCAGGAATATCTCGTCGTAGACGGCCGACAGGCCGCGGATCGTCAGAAGCTGCCCGCCGACCGCCGAGCGCCGCTCGGTCACCTCGAACTCGTAGCCGTAGCGGGCCACCGTCACGTCCTCGCTGACGGCGCGGCGCAGAAGCACGTCCATCGCCTCCGGCTGCTGCGGGCCGATGACCGCAGTGGCACCCGACTTGATGATGCCGGCCTTGTTGGCGGCGATCGACGGGATGTCCGGCCCCAGGTACGAGATGTGGTCCACGCCGATGGGCGTCACGACCGCGACGGCCGGCTCGACGATATTCGTCGAATCCCAGGTACCGCCGATACCGACCTCGATCACGGCCACGTCCACCGGGGCGTCCGCGAACGCGGCGAACGCAATCGCGGTAAGGATCTCGAACTTGCTCAACGGCACACCGCCGTCGCGGCGGCTGGCGGCGTCGACCATGTCGATGTAGGGCGCGATGTCCCCGAACGTGGCGACGTAGCGTTCGTCCTCGATGGGCGCGCCGCCGATCGATATCCGTTCGGTGACCTTCTGCAGGTGCGGCGAGGTGAACCGCCCGGTGGTGAGTCCCATCGCGGTGAGCAGGGAGTCGACCATCCGCGTGGCCGAGGTCTTGCCGTTGGTGCCGGCGATGTGGATGACGGGGTAGGCGCGCTGCGGGTTGCCGATCAGGTCCGCCAGCGCGGCGATGCGGTCCAGCGTCGGTTCGATCCGGGTCTCGGGCCAGCGCTGGTTGAGCACGGCCTCCACCGCGTCCAGGGTCAGCGGCGGCGACGCGGGGATCAGGTCGGAGGAGTCGTCGTCCAGATCCGCGGTGGCGGCGGCCGACCCGTCCGGGTCTTCGGCGAGAACGGCGTCATCCTCGGACGGGACGATCGGCAGCACCAGGTCGGCGATGTCGGGTGAGTCGTCGGGGGCGCCGTCGTTCAGGCCCATCATGGCGTCGAAGAAGGCCTCGTCCTCCGGGTCGTCGCCGAACCGGCCCCGTTCCCCTCCGGGCTGGTCGGTCATGACCCGTCCGCGCCGCCGAGGGCGTCCAACCGGGCCGTGATGCGCGCGATGTCCTGGGTCGCGGTGTCCCGGCGAGCCCGGATGCCGGCAACCACATCCTCCGGCGCCTTCGCGGTGAACGCGGGGTTGCCGAGCTTCTTCTCGGCCAGTTCCAATTCCTTCCGCGCGGATGCGAGATCCTTGTCCAGGCGGGCCTTCTCGGCGGCGACGTCGATGGTCTCGGACGTGTCGACGTGCACGGTGACGGTGCCGAACGAGAGCGGCACCTCCATCGACGCGGTGGGTTCGAACAGGCCCTCGACCGGGCTGAACCGCCCCAGCGCCAGCGCGCTGCGGGTGGCGAACTCCGCGGCCCTGCTGCCGCCGCGGTCGCCGGGCCAGTCGATCCGTGCCGGAACCTTCCGGCTGGGCGCGAGCCCCTGGTCCGCCCGGAACCGGCGCAGCTCGGTGACCAGCTTGATCACGTCGGCCATCTCGGTGGCCGCCGCCTCGTCCGCCGCCGCGCCGGACGGCTGCGGCCAGGGCGCCGTCACCAACGTCTCGCCGCCGGTGAGCGACGTCCACAGGGATTCGGTGACGAACGGGATGAACGGGTGCAGCAGTTTCATGAGCCCGTCCAGGACGGTGCCCAGCACGGCCCGGGTGTGCTCGGCCCCGGCACCTCCGTCATACAAGGGGGCCTTGGCGAGCTCCAGGTACCAGTCGCAGACCTCGTCCCACGCGAAGTGGTACAGCCCCTCGGCGGCCTTGGCGAACTGGAAGTCGCCGAGCAGCGCGGTGGTGTCGGCGATGACGCTGTCCAGCCGGGAGAGGATCCAGCGGTCGGCGGCCGATCCGGCGCTGCGGTCGACCGGGGCATCCGGCACCGTGGCGCCGTTCATCAGCGCGAAGCGGGTGGCGTTGTGCAGCTTCGAGCAGAACGACTTCGAGCCGCGCACCCAGTCTTCGGCGATGGCCTGGTCGGTGCCCGGGTTGGCGCCGCGGGCCAGGGTGAAGCGCACCGCGTCGGCGCCGTACTGGTCGATCCACTCCAACGGGTTCACGACGTTGCCGCGGGATTTCGACATCTTCTT
>JBIQMQ010000027.1:0-19404 GCA_044463185.1 Nakamurella lactea | reverse complement strand
GTGTACGCGGTAAGCCCCACGGAGCTGCGCCACGCCCGGCGCGTCGCTCCGGCTGCGCACGGCACGATCGAGCTCCGGCTGCCGGTGCGCACACCGTTCGACGGCACGTCGCTGCTCGCGTTCCTGGCCGCCCGCGCGGTGACCGGCGTGGAGACGGTGGACGGCCGCAGCTACGCCCGCACCCTGCGGCTTCCGAACGGCACCGGCACCGTCATGCTGACGATGCCGGACGACGCCGCGGCGCCCGCCGGCGGTCGCGCATTCGTCACGGCAGCGCTCACGCTCGACCACATCCAAGACCTCGCCCCCGCCGTGGCGCGCTGTCGACGGCTGCTCGACGCGGACGCGGATCCGGAGGGCATCGCTGCCATCCTCGGCGCCGACCCGGCGCTGACTGCCGCCGTCGCCGCGGCACCGGGGCTGCGACTGCCCGGCGCCGTGGACGGGCCCGAGGTCCTCGTGCGCGCGCTGGTGGGTCAGCAGGTGTCCGTCGCCGCCGCGCGCACCGCACTCGGCCGGATCACCGCGGCCGTCGGCGAACGCGTCGACAGCCAGGTGCCCGGGCTCACCCACCTCTTCCCCGCCCCGGCGGGCATCGCCGCCCTCGGCCCGGGCGGGATCGGCGGGCCCCGCCGGCGCGCCGAAGCCATCGCCCACGCCGCCGCGGACATGGATAGTGGCCGGCTCAGAGTCGATGCCGGGCGCCGCACCGAGCACCTCACCGCGGATCTCGTGGCCCGGCCCGGCATCGGGCCCTGGACCGCCGGATACGTCGCGATGCGGGTGCTCGGCGACCCGGACGTGCTGCTCACCGGGGACCTGGCGCTGCGGCACGGCGCGGCCGCGCTGCACCTGCCCGACGCGCCCACCGCGCTCGCCGCGCACGCCGAGCGGTGGCGGCCCTTCCGCTCCTACGCCGGCATGTACCTGTGGCGGAACTGTCCGCCACCGACCCGAACCACCACCGCCAGGCGCACCACGGGCGCGTCGGCGAACGACACCACCACGCAAGGACGGCACCAGACATGACGACATCGACCACACAGGTCTGCACGATCGACACCGCAGCCGGCCCGTTCACCACGGTCGCCACACTCGACAGCGACGGCGCGCCAACGGTTCTCGCCTCAGGTTGGACGGGGACGGCCGACGATCTGCTGCCCCTGATCGCCTCGGACCTCCGACCGCAGGCGCCGACGGAGGTGTCCCGCATCGACGGGGTCACGGACGCGGTGCTGGCCTATCACGCCGGCGACGTGCACGCGATCGACACGGTGCGGGTGCACCAGCGCAGTGGCGCGTTCCTGCAGCACGCGTGGGACGTGCTCCGGCAGGTCCAGGCGGGACGCCCCGTCACCTACACCGAGTTCGCGGCCCGCTCCGGCCGGCCCAGCGCGATCCGGGCAGCCGGTTCGGCCTGCTCGCGCAACGCGGCGGCGCTGTTCGTGCCGTGTCACCGCGTGGTACCGGCGGGCGGCGGCGTCGGCCATTTCCGCTGGGGGCCCGCCGTCAAGCGCTGGCTGCTCGCCCACGAATCCGCCCACGCGTAACGCGCGGCCAGCGTCGGCAAACGCGCCCGACGTCGGCCCGCGGCGTGCCGCGAACGGCGTCATACCCGCAGGCCCGCCGACCGACACACGGTCGCCGCCTCATGACGCGGGCGTCGGCGAACCCGGTACCGTGTTGACGTGACCTACCCGCCGCGCCACGCTCTGCACCCCACCGACTCGTCCGTGATCTTGTCCCTCCGGGGCGTACCGTCGTGGGCTGCCGTGCTGATCGCGCTGGTGATCGGGGCGGCCGGCATGCTGCTGGGCCACTCGGGCGGGCAGTACACGGTGGGGTGGGTGTTCGGCGGCATCTTCACCCTGGGCGTCGCGCTGGCCACCCTGGCGGTGCGGCGTGGCAGCCTGTTCACCGCGATGGTGCAGCCGCCGATCCTGTTGACGCTGCTGGTGTTCGGCACGTTCCGGCTGTTCGGCGGTCAGGGCACCATCTTCAGCGCCTCGAAGATCGTCACCAGCTTTCCGATCATGGCGGTGGCGACCGGGGTGGCCCTGCTGCTCGGGCTGGTGCGGATCATCGCCCAGCCGACGCGCACACCGGGCTCCCGCTACGACTCCTACGCCTCGCACGGCTGAGCACGACGACCCCCGCACCAGGGCCGGAACCCCTGTTGCGCCGCGGATCACCTCGCCCGCCGCGTGACACGAACTCCGTCGGTGCGGCAGGGTAGAGATATGGCCGTGAACGTTCCGTTTCCATTCCGCGTCGCTGCCGGGGCGATCGCCGTCGGGCTCGACCGGCTGCGCACCCTGCCGGCGGAGTTGCCGGCGCTGTCGGTGACGCTGGCGGGTCATGCGGTGCGGGTATCGATGCGGGTGCAGCAGGAGTTGGCGAACCTGGCCGCGCGTGGCGAGGAGGTGCTGTCCCCGCTGACCGATCGTCCGGAGGAGCACCCCGCCTGGGCGCGCTTCGACGACGAGGACGACGTGGTGGACGGCGAGGTCGTCGACGACGCTTCCGGAGGCGATGCCGCAAGGGACGACGCGATGGCGAGCGACGCTGCAGGGGACGACGCTGCTGGCGACGATTCCGCTGGCGATGCGGCCGGAATCGATGCCGGGGACGATGCTGCTGGCGACGATTCCGCTGGCGATGCGGCCGTGCCGGCGTCCGGCGCCGGAGGCGGCAGCGAGCATGACGCAGCCCCGGGCGTGGCCGGCGGCGCGATAGACGGCCCCGCGGCCCTGACCGGCTACGACGAGCTGACCGTCGCACAGGTGCGCGCGCGGCTGCGGACGCTGGACGAGGCGGCCGTCGCCGAGCTGCTCGAGTACGAGCGCGCCGGCCGGGCGCGGGCGGCTTTCGTCACCACGCTGCACAACCGGCTCGCCTCGCTGCGGTCCGGCGGGGCGGCGGGCGACGGTGCGGCCGGCGCCGGAGGTGCTGGCGGGCGCGCCGCGGGCGCCCCCCGGAAGAAGCTGGTATGACGCTGTCCACGGAGCAGTCGCGGCCGCTGGCGGCCCGGGCCACCGAGACCACGCGGGAAAACCCATGGCCGGTGCGGATGCTCAGCCAGAAAATGGTCGAGTACATCGCCCGGGCGCCGCGGGTGTGGGTCGAAGGGCAGATCGCCCAGCTCAACGCGCGCTCCACCTCCGGGATGGTGTTCCTGACCCTGCGCGACCCGTCCAGCGACGTGTCGCTGCAGGTCACCGCGTTCCGGTCGGTGTTCGCCGGGCTCGGTCGGCCGCCCAAGGAGGGCGACCGTGTTGTGGTGCACGGCGAGTTCAGCTTCTACGCGGCGCGCGGATCGCTGTCGTTCCGGGTGCACGAAGTGCACCCGGTCGGCATCGGTGAGCTACTGGCACGGCTGGAGCGGATCCGAGCGCTCCTAGCCGCCGAGGGGCTGACGGCCGCAGAGCGCAAGAAGCCGATCCCATTCCTGCCGCATCTGGTGGGCCTGATCACCGGGCACGCCAGCGCCGCCGAGTCCGACGTGCTCACCAACGCGCGGCTGCGCTGGCCGGCCGTCCAGTTCCGCGTGGAGAACCCGGTGGTGCAAGGGCCCTCGGCGGTGCCGCAGATACTGGACGCCCTCGCCCGGCTGGACGCCGACCCGGACGTCGACGTGATCATCCTGGCGCGCGGCGGTGGCAGCGTCGAAGATCTGCTGCCGTTCTCCGACGAGACGCTGTGCCGCGCCGTGGCGGCCTGCCGCACGCCGGTAATCTCCGCGATCGGGCACGAGCCCGATCACCCGATCGTGGACGACGTCGCCGACCTGCGCTGCTCCACACCGACGGACGCCGGCAAACGCGTCGTACCGGACGCCGCCGCGGAGCTGCGGGCCGCGCAGCTGTGTCGGCTCCGCATGCGGCGGGCGCTGGCGGGCTGGGTACAGACCGAATCGGCCCGGCTGGCCCGACTCACCACGGCCCCAGCCCTCGCGGATCCGATTCGCCCCTTGCAGCAGCATGCCGACGACGTTGCCGGTCTGGCGTCCCGGTCGCTGGCCCTGCTGCAGCGCATGCTCGACGCAGGCGATGCGGATCTGCACCGGCGCCAGGCGCAGCTCGCGGTGCTCGGGCCCGCCGCCACCCTCGCCCGGGGGTACGCGGTGGTGCAAACCGTCTCGACGAGCGGCAGCGCGGTGTTGCGTCATGCCGCGGACGCGCCGGCCGGAACGGCGCTGCGCATCCGGCTGGGCGACGGCGCCATCCGGGCAACCTCCAACGGCACGGAAGAAGGTCGGTAACGATGGCGACGAAATCGAATGCTGCGGCTGCGGCGGCGCCGCCGCTCCCGGACACGTACGAGGCGGCCCGTGACGAACTAGCCACGGTCGTCGAGACGCTCGAGGCGGGCGGGCTCACGCTGGACGAGTCCCTCACGCTCTGGGAGCGGGGTCAGGCGTTGGCGGCCGCCTGCGAGACCTTCCTGGCCGGCGCGCGGCGTCGCGTCGAGCAGGCGCTCGCCGCGGAAGAGCCTGGGGAGGCGCAGCCCGGGGAGTAACACACGGCAGTGGCCGTCAGCGCGCGGCCGACACCGCTCCGGCCAGCGTGCGGAAGTCCTCGTCGGCGGCATTGCCGGTGATCAACAGGGTCGTCTCGCCGGTCGCGGACTGCACGGTGCGGATCCACACGACCTCGGAGCGGACGCCGGTCGTCACGCTCCAGGTCGCTCCGCCGACATCCACCGTGCCGCTGACCTGCCGCGCCTCGCCGAATTCGTTGGCCAGCACCTGGGGCACGTCGCCGGCCGCCTCCACGAGTTGGATGTAGGTGTCCTGCGGGGTGATCCAACCGCCGCGCACCGCCTTCAACGTGCCGACGCGGGCGATCCCGTCGTTCGACACGTCCGGGTCGCTGATCGACAGCGAGTTCGGGTGCCACTCGTCCGGCACGCCCTCGGGCACCGTGATCGGGAAGTCCATCGTCGACTTCGCATGCGAGAAGCCCCCGACCACGTCGGCGGTCGGTACCGGCCCCTCGGTCGCCTGCCCGCCCGGGGCGAACGACACGTTGTTGCCGTAGAGCGCGATGAGCGCCACCACGACCAGCACCACGGCCATGGTCATCACCATGTCCTTGGTGCCCATCTTCCGCCGGTCCGCCACGGGCCCCATTGTTCCACGCGCACCCATCGGGTCCGGCGCCGTTGCGACGACCAGCACCCGCGGCCCGAAATGCCGCGTGGATTCGATCCCTGTCCCGGCACGGATCGGGACTCAGGGCTCGGGGCGCCTCGTCACCGCGGCGCAGCCGGCGAAGTGTCGAACTGCGTCCGGTACAACTCGGCGTACAGGCCGCCGGCGGCCAAGAGTTCGTCGTGCGTGCCGGTCTGCACCACGCGCCCCGCGCCGACCACCACGATGGTGTCCGCGGAGCGCACCGTGGACAGCCGATGCGCGATGACCAGGGCCGTGCGACCGGCCAACGCCACCCGAAAGGCCTGCTGTACCAACGCTTCCGACTCCGAATCGAGGTGCGCGGTCGCCTCGTCCAACACCACGACGCGCGGCGCCTTGAGCAGCAGCCGAGCGATGGCCAGCCGCTGCTTCTCGCCGCCGGAGAGGCGATAACCGCGATCGCCCACCACCGTGTCCAGACCGGACGGCAACGATCGGATCAACGCGGCGATCTGTGCCTCCTCGACGGCGTGCCACAGCTCCGCGTCGGTCGCGTCCGGCTTCGCGTACAGCAGGTTGGCCCGGATCGAGTCGTGGAACAGGTGCGCATCCTGCGTCACGTAGCCGACCGTGTCCCGGATCGACGCGAACGTGACGTCCCGAACGTCGACGCCCGCCAGGCGCACCGCGCCGCGGTCGGCGTCATACAGCCGACTCACCAACTGGCTGATCGTCGTCTTGCCCGCCCCGGACGGACCCACCAGAGCCACCAGCGATCCCGGTGCGGCAGTGAACGAGACATCGTGCAGCACCGGAGCCGCCGCCGCCCCGTCGAGGACGGCCACCGATTCGAGCGAGGCGAGCGACACGTCGGCCGCCGTGGGATAGGCGAAGTCGACGTGGTCGAACTCGACCCCCACCGGCCCGTCCGGCAGAGCCACCGCATCCGGTCGCTCCGCGACGATGGACTTCAGGTCGAGCACTTCGAAGACCCGGTCGAACGAGACGAGCGCCGTCATGATGTCCACGTTCACGTTGGACAGCGAGGTGAGCGGCCCGTACAGCCGGGCGAGATAGGCGGTGAGCGCGACGACGGTGCCCACGTCCAGCACGCCGCGCACCGCCTGAACACCGCCCCAGCCGTACACGAGCGCCGTGGCCAGCGAGGCGACCAGCATCAGCGCGGCGAAGAACACCCGCCCGTACATGGCGCTGGTGACCCCGATGTCCCGCACCCGCGCCGCCTTGCCGCTGAACTCGGCGTCCTCCTCCTGCGGCCGGCCGAAGATCTTCACCAGCAGCGCCCCGGCCACGTTGAACCGTTCCGTCATCATGGTGTTCATCGACGCGTTCAGGTTGTAGCTCTCCCTGGTGATCGCGGCCAGCTTGCGGCCGATCCACCGGGCCGGCAGCAAGAAGGCCGGCAGCATCACGAGTGCCACCAGGGTGATCTGCCAGGACAGGGCGAACATCACGCCGAGGGTCAGCGCCAGCGTGAACAAGCTGTTCACCAGGTTGGTGAGCGTCGAGGTGAACACCTGCTGCGCGCCGAGCACGTCGTTGTTGAGGCGCGAGATGAGCGCACCGGTGTGGGTGCGGGTGAAGAACGCGATCGGCATCCGCTGGATGTGCGCGAACACCTTGGACCGCATGTCGTAGATCAGTCCTTCGCCGATCCGCGCGGAGGCGTACCGCTCGGCCAGCGACAGCGCGGCGTCGACGAGGGCCAGAGCCGCGACGATCAGCGCCAGCAGCACCACCAGGGCGGCGTCCTCGCCGAGGATTCCGTCATTGATGATCGCGCGGTAGATAAGCGGGCCGGCAGCACCGACGACGGCGTCGACGGCGAGCAGCGCGAACAGGGTCGTCAGCAGCCTGCGGTAGGGCCGGGCGAAGGCGAGGATGCGCCGGAACGTCCCCTTCGGCAGCTTCGCCGAGGTCACCGTCCGGTCCCGCGAGTAGGACCGAAGCGAATGCCACGAGCCCATGCCGTGCATCGTCATGTCGTGCTCCTTCCGCCGGCCGCGGGAGCAGCACGAGCTGCGTCATCCGCGGCCGGGCCGCCACGGCAGCATCCGCCGCGCCCGTGTCGTGCCGCGGCTTGCGCGCGTGGTGCCCTACCGTGACGATACGGGCAGGACGGAAGGCGGTGGCGGCCGTGGCGACGGGTGCACAGGCACTATTGCGGACCTTGGTGGACGCCGGCGTGCGGGTGTGCTTCACCAACCCCGGCACGTCCGAGATGCACTTCGTGGCGGCGCTGGACGACGTGCCCGAGATGCGCGCGGTACTCACCCTGTTCGAAGGAGTGGCGACCGGCGCCGCCGACGGCTACGCGCGCATGAGCGGCCGACCTGCGGCCACCTTGCTGCATCTGGGGCCGGGATTGGGCAACGGCCTGGCGAACCTGCACAACGCCCGGCGTGCCCGGGTGCCGGTGGTCAACATCATCGGTGACCACGCCACCTATCACGTACCGTTCGACGCGCAGCTCCAGTCCGATATCGAAACGGTGGCCAGGAACGTATCTCCCGGCTTCGTCCGCACCGCCGCCGACGCCGCGCGCCTACCCGACGACGCGGTGCAGGCCATCGCGGCGGCGGCCGGCCCGCCGGGTCAGGTGGCGACGCTCATCGTCCCGGCGGACGTGTCCTGGGCGGACGGCGCCCAGCCGGCGCCGGCCCCCGCGCCGCCGGCTCCGCGCACCGCGCCGGACGGCGTCATCCGCGAAGCGGCCGATGCGCTGCGCAAGGGTAAGAAGACGGCGCTGCTGCTGGGCGGGGCGGCCCTGCATGGTCGGGGCCTGCACCTGGCCGGCCAGCTCGCCGCCGCCACCGGCGTGACGCTGCTCGCCGAGGTGTTCCCAGCCCGGATGCAGCGCGGTGCCGGCCTGCCGAAGGTCGAGCGGCTGGCCTATCTGGCCGAGATGAGCCAGACCCAGTTGCGCGGCCTGGGTGATCTGGTGCTGGTGGACGCTGCCTCCCCCGTGTCGTTCTTCGCCTACCCGGGCAAGCCGAGCGATCTGGTTCCTGCGGGCTGTGCCGTGCACCGGCTCACCTCGGACGGTGACGATGTGGTGGCCTCGCTGGCGGCGTTGGTCGAGTCGATGGGCGTGGGTCACTGGCCGATCGACGCGCAGGCCGCGCACCGGCCGGAGCTGCCCGATGGCGCACTGACCGCCGAGTCGGTGTGTCAGGCGGTGGCGGCGCTGCTGCCGGAGCAGGCGATCGTGGTCGACGAGTCGCTGACCTCCGGGTCCGGTTTCCCGGCGGCCAGCGCCGGCGCCCCGCCGCACGATGTGCTCACGCTGACCGGCGGCGCCATCGGCATGGGTCTGCCGCTCGCCGTGGGCGCGGCGGTGGCCTGCCCGGACCGGCCGGTGATCGCGCTGCAGGCGGACGGCTCGGCCATGTACACGATCCAGGCGCTGTGGACCATGGCGCGGGAGCAGCTCGACGTGACGGTGGTGCTGCTGAACAACCGCTCCTACGGGATCCTGAACGTGGAACTGCAGCGCGTCGGCGCGCAGGGCGTCAAGGGCGGCGCCAGCCGGGGGGATCGGCACAGCGGCGGCGCCAGCCGGGGGGATGGACACAGCGGCGGCGCCAGCCGGGAGACGCCCGGCAGCGCGGCGCATCGCCAACTCGACCTGTCCTCCCCCGCACTGGATTTCGTCGCGTTGGCTCAGGGCATGGGCGTGCCCGCGGTGCGGCCGGCGACGGCCCGGGACTTCGCCGTGCAGCTGTCCAATGCGCTGGCCGAGCCCGGTCCGCATCTGATCGAGGCGGTGATCCCGCAGGTCTTCACCGGCCGTAAGTTGCGGGCGCTGCCGGTGGCGCTGCGCGCGATGGAGGCGCTGCCGACCCCGCTGGCCAAGGCGCTCCAGCGCCGCATCGCACCGTAGCCCAACCGCCGTAGACCGACCGAGAGATGGAGCAGGCATGACGAACACGCCGGGCGACTCGAGCATCACCGCGTCGACCACCGACGTGCTGATCGTCGGCGGCGGGATCAGCGCCCTGGTCGCGGCGGCCGAGCTCGCCGGCCGCGGACGGTCCGTCACGATCCTGGAGCGCAAGGACCGGTCCTGGCTGGGCGGCCAGGCGCGCGACGCATTCGGCGGCATCTTCTTCGTCGGCAGCCCGGAGCAGCGTCGAGCCGGCATCCGCGATTCGATCGAGCTGGCCTGGGAGGACTGGCAGGGCTACGCCGAGTTCGGTCCGCGCGACGCGCACCAGCGGTCGTGGGCCCGGCACTACCTCGAGCGCTGCGTCCCGGACGTGCGGGAGTACCTGGTCGGCAAAGGCCTGGGATTCGTGCCGGTGGCCAACTGGGCGGAGCGCGCCGCCGACGGCCGCGGCAACCGGGTGCCGCGATTCCACCTGCTGTGGGGCTGCGGCCCAGGCCTGGTCGCGGCCGTGCTGCGCGAGGTCGAAAGCTACGAGGGCACCCGCGTCACGATCCGCTGCGACCACCGGGTGGACGGTCTGATCGTCGAGGACGGAGCCGTGGTCGGGGCGCGCGGCACCGGACCGGACGGCGCGTTCGAGGCCCGTGCCGAGCATGTCGTCATAGCCGGCGGCGGCCGCGCCGGCGACCTCGCCAAAGTGCGCAAGTCCTGGCCGGTCGATGCGTGGGGCGAGCCGCCGGAAGACCTGCTGGCGGGGGTGTGGCCGCACCTGGACGGGACGTTGCATGACGCCGCGGCCGACGCCGGGGCGTCGCTGACGAACCTGGAGAACATGTGGGTGTACGCGGCCGGGATCACCCACCTGGATGCCGAGTTCGAGGGCCACGGTCTGGCGATCATCCCACCGAAGTCGGCGCTGTGGCTCCGGGCGGACGGCTCCCGTTTCACACCGCCGCTACTCGCCGGTTACGACACCCGTGACGCCGTGGCCCGGATCTGCACCTCGGAGCACCCGTGGTCCTGGCTGGTGCTCAACCGCCGCATCCTGGCCAAGGAGATCGCCGTGCAGTCGGCCCGGTTCAACCCGGCATTCCGGGATCGTCGCTACCTGAAGGTGGCGCAGGATCTGCTGTTCGGCAACAAGGCGCTGGCCGCCCTGCTGGTCGACCGCAGCCCCGACGTGGTAGCCGCGCCGGACCTCGCCGCGCTGGCGTTCCGCATGATGGAGATCTCGCAGGGCGTGCCCATCGACCCGGCCGCCCTCACGCGTGCGGTCACTGATTATGACGCCGAGATCGGCAGGGGCAAAAAGCTTTTCACCGATGCGCAGCTCGTATCGCTGCGCAACATCAGGGCATTCCTGGGCGACCGGGTGCGGCTGGCGACCTATCCGCAGATATCAGCCGGTGACTCCAGCAAGCGCGGCGACCTGGTCGCGATCAGGCTGCGCCCGATGGTGCGCAAGACCCTGGGCGGCATCGAAACGGACTTGGCCTGCCGGGTCGTCCGGCCTGACGGCTCGGTGCTGCCGGGGCTGTACGCGATCGGGGAGGCAGCCGGGTTCGGCGGTGGCGGCATGAACGGCAAGCGCACCCTGGAGGGCACCCTGCTCGGCGGCTGCATCCTCACCGCCCGCGAACTGGCCCGACAACTGCCGTGACCGCGGCGCTCCCGCCCCTGTCTCAGTTCCACATTCGAAATCGAGTCCCGGACGGGACGGGTCGCGCGGTCACGTCCGGTGGGCGTCCGCGCGGTGCCGAACCGCGGTGACCTTCACCACCCGATGGACGTCATCGAGGAAGTAGCGCACGCGATAGGTTCCGCGCGAGCGGTCCATGCGGGCGCGAGCGGCGGGTCGAGCGGCTTCCGGACCCGGTGCGGAGCGTCCAGAAGCGGACCGGCGATGAATTCGTACGCCGCAGTCGCCACCTTCTCCGGGAGATCTTCGGCCAGTGCCCTGGCAGCCGATCGTGCTATGCGCAGTCGATAGCGGTCGCTCACTGTGAGAGGCGTCCGGCCTCACGCATGGTGTGGGCCAGCTGATCGGCGTCGAGGAAGTCGCCGGAGTCGATCGCCTCCCGACCCGCGCGATGGGCAACGAGTAGCTCATTGTCGGAGAGGACGGCGATAGTGTCCTGCAGAGTGTCGTAGTCGTCCGCGGAGAGCAGGACGGCGGCACGGCACCCACTTCGGGTGATCAGGAAGCGCTCGTGGGTCCGGGTCGCCTCATCGATCAGGCGGGACAGCTGTGCCCTGGCATCGGCAACCGGAAGGACTGACATGTACATAATCGCAGCGTAAACGACGCATCTGTGCACTCGCCGTTCATCGTCGAACCCTGACGATTTGACCGAGAATGTGGTGCAGGAACTGCAGATCTCTCGACGTTGCACGCTCCCTGTGCAACCGATCCTTGCTGGCCGCCGAAAAACATTCGAACGGCGCGAAACGAAACGATGCCGGGCGGAAATACGTAAGTAGGGGTGCCGCGCCACGCGACGGAAGGAGCACAGTGAAGGACACGGTAGACACCACGGTCTTCACCGTGTTCTACCGGCGGCACTACAGCCTTGCCTTGACCATTGCTCAGCAGCGATTGGGCGGGTTGTCGGATCCCGAGGGCATCACCGCGGAAGCCTTCCGGATCGCCTGGGCCCACCACCGAGAAGGACAGCAGCTGACCCTTCCCTGGCTCTATCAGGTCGTGCGGAACCTCATCGGAAACGAGTACCGGCGTCTCGCGCGTGCCGATGGCTTCGCGCAGGCTGTGTCTCCACTCATGGAGGAACAGTCTGCCGAGACGAGCAGTGACGATGTCTTGGAGATACGCAGTGGCATGCAGCGCCTCCCGACAAAGGCCAGGGAGCTGCTGTATATGGCGTATTGGGAGGGCCTTTCCAGTGCCGAGATCGGGGAGATTCTTGGCATTCGGGACTCGGCGGTGCGGCTGCGCCTGATGCGCGCGCGACGCATGCTGCGGAAGATGCTCGACAACAGGGCGAGCGAAGTGGCGAAGGAGGTGAACAAGAGCGATGGACGAGATTGAGTGGCGTATCCGTGCCGCCCGTCCGGTTAGCGGCCATCGCGACCTGCCTCTCAGTGACCGGGCCAAACGAGAACTCGCGGAGTTGCTGGTCATCAGCGACTCGGGGCGCGTTCGCCGGGTTATCCTCCCATCAGTGAGGCGCACAGCGATCTGGGCCGCGGTGGCCGTCATCATGGTCGTCGTCGCTGTGTCCTCGACCGTCGTGTTCCAACCCACGCGGGTCTGGGCGGCGACTCCACCACTGCTGCGGGCCACGCCGGTCGCCGGCACCGCCACGGAGTTGCTGAGTCAATTGGCCGACGCGGCAGCGGCCTCCGGCGATCCGGCGCCCACCGGCGATGTGCATATCGCCTTTCAGGAGTGGGCGCTGCAGATTGAGTACGACGCCAAAGTCGTCTCCACCACCGTGGTTCCCCACGAATACTCGATTGATCGCCGCGCTGATGGGGGTTGGAGGACCACAGTCACTGCAGGGCCGGCGCTGAAATACTCCGACAGCGCTGCTGGCGGCGATACACCTCCGGAAGGCACTATGCTCTGGCGCGACGACTATCGGCCAGGCGAGTACGAGCCGCTCTTTCCTAGACCGTTTCCCGTGGCTTCCGCGGAAGTCGGCCCCTATTTCCTTCGCCTCGTCGGCCTCGGCACTCCCCTGGACGCAGACGCCGCATTCCTGAACCTCCCGCAAGTGCTGAGAGAGCAGGTACTAAGCGGGGTGCAGCGGGCGGCGGCACTTCATTACCTCGCGACATTGCCCGGCATCGATGTGGTAGGCAAGGTGACCGACCGACTGGGGCGCGCCGGAATCATGTTTCGCACCACCCGCACTGGCGACCCTGACACCCTCGACTACCTGATAGTTGCACCGGAAAGCGGCAGAATCCTCGCCGCGGAGGCCCACTACGTCGGCCACGACCGTGCCGATATTCACTCGCCGTCCGTCACCAGTTATGTCGCATGGAAATAGGAACGGGAATCATCCATGATCAAGAAAACCGCGGTAGCAGCAGCACTATTCGCCAGCGCCGTCATGGCGCTGGCCGCCGCAACGCCTGCCGCAGCCACCACCGCGCCAGCTTCAACACCGATGCAGCAGCGGGTGAACGCCGTCCTCGCTGCCGAACCCGGCGGCGTTCAGGTCGCGTGGAACGAGGTCGGTTGGGATGACGGAACAGTTGTCCTCACCCTTGCTCCACTCGCCCCGACCTTCGCGGTCGCCGCCCAGGTCAGCAACTGCACCTCGGGCAAGTTCTGTGCCTATTCCGCCGTGGGCTACGGCGGAAACAAGCTCACATTCTCAACATGCACCAGCAATCTCAGCGTTGCTGGCCTACAGGCGCCGGTGCGCTCCATCGCGAACTCACGCACCAGCGGCACCGTGACGGCCTACAACGGCAGCAGCCCGGTGCTCACCGTCGCGGCCGGCACCGGCAAGAACACCCTCGCTACCGTCACCTCGCTGTCCTGCGCCTAGCTCCAAGACAAGACCAAACTGACGGTTGTGGGGCCCGAACAGATGCTCGAGCCCCACAGCCGTCACGGAATCGACGCTGGAGCCGAAACCTCACCCGGCGACGAGTCCATGGGCGCCAGCGTTTCGGCCAAGTTGAACCTCATCAACAGCAGTCAGGGCGCCGAGTCAGTTGTATCGAAATTCGTACAGCCCCGGCCAGGAGGGCCGTCTGTTCGATCTGTCCAGCCGAATCGGGCAATGAGGATTCCGGCACAGAGCGCTGCGAGCCCCGAAGCAGAGATTAGAGCCCACCAACCGGATGATCCGAAGGACGGGAGTGGAAAGCTTCCAGTCCACAGGCTGAGTAGCGCGCCCAAGACGGCTAGCCCCGCTAGAGTCATAGCTACCACCAATAGACGAACCCGAAATGGCCGTCGCTGTCGCCACAATGGAAGCCCTTTCTCGCCGAAATCCATTTCGCACTCTCCTCCCCCGCAGCTAGCATGACATCTCGATAAGCTTCACATCTTGGAGGAGCAACACGCTCCTAGGCAACCGCGATGATCACAACACTCGGGCCTTTGTCGATGCGTCAGACCGTGTCAACGGCGGCTCACGGCTCAGTGGCAGCCAACGCCGCGCCACTGGGTGGATCATCGCGATGTTCATACCCACAAACAACTCGGACATTGTTCGCCGGCGTCCAGCCGCGAAAGGGTAGTACCCCATCTACGACACTCGGTCTCAACTAAGAGCGGGCCCCGCGAAATTTCAAAACACCGTTCCGATACATAAATGTACCGCCCTACGAATTCATGCCAATATCGGCTGAATCGTCAAATATACGACGGCTTTCCGGAACCTCGCCGAGGATGCCTAGTATTTTCGATGGTATATCCCCGACAACTGCAATGCGCGATTCACCAGGGGACACGACTGCGAACGACACTGAGATTCTTTGTTTCCTATTCGGGCTAAGCCAGAAAGCCACTACACTAACCAACACCAGCCACCACGCAGTTCGATGACGTTCAAAAATGACAATCTCATCGCCGTGTCGCACCGCGCGGAATCCATATCGTTCGAACGCAGGGAACAGTTTCACGCGTGCCCACGTGCGCAAATCAGATACGGGCCGAGTGGTACGCCATTCCCATGCGACCGGATCTCTCATCAGGACATCCCACCCATTAGGCTCTCTTCACATAACATATCAGAGTTATCGGCGACGCCATCAAACGGGCTACGGAAGAATCGATACACAAGCCCAAGAGGTCCACACGCCGCCGGTAGCAGTATTATTGGCTCGTGTACAGAACTGCGTATTTGCTTTGAGATGAAGTGGTGAACTTGAACTCACGCCCGGAAGCATGACATAGTCACCTGTCACAACGGCAACCGGCGGCGTAATACACCCACTTGCGGTATATTCGGGCTGTATAACGTTCCCGTTAGGAAGCGTATACCTGAACTGATGTTTCCGATTACAAATATTTGGGCCGATCGGTGTCAAGTAGTAGTAATTGGAAGCCGCGCTTGTAACCGTCGTATGATCACCGCCGACGACGACACAATTGTGTGCTCCAGCTGGCCCCGGAGCCTGCGTACATCCGTTTGCCGACATCGGAGTCACGTCACCGCCATCCAATGACTCAGCGGTCTGCTCCATATGATTTACGGCGGGTTCGCCAGAAATTGATACGGCGGTCACCGCCATGGCCGGTGTTGCGGACAGCAGGAACCCGAGCGTCGTGAATTACCCGATGATCCCTCCTCGCCTGACCCTTTTACCCATCATGCCGATCTCTCCCTCTCCTGATGCCGTCACTGACAGCGGCTCGCGTCCCAGCCGCGCGACCCATCGTCGGCGTCTCTTAGTTGATTTATTTCCGGTCGATGGGAAATGTTTCTTTCCGTTTGGTCACAAATTGGTCACGGGCCAATCCAGTCCGCCGCAGACAGGCTCCCGCATCGTCCCCAACGCACCCGATTTGAGCTAGTTGTTGCCGATGTGCAGCTTGACCTATGCTACATAGCTATCTACCATAGGCATCGTGGATGAGAACTCGGTCCAGGAGCTGCAGACCTGCCTATGGATGCTGATGAGGCGGAGCCGGCAAGCGGTCGCCCCCATCGACGGCATCTCCCGCTCCGCCGCCCGGGTGCTCGTCACCGTCGCGCGACAAGCCGGCGACGAGGGCGTCCCGCCAGGCCGGATCGCCGAGACACTGGCGATGGCCACCTCCAACGTGGCCGCTGCCCTGCGTGAGCTCGACGAGGCCGGTTACATCGACCGGCGCCGCTCCACCGAAGACGGCCGCCGCGTCGAGGTCGCGCTCACCACTCGCGGTGCACGCGCCCTCGCCGAACGCCGCGCACTACGCGTGGACGCGCTCCGCGACGCCATCGACGCCGCACTCGACGATGACGAACAGGCACAGCTCGCAGCGGTGATTCCGCTGCTGCAACGCGTCGCCGGCATTGGAGTGGGCACCGCCGACGCGTCACCGGCCCGCCCCGAGAACGGCGTCATGCCAGGGCTCTAGCGGGCGTTTCACTGCCGCGCGGACGGCGCCGTCGACCGACAGGCAGCCGCATGACGGACCCCGCACAGACAGACACGCCGCCAGGAATCGGCGGCAGCAAGGAGGCCCCATGACGACCATGGGATTCGGCACGGGCGAAGGGCGTCGCGCCCGGGTCGCCGGCCGGGACATCGCGGCACAGAAGGCCGCCAATGCGCAGGCACCGAAGATCGATCACCTGCTGCGGCGCATCACGGAACTCTTCAGGCCGCACAAGGCCGCGCTCGTCCTCACCGTCGGGCTCGTACTCGTCTCGGCGGCACTCTCGGTGATCCCGCCGCTGCTCACGCAACGGGCCTTCGACGACGGCCTGTTCCCGCCGTCGGGGCACCCGAACATGCCCTACGCCGTCACGCTCGTCGCCATGATGGTTGCGATCTACCTCATCTCGTCCGGGCTCGGCGTCTGGCAGACCTACCTCACCGCATCGGTCGGCAACACGATGATGGGCGCCCTGCGGGTGCGGCTCTTCAAGCACCTGCAGGCCATGGATCTCAGCTTCTTCACCCGCACCAAGACCGGCGTCATCCAGTCCCGCCTGCAGAACGACGTGGGTGGCGTCTCCACCGCGCTGACCAACACGATCTCCAGCGTGCTCGGCAATATCGTCACCGTCATCGCCGCGCTGGTCGCGATGATCATGCTGAGCTGGCAGCTCACCCTGGTGGCCGTGGTGCTGATGCCGCTGCTGGTGCTGGTGCAGCGCCGTGTCGGCCAGGTGCTGGCGCGCATCGCCACGGCCACCCAGGAGTCGCTGTCCGAGATGACGGCGATCACCCAGGAGGCCTTGTCCGTGTCCGGCATCCTGCTCTCCAAGAGCTTCAACCGAGGCCGCGCCGAGGCCGAGCGCTACGGCCACGAGAACGACACGCAGGTGGCGCTGCAGGTGAAACAGTCCATGAGCGGGCAATGGTTCATCGCGCTGGTGCAGATCTTCCTGTCGTCCATCCCGGCGATCGTCTACCTGGTCTCGGCCTGGCTGCTGGGACGCGGCACGACCGACATCACCGCTGGCACCATCGTCGCGTTCACCACCGTGCAAGCCCGGCTGCTGGCCCCGCTGATCGGCATCATGCGCACCGCGCTCAACCTGCAGACGTCCGGCGCGCTGTTCGCCCGCATCTTCGAGTACCTCGACCTGACGCCCGCGATCCAGGACCGGCCGAACGCGGTGGACCTACCCGCCGGTGCACCGATTGGCGCCGTCGAGTTCCGCGATGTGACGTTCCGCTATCCGGACACCCAGCCCGGCGAGCAGCCGGCGCTGGACCGCGTGAACGTCTCGATCCGGCCCGGGCAGTTCGCCGCGTTCGTCGGCCCCAGCGGCGCGGGCAAGACCACCATCTCGTACCTGGTGCCGCGCTTCTACGAGGCCAGCGACGGCGCCGTACTGTTCGCCGGCCGCGATGTGCGCGATCTGAAGCACGAGTCGCTGGTAGACCACATCGGGTTCGTCAGTCAGGAGACGTACCTGTTCAACGCCACCATCGCGGAGAACCTGCGCTACGCCGCACCGGACGCCACCCAGGAGCAGTTGGAGGCCGCCGCACGTGCCGCCAACATCCACGAGACGATCGCAGGCTTCCCGAACGGCTACCAGACCGTCGTCGGCGAACGCGGCTACCGGCTCTCCGGCGGCGAAAAGCAGCGCATCGCGATCGCCCGGGTGCTGCTGAAGGACCCGGAGGTGCTGATCCTGGACGAGGCGACCAGCTCACTGGACACCATCTCCGAGCGTCTCGTACAGCAGGCACTCGACTCGGCGGCGCACGGCCGCACCACCATCGCGATCGCCCACCGGCTGTCCACCATCATCGCGGCCGACGTGATCTTCGTCGTGGACCACGGCCGCATCATCGAACAGGGCACCCACGCCGAACTGCTGACCGCCGGCGGCGTCTACGCACGCCTGCACGCGGAGCAGACGCGCCAGACGGTCGCCGCATGATCGCGGCCGGCCACCACCGACGACCCGCCGATTGTCACTGACGAATCTCAGATTTCAGCGTTGACGAATCTTCGACTTCACCCGTCGGACAAGCACGGCGCGGAGTGACATCGAGGGCGTCATACCAGTTCATACAGTGTGACGGAGGTCTGGTTGGCTCGATCCAAGGCCGCCACTACCGTTGACGGTATGGCAGACAACGACACCGAGTACCGCATCGAACACGACACCATGGGGGAGGTGCGGGTCCCCGTCGCAGCCAAATACCAGGCGCAGACGCAGCGGGCGGTGGAGAACTTCCCGATCTCGCATCGCGGCCTGGAGCGCTCGCAGATCCGGGCGCTGGCGCTCATCAAGTCCGCCGCCGCCAAGGTGAACCAGCGACTCGGCGTGATCGACGCGGAGACGGCGCAGGCGATCGTCACCGCCGCGGATCGCGTCGCCGCGGGCGAGTTCGACGCCGACTTCCCGATCGACGTGTTCCAGACCGGCTCGGGCACCAGCTCGAACATGAACGCCAACGAGGTCATCGGCACGCTCGCCACCGAGGCGCTGGGCAGCAAGGTGCACCCCAACGACCACGTCAACGCATCGCAGTCCTCGAATGACGTCTTCCCCTCATCGATCCACGTCGCCGCCACCGAGGCGATCACCCGCGACCTGATCCCGGCGCTCGACCACCTGGCCGCCAGCCTGGAGGGCAAGGCCACCGAATGGGCCGACGTCGTCAAGTCCGGCCGCACCCACCTGATGGACGCCACCCCGGTCACGCTGGGTCAGGAATTCGGCGGCTACGCGGCGCAGGTGCGCTACGGCATCGAGCGCCTTGAGGCCACGCTCCCCCGGGTCGCCGAGCTGCCGCTGGGCGGCACCGCCACCGGCACCGGCATCAACACCAAGCCGGGCTTCGCCGCCGCGACCATCGAGGAGTTGAACACCGCCACCGGCCTGACGTTCACCGAGGCCCGCAACCACTTCGAGGCGCAGGGCGCCCGGGACGGGCTGGTGGAGGCCTCCGGGCAGCTCCGCACCATCGCGGTGTCACTCACCAAGATCGCCAACGACATCCGCTGGATGGGCTCCGGGCCGCTTGCCGGCCTGGCCGAGATCCACCTGCCGGATCTGCAGCCCGGCAGCTCGATCATGCCGGGCAAGGTGAACCCGGTGCTGCCGGAGGCGACCGTGCAGGTCGCCGCCCAGGTGATCGGCAACGACGCCGCGGTCGCGTTCGCCGGCAGCCAAGGCAACTTCGAGCTCAACGTGATGCTGCCGCTGATCGCCCGGTACCTGCTCGAGTCGATCCGGCTCATCACCAACGTGTCGCACCT
>JBIQMQ010000026.1:13176-19423 GCA_044463185.1 Nakamurella lactea | reverse complement strand
TCGGCTGCTGCGGCGTCATTCCCAGCCGCCTCGCCCTCTGCTGCCGCGGCGTCATTCCCGGCTGCCTCGCCACCCGCCTCGGCGGCGGCTTCCTCGGCGGCAAGCACCCCCTCCGCTGTCTCCCGCAGTACGGTGACGAGCTGCTCGAGGTTCTCCAGCCGCGACGCGTCCTGTGGATCGTCGGATTCGGCAAGCTCCGCGCGGTAGCCGGTGCGCTCCAGCGCTGCCGTCAACACGTCGGCGGGCTCACCCCCGGCGGCGACCACCTCTGCCAGTCCGTCCAGCAGGGCCACGAACGAGCCGATAGCGTTGGCCGATCGCGCCGCCAGGAACGGGATCTCGTCGTACCGGGCGAGCGCGTCGGCGAAGGCGATGCCCTCCTGCTCCGCGAACACGGACACCGCCGCGATCGCCCGGTCGCCAATACCGCGTTTGGGGGTGTTGATGATCCGGCGCAGGCTCACCTCGTCCGCCCGGTTGGCGACCACCCGCAGATAGGCGAGCGCGTCCTTCACCTCCTTGCGCTCGTAGAAGCGCACGCCTCCGACGATCCGGTACGGCATCCCGGAGCGGACCAGGACGTCTTCGATGGCGCGGGAGGACGCGTTGGTGCGGTAGAAGACGGCGACGTCCCCGTAGGTCGCCACGCCCGCGTCGGACAGTCGGTCGATCTCGTCGACGACGAACCGGGCCTCGTCGTACTCGTCGTCGCCCACGTAGCCGACGATCCGCTCGCCGTCCCCCGCATCCGTCCACAGGTTCTTGTGCCGGCGCTTGCGGTCCTTGGAAATGACGGAATTCGCCGCCGACAAGATCGTCTGCGTGGAGCGGTAGTTCTGCTCCAGCAACACGGTCGAGGCGTCCGGGTAGTCCTTCTCGAACTCGGAGATGTTGCGGATGGACGCGCCCCGGAACGCGTAGATGGACTGGTCCGCATCGCCGACGACCACGAGTTCCGCCGGCGGAACGGTCTCCTCACCGTCGTCCCGGGCGGCGTCGTGGCCTCGAGATGCCTTGACGCCCACCAGTTCTCGTACCAGGACGTATTGAGCGTGATTGGTGTCCTGATACTCGTCGACCAGGACGTGCCGGAAGCGGCGGCGGTAGTGCTCGGCGACCGCGGGCCGCTCCTTGAGCAACGTCACGGTCTGCATGATCAGGTCGTCGAAGTCGAAGGCCGACGCCGCCTCCAGTCGCCGCTGGTAACCCTCGTACACCTGAGCCACCAGCTTGTCGTACTCGGATTCCGCCCGCTCGTAGGCCGCCGCTGCGTCGATCAGTTCGTTCTTCAAGTTCGAGACGGCCGCCGCCAACCCTCGCGGCGTGTGCTTCCTGACGTCCAAGTCGAGCCCGTGCGCCACGATGCCGATCAGGCGTTGGGAGTCCGCGGCGTCGTAGATGGTGAAGGTCGACTTCACCGGCAGGTAGCGGGATTCGGCACGCAGAATCCGCACGCACAGCGAGTGGAACGTGGAGACCCACATGGATCGGGCGCGCGGTCCGATCTGGGCGGCGACCCGCTCTTTCATCTCGCCGGCGGCCTTGTTGGTGAACGTGATCGCGAGGACCTCGCCGGGCCGCGCGGCGCCGGTGGCCAGCAGGTACGCGATGCGGCGGGTGAGGACGCGCGTCTTCCCGGAACCGGCACCGGCCACGACCAGCAGCGGCGTGCCGCGATGGGTCACGGCCCGGCGCTGCGCCGGGTTGAGATCGGCCAGTAGCGCCTCGGCGTCGGCGGCATCGCGCCGGTTCCGGTGCTCCTGGTACGGGTCGACGGATCGGGCGCGATCGGCGGGCAGGTCGAACAGAGATGTCATGGCACCTATCGACGCTACCGTCCCCGGCCGACATGCCCCATCCACCTCTGCCGGGGCCGCAATGACCGCGGTGGGCCGTCGCACCGCGGGGCGAAGAGCTGTGCACATTCGCTTGACTCACCACGTGGTGCGGAGTAGCGTGAAACGTATAGAACGCATGATCGTAAATATGCATATGACGTATTACTATGTGTGACGTAATGCCTTCATGGTGACACAACTCGTGGTGGGAAGGGGCCGACCGATGACACCGTCGCTCGTCGCCACCCGACCTCCTCACCACCATGACGATGACCGAGATATCACCGTCGCTTCCGACGCGTGTGGCGCGAGCTGTGATGCGGACGAACCTCCGGTTCCGCAATGGGCGCTGGACGCCGCGGCGGAGGCCGACCGGGCCGATTTGGCCCGGGCCGCGCGTGAGGAGTTCCCCTTGTTCGGCGACCCGGCGCTGGCGGGCCTCCGGGCATTGGAACTGTGCGATCCGACTGCCCTGGCCAACGCAGGGCACGGGCGCGCGGTGCTGGATGGGATCGTCGCCGCGCAGCGAGTGATCGCCCGCGTGCAGGCCCTGCAACAACGCTGGATCGCGGCATTCTCGCGGCCGGGTGTTGCGATACCACTCGAAGACGTCGTCGAGGCCACGGACAACTCTCTGGCCGAGAAGCTCGGGGCGCACCTGCCGGAGCGCGCCGACGGGGAGACGGACGTGTCCGCGGCACTGGCCCATCCGTTCTGGCGCCCGGCGATCACCGACACCGCCTCCCGCTTCGCCGCGGCCGAGATCGCCTGCGCCACGCACCTGGCTCCGATCACCGCCCGCATGCGCCTCGAGCGGGCGCGACAGATGGTCGATACGCTGCCGGCCACTCTGGCGGCGCAGGAGGCCGGACTCCTCGACGGCTATCGCGCCGCGATCATCGCCGAGGGCGTCGCGACGCTGCCAGAGGAGCTGCGACCGCAGGTGGAACGGCGTGTTCTCCGGGCGGCGTCGACCTGCACGGCATCCGAGTTACGGCGCAGGGTCGCGCACGCCGTGCTGGCCGCCGATCCGACCGGAGCCGCAGACCGAGCCGCTCGCGCAGCGCACTCCCGTCACACCAGCGTTGCCCCGATCGGCGACGATATGGCGCTGTTCCGCGCCGTCCTCTCGGCACCGGACGCGCTGACGGTGCACGGCGTTCTGGACACGGTCGCCACGTCCCTCACGGCATCGGGCCACGCCGACGGCCGGGGCAACGCCCAGCTCCGCGCCGATGTGTTCGCCGATCTGTTCCACACGCTGGCCACGACGGGCCACGCGCACATCGCGCTGCCGGAGTCGGGCAACGACGCGGACGCCACACCTCCCGCGACGGGCGCCGCCTCTCGAGCAACCGGCGTCGCCTGCCCGGCGACGGCGGCCGCTGGCGCCGTGACCGCAAATGTCCTGGGCTCAGACGCCGCTGCCGGTACCGTGTGCCCGGCGACCGGAACCGCCCAGCCCGCGACTGGAATCGCGCCGTGCTGCGACGGCGATGCCCCGGCCGGTTCCGGCCTCGGCCCGCGCGTCTCGCTCTCGGTGCACCTCGACGTCGCCACGTTGGCCGGCTGGGCAGACCATCCCGGGGAGATCGCCGGCTTCGGAGCCGTGACCGCCGGCACCGCCCGAGCGTTGGCCGCATCCGCATCCACCGTCCGGGCGCTGGTCGAACGCCCCGTTGCCCCGCCCGGAGTCGGCGGTACGGACGCCAGCTCAGACCCTCCGGCATCGCCCGATCTCTGCGGTCGGCACAACGACAATCCCGCTCGATCGCACGTCTGTGGATCGGTCGTCGACCCGGGCAGGGCCGTGTATCGACCGCCGGACGCGACAGCCGACTTCGTCCGAGCGCGCGACCGACACTGCCAATTCCCCGGATGCCGCACCCGTGCGGAACGCTGCGACATCGACCACCGCCTGCCGTATCAACGGGGCGGCGCCACCTGTCCGTGCAATTTGGACGTGCTGTGCCGAGCGCATCACCGCTTGAAGACGTTCACGTCGTGGCGCGCCGTGCCGGATTCCGCCGGCCGCCTCACGTGGACCAGCCCACTGGGGAACGTCTACACGCTGGCGCCGGAGCCGCGATGTGTCGCGACGCCACGCACCTTCACCGCGCGTGGCGACGACCCCGCGCCGCGTAGCACCTTGGCTGCCGCCGCTCCGGCCGGCACGATGTCCGGCGGGGACGATCCACCACCGTTCTGATGCGGGCGCACGCCGATACTGACGTCATGTGGTTTAATGTCCGCATGGCTCGCCGCGAGTTTTTTTATGGGTACCGGACCCCGGTGCTCATGCGCGGCTGAACCTACCCGCCCACCCGACGCCCCGAGGTCTTCCAGGACCCGGGGCGTTTTCAGTGTTTCGGGCAGGAAACCAGGGCAGAATCTAGGAGAACGACCGTGACCACGGCACCGAGCGTCACCACCAGCGCCACCCCGGACGTCCCCGGGCGCCCTGATGGCCCTCACACCCTGGAGGCGATCACGATTCCGCCGCACAGCGCAGCGCCCCAGGACGCGGACTCCCCCGGCCCCACACCGCCTGTCGGAACGCCCGAGGACGCGCACGCGCTGACCGAGAAGTCCATCGACGACATGCGGGCGGAGATCGACGGGATCGACGCCGAGCTGGTTCGCCTCATCCAGCGTCGGAGCGAGATCTCGCACGCCATCGGGGCGGCCCGCGCCGCCGAAGGTGGCACCCGCATCGTCTACAGCCGCGAGATGAAGGTACTGGACCGCTTCGCCGTGCTCGGCCCCGCCGGAACCGAACTGGGCATGCTGCTGCTCTCGCTCGGCCGCGGGAGACTCGGCCGCCGCTAGACGCGGCAGGGCGGGCGAGCCCAATGTTCGGGTAGCCCGCGGGGGCCCACGCGGATCGCGACCGACTGCACCCGCAGCGCGCCGCGCGACCACTCTCGCAGCGCGCGGGGCCCGGTGTCAGCGTGACACCGGCTCAGCGGACAACCCGGCGCACTGCCGGTTCGCCGTCCACTGCGACTCGATGCGCTCTTTCTGCGCGCCGGTGGCGACCTGCGGCACGCCGCGCTCGTCCAGCCGCGTGGCGAGGAAGTCCGCCGAGATCACGCCGCCCCGATCGAACGTCAAGGTCAGCACACCGTTGTCGTCCTGCGCGTTGCCGAACGAGCGCCACCAGTAGTAGTTCCCGAGCCCGTACGCGACGTACGCGCCGTCGTCCCGCCAGCCCGCCCCCTGCAACAGGTGCGCGTGCGTGCCGACGATGGCGCTCGCACCGGCCGCGGCCAGATCGTCGGCCAGTGTGCGCTGCTCCCGCGAGGGGCACGCCTGGTACTCGACGCCCCAGTGCAGGTAGACGACCACCACGTCGACCTGCGCGGCCGCCGCGCGCACGGCGCTGACCAGCCGCGGCGCGAACGCGCTGGCGATCCCCGCCTCGGTGTCCGTGGCGGAGTGCGCCGCGAGCGTCCAGTCGTGCACCTGGCTGGCGGCGAAGATCGCCACGCTGACGCCGTTCACCGTCGTCGTCCACGGGGCGAAGGCCGCGTCCGCGTCGCGCCCGATGCCCAGCACCGGGATCGGCGACGCGTCGATCGCGTCCAGAGTGTCCGCCAGCCCCTCGGTCCCGTAGTCCACGGCGTGGTTGTTGGCCATGGTCGTCACGTCGACGCCGCCCGCGGCCAGCGCCTCCAGCGCGGTCGCCGGGGCACGAAAGTGGAACTGCTTCGGCGCCGGGCTGCCGCCCTCGGTGATCGCCGTCTCCAGATTCACCATTGCGATATCCGCCGACGAGAGCTGATCCGCGGCCTCGTGCAATGCGGTGCCTGCGCCGGCGGCGAGCAGGTCCGCCGTGCGCTCGGAGAAGTTGACGTCCCCTGCCAGCGCCAGGGTGAACGATCCGGAAGGTTCGGCCTCGGCCGGACCGGCGACGGCGGGCATGACGCCGTTCGCGGCGAAGCCGCCGGACCCGCTACCAGCCGGAGCCTGTCCACGGGCCGCATTCGGCCCGGCGCCCGCGGCGAGTGGGGCCGCAGCGAGGGACTGCGTCATGCTCGACGGCCCCGCTGCGGACGATGCTCCGTCTGCGGAAAGTGCTCCGTCTGCGGAACGTGCCCCGCTCGCCGACGGCGCCCCTTCCGAAGACGCGGTGCCCGCCGCGGCCACGTAGGTACGGCTGGCCTCCGGCACCGTGCCCCGAAAGGCCGCCGGGGCGCAGGCGGACAGCCCGACCGCCGCCACGACCAACAGCGCGACACTGCACGCCCGCGATCGACGTCGGGCCTGCTGGTGCACCATCCTCGTAGCATGCCGCACCCCGACCCGGCGGCAGCGCAAACGCGCCGCACCCGGAAACCGTGGCACCGTAAAGGCCGCACATCGGCCCGGCGGCACCGCAAACGCGCCGCACCCCGACCCGGCGGCAC
>JBIQMQ010000026.1:2316-13076 GCA_044463185.1 Nakamurella lactea | reverse complement strand
GTCTCGACGGTCTTCACCGAGATGTACAGGTCCGCGGCGATCTCCCGGTAGGTGTAGCCGCGGGCCAGCAGGGTCAGCACCTCCCGCTCCCGCGGCGAGAGCAGGTCGAGCTCGGGGTCGGTGACCGGCGGGGTATCCGGCCGCTGCGCGAACGCATCGAGCACGAACCCGGCGAGCCGCGGCGAGAACACCGCGTCGCCGCCCGACACCCGCACGATCGCGTCGGCCAGGTCGCGCCCCGAGATCGTCTTCGTCACGTATCCGCGCGCGCCGGCTCGGATCACGGCGATCACGTCCTCCGCGGCATCGGAGACCGACAGGGCCAGGAACACCACCTCGGGCAGCGCCTCGCGCAACTGCTGCAGCACGGCGCGTCCGCCGCCGTCCGGCATGTGCACGTCCAGCAGCACCACGTCCGGGGGGTCGGCGGTGATCCGGGTGACGGCCTCGCCGACGGATCCGGCCTCCCCCACCACGGCGATCCGCTCGTCGGCCAGCTCGGCAAGTTCGGCCTTGACGCCCGCGCGGAACAGCGCGTGGTCGTCGACCAGGAACACCCGCACCGGCAGCGCCATCGCCCCTCCTCGCCGTCGGACCGCCCCGGTCACGGATGCTGCCCGTCACCTGCCGCCCGCGGCACCGTCATGGTTAGCGTCCACTCGGTGCCGCCGCCGGGTGACGTCTTGACCTCCGCATTCCCACCGTATCGCTCCATCCTGCCCCGGATCGATTCGGCAACGCCACGCCGATCCACGGCGACCGCCGCCGGGTCGAATCCGCGGCCGCGGTCGCGCACGAACACCGAGGCCAGCGGCCGCTCCAGTTCCGCGTACACGCTGATGGTCTCGACACCGGCGTGTTTCGCCGCGTTCACCATCGCCTCGCGGGCCGCCGCGACCAGCGCCGTCGTCTCGTCCGTCACCGGCACATCGCCCACCACCACCGGCGCGATCGCCACCGCGTAGGTGTCCTCGACCTCGGCCGCCGCTCGGGCGAGCGCCTCCGCGCAGGACTCGGCCTCGCCGCCGCCTGCCGTCACGGATGCTCCCGCGCCGCCCGCTGGGCCTGCCGGGTGCGGCGCCGCCACGGCCGCCGGCGGCGCCTCGTCGCCGCGCCGCGCATAGCCGCCGGGCCCGTACAGCCAGGCCCGCAGGTCGCGTTCCTGCGCACGGGCCAGCCGCTGCACCTCGCGGGGATCGTTCGGCTGCCGCTGGATCAAGGCGAGCGTCTGCAGCACGGAGTCGTGCAGATGCGCCGCCACCTCGGCCCGCTCGGCCTCCCTAATGCGTTCCCGGCGTTCGTCGGTGAGGTCGCGCAGCAGCCTGGCCAGCCACGGGATGGCGATCACGGCCACCCCGATCAGCGTGAGCACCACGGCAACGACGGCGGACCGGGCGGAGGCCACATCGACCTGCGCGATGGCGAACACGCCCAAGCCGCCGAACACCAGCACAATCCCGGCGGCGATGCGCCACCACGCACCGCGCCGCGGCCGGGTCCAGCCGACGGCGGTGCGCCGCCAGCGTTGCCGCTGCGAGTCGTCGGCCTCCCGCCAGATGAAGGCCGCGCCGATGGCGACGATCACCAACGGGCCGGCCAGCGCGCCGATCCATCGACCGGCACCGAGCGCCAGTGTGACGATGCCCGCGGCCACGCCGATGGCCGCGATCCCGATCGCCTGCCGACGCTCCACCGCGGAGGCCCGCCGGCTCACCGACGAACCGGGCGCGCCACCCGGGCCAGTCCCCTGCGGCACGAAGACCCACAGCAGCGCGTAGCCGACCACTCCGGCCCCGGCCAACAGCCCCAGGATCACGAACACGGTGCGGACCAAGCCGACCGGGGCGCCCAGGTGCCGCGCCACCCCGGCCGCGACGCCGGCCACCAGCCGCTGGTCCACCAGGCGCACGAGCCGCGGGATGCCGTCGACCGTCGTCGGCACGGCCGGCACGGACACCGCCTCACGGCGGGCTTGCGGCCGCTGGTCACCGGCGGCGGCCTGCGGTGCGGGCTGCGTCATACCTCCAGGGTCACATGTCGATGCCGGATTCGAATCAGGGGTCACCCTGATTCCGGAAACCAGGGTGCTTCCGGATGGTGCAGCCGATAGGGGATGCGGCACCGTGAGTGTCATGAACACCGAAGAACGAACCCGCAGCCGCTGGCCCTTGCCGCAGCGGTCCGCCACCGACCGGAAGCTCGGCGGCGTCGCCGGCGGCCTGGGCCGCGCCTGGAACGTCGATCCGATCCTGATCCGGGTGGCCTTCGTGGTGTTGGCACTGTTCGGCGGCTCTGGCGTGCTGCTGTACTGCGCGGGCTGGCTGACCATGCGCGGCGACGGCGACGAGGCCTCGGCCATCGAGGCGCTCGCCGGGCGGGGCCGCTCCTCCGTGTCGCCCGCGCTGGCCGTGGTGCTGATCGTGGTCGGCCTGATCAGCATGGGGTCGATCTTCTCGTGGGGCATCCCGTTCTGGCCGGTGCTGGTGGGCGCCATCATCCTCACCGTGGTGCTCAGCCAACGCCGGCACGGCTGCCGCGGACACCGGGACGCGTCGCAGTGGGCTGACGAGTTCGCCGACCGGGTGTCCCGGTGGGGTCAGAACGTCGGGGACCGGGCCGCACGCTGGGGCCAGAACGTCGGCACCCGCGCGGACGGCTGGTTCGGCGGCGGGTCCGCCACCGCGGCGCCCGGCACCGAACGCGACGCAGCTTCCGGCGCCGGCGCGTCAGGCGCGGCGCCCGCGGGAGCCCCCGGAACCGGGCCGCATGCCGCGACTGCGGCAGCGCCGGGTGCCACACCCAGTGCCATGCCGGGTGCTGCTCCCGGTGCCATGCCCGGGGCCGCTCCTGGTGCCACACCCGGTGCTGCTCCGGGCACCGAGCCGGGCCCGGCGACGACCACGCAGGCACCGGACACGCCCCCGGATCCCGAGGACCTGCTGTCCGACGGCCGCACACCCCCCGCGTGGGATCCGCTGGGCGCCGCCCCGTTCGCCTGGGACCTTCCCGAGCCCTCCCCCGCTCCCGGCGAGGCCGACCCGGACACGCAGGACACCCCCGGACGGCGTCACGCCCCGGGCAGCGCGATCGCCCGGATCTTCCTGGGCGTCGCCCTGATCATCGGATCCGTCCTCGGGTCCGGGGTCGCCGCGGGCTGGTGGCACCTGGCGTGGTCGACCGTCACCGGTATCGCCCTGGGCGTCATCGGGGTCGGCCTGGCCCTGGCCGCGCTGCGCGGCCGCGGCGGCCGCATGCTGATCGGCCACGGCATCTTCCTCGCGGTCCTCACCCTGGCGCTGTCCGTGTCGGGCCTGAGCGGCACATCCGGGTACGGCCAGCAGACCTGGACCCCGACGTCCGTCGACGCCGTCGCGGACTCCTACTACTGGAACGCCGGACAGGCCACCCTCGACCTGTCCGGGATCACGGTGCCGCCCGGCGAAACGGTGCGCACCGACGTGACCATCGGCGGCGGACAGGTCACCGTGCTGCTGCCCGCCGACACCACCATCGACGCCTCCTGCTCCGCCACGGTGGGGCAGGTCGACTGCCTCGGCCGTGAGCTCAGCGGGGTCCGGACGGAGTACCACGCGGACCTGCCCGGCAGCGGCCGGCACGGCGTCATCGATATCGACATTCACAGCAACGCAGGACAGGCGGTGGCTCGCACCCATGAGTAACGACTATGACGCAACCCGGCGGCAGAGCCGCGCGAACGCGGGGCGCACCGATGCGATCAGCCTCGTCGTCGCGGCGATCCTGCTGGTGGTCGCCGCGATCGGCATCGGCCGACAGACGTGGTGGCTGATCCCGAACCTGCTGCCGTGGGCGGCGGCCGGTGTCGCGGCCCTGGTCGGCCTCGGCCTGATCGCGAGCTCACTCCCCGGCCGGCGCCGCGAGCGGTGACGAAGCCGACGGCGCGAACGGTGGCGCGGCCAGCCGGTGACCCGGGGCAGCCCCGGGCACCGACCGAAGTCCGGCCGCTACTCCCACTCGATGGTGCCCGGCGGCTTGCTCGTCACATCCAGCACCACCCTGGTGATCTCGTCCACCTCGCCGGTGACTCGGCTCGCGATCGTGGACAGCAGCGTGTCCGACAACCGCGCCAAGTCCGCCGTCATGGCGTCTTCGCTGGTGACGGGGCGGATCACGACGGGCATGCCGTAGGTGCGGCCGTCGCCCTTCACGCCCACGGTGCGTACGTCGGCCAACAGCACCACCGGGCACTGCCAGATTTCGCCGTCCACCCCGGCGGCCGTCATCTCCTCGCGGACGATCGCGTCGGCGGCGCGCAGAATGTCCAGCCGCTCCGCGGTCACCTCGCCGATGATCCGCACGCCCAGGCCCGGTCCCGGGAACGGGTGCCGGGAGACGATCTCCGGGGGCAGCCCCAGTTCGGCGCCGAGCAGCCGCACCTCGTCCTTGAAAAGCTCACGTAGCGGCTCCACCAGCTCGAACTGCAGATCGTCCGGCAGACCGCCCACGTTGTGGTGCGACTTGATGGTGGCGGTTCCGGTGCCGCCGCCGGACTCGACCACGTCCGGGTAGAGGGTGCCCTGCACCAGGAACTTCACCGGCTCGTCGGCCCCGGCCCCCGTCCCTGCTTCCAGGACCAGTTCGGCCGCGGCCTTCTCGAACGTCCGGATGAACTCCCGGCCGATGATCTTCCGCTTCGCCTCAGGCTCGGTCACCCCGGCC
Organism: Nakamurella lactea; assembly: GCA_044463185.1. Classification (GTDB taxonomy): domain Bacteria; phylum Actinomycetota; class Actinomycetes; order Mycobacteriales; family Nakamurellaceae; genus Nakamurella; species Nakamurella lactea_A. The sequence continues at coordinate 8,378 of JBIQMQ010000026.1, read as the reverse complement.
AGCGCGGCCAGGAACGTCCCGGATGCGTCGACCGTGACGAGCCGGACGCCGGTGGCGGCCACGTAGTCCCGCTCCACCTGCTCCCGCTCCCCGGCCCGGAGCAGTCCGTGGTCCACGAAGACGCAGGTGAGCTGGTCGCCGACGGCGCGGTGCACGATGGCCGCGGCCACCGCGGAATCGACCCCGCCGGACAGAGCGCAGATCACCCGGGCGTCGCCGACCTGGGCCCGCACCTTCGCGACCTGATCGGCCAGGATGCCTTGCGGCGTCCAGTCGGGGGAAAGGCCCGCGATGTCGTACAGGAAGTGGGTCAGAATCTGCTGCCCGTGCTCCGTGTGCAGCACTTCGGGGTGGAACTGCACGCCGGCCAGCCGGCGTGCGCGGTCCTCGAAGGCGGCGACCGGCGTGTGCGCCGTGGCGGCCGTGACCTCGAACCCGTCCGGGGCGGTCTCCACCGCATCGCCGTGGCTCATCCACACGGTGAAGCAGGTCCCGGTGCCGGCCAAGAGCGCCGAGTCCTCCCGCTCGACGGTGAGCTCGGTGGGCCCGTACTCGCGCCGGCCGGTCCGGCGGACCCGCCCGCCCAGGGCCGTCGTCATGGCCTGGAAGCCGTAACAGATACCCAGCACCGGCACCCCCGCGCCGAACAGCGCGGGGTCGACGGCGGGCGCCCCGTCGGCGTAGACGCTGGCGGGCCCACCCGAGAGCACAATGGCCGCCGGGTCTTTCGCCAACATCTCGGGCAGCGTCATGCTCGACGGCACGATCTCGGAGTACAGATTCGCCTCGCGGACGCGCCGCGCGATGAGTTGCGCGTACTGTGCTCCGAAGTCGACGACCAGCACCGGGCGGTGCGTGGCCCGGTCCGGCGCGGATGTCGCATGAGATGCGGATGTCACAGCTTCGAATCTCCCTTTCTGCTGCACTGCTCTTCGGTCGGCCACAGGTTACGGCCGCCGCTCGTCGCCCCACTCGCCGGCGAGCAGCATGGCGCGGATCCGCCAGTCGTCGTCCAGCACCAGCAGGTCGGCCACCAGCCCGGGTTGCACCGCGCCGACCTCGCGCTCCAGCCCGAGCAGCCGCGCCGGAACCCGCGTCGCCGCGTTCACCGCGGCCACCGGATCCAGCCCCACCTCGGTCACCGCGCGGCGCAGCGCGACGTCCATGGTGAGCGTGGAGCCGGCGATCGATCCGCCGTCGGTGAGCCGAGCGACAGCGCCGGCCACGTCGACGTGCAGCGTGCCGAGCATGTAGTGCCCGTCCGGGGCATCCGCGGCGGCCATCGCATCGGTGACCAGTGCCAGGCGGTCCGGCGCCACGGCGTTCAACAACCGCACCGTGGCGTCGTGCAGATGCACACCGTCGTTGATCGCCTCCAGGATCGCCCCGGCGTCGCGCGCCGCCGCGATCACCCCCGGATCGCGGTGGTGCAGCGGCCGCATGGCGTTGAAGGCGTGCGTGACGACATCCGCGCCTGCGGCGAAGGCCTCCGCGGCCTGCGCGTAGTTCGCGTCGGTGTGCCCGACGGCGGCGTGCACGCCGCTGGACACGGCGGCCCGCACCAGGTCGAGTCCGCCGGGCAGCTCGGGCGCCACAGTGATCATGCGGATATGGTCGTCGCCGGCCGCCAGGAATCGCTCGAACAGGGCGCTATCGGGGTCCAGCAGCATCGCCGGGTCGTGTGCGCCGCGGCGCGCGTCGGCCAGGAACGGGCCCTCCAGGTGGATGCCGCGGATTCGCGGGTCGTCGGCGATGGCCGCCACGGCGCCCTCGATGGAGCGCAGCATGCGATCCGGAGCCCCGGTCACCAGCGACACCAGCGTGCTGGTGGTGCCGCGTCGACGGTGCGCGGCGGCCGCCGCGGCGATCGCCGCCGCGCCGTCGTCGTAGGCGTGGGTGGCGGCGCCGTGCACGTGCAGGTCGATCAGGCCCGGCACCACGTACCCGCCGTCCAGCGTCACCCGCTGCGCGCTGCGCAGGATGCCCCGGGCCACCGGGCTCAGCGTGTCCGCGGAGTGCCCGTCGTCGAGCACTGCCACGATCCGGCCGTCGGCGACCAGCACCACGCCCTCGTCCAGTACCTCGGTCGGGGTGATCACCTTCGCACCGGTCAGCAGCAGCGGCGTTGTCACGACAGGTCCCTCCTCGAGTGGCGGTGCGGCATCGCTTCTCGCTGCGGCGCAGCACGCTGCGGCGTCATACCAACTGGTCCCAGGTTCGCAGCGCCGCACCCACCATGCCGGCCCGGTCCCCCAACTGCGCGGGCACGACCGGCGGAGCGGCGCGGAACGTGAGCCGGCTGGGCAGCGCGGCGCGCAGCGGCTCGAACAGGGTCGGCCCGGCCAGCGACAGCCCGCCGCCGATCACGATGCAGCCCGGGTCGTTCAACACCACCTGGATCGCCAACGCGTCGGCCAACGCGGCGATTGCCTCCCGCCACACCGCCTCGGCGATCGAGTCGCCCTCCGCGACCAGCCGCGCCACATCCGCGGCGTTGCCCCGCTGCCGGGACCGGCGCCGGTAGGCCGCCGCGATCCGCGACGCCGAGGCGACGGCCTCCAGGCAGCCGCGGTTGCCGCAGCCGCAGCGCGGACCGCGCGGGCGCACCACCACATGCCCGATCTCGCCGGCCTGCCCGGACGCGCCGTCGTCGACCGTCCCGCCGGTCACCTGGCCGCCGGCCACGCCTGTGCCGATCGCCACGAAGTACACCGACGGCATCCCGGCGCCGGCGCCCAACCGGGCCTCGGCCAGCGCCCCGTTGCGCACGTCGTGGCCGAGCACCGCGGGCATGCCCAGCCGCTCGCGGAGCAGCGTCGTGAACGGCACGTCCGTCCAGCCGAGGTTCGCGGCGAAGTGCGCGACGCCGGCGGCGGAGTCGACGATGCCGGGCACCCCGAGCCCCACGGCCCGAACCCCCGGACGCCGCGCCAGGCCCTCGGCGACCGACAGGATCGACTCGACGAGCGCCTCCGGGCCGCGGCGCACGGCCGTGGAGTGCCGCTCGGCGTAGTGCACGGTCCCGTCCCGGGCCACCAGACCCGCCTTGATCATGGTGCCGCCGACGTCGAGCGCCGCCACCACCCCGTCGGCCGCGATCGGCCCGGGTGCCGGGGTGCCGGACGCCGCCGGCGGCGGGAGCGTGGCCATCTACGCGACGATCAGACCGACTTTTTGGAATTCCTTCACGTCGGAGTAGCCCGCCTTCGCCATGGCGCGCTTCAGGGCGCCGAACAGGTTGGTGCGTCCCTCCGCGCCGCGCGCCGGGCCGTGCAGCAGCTCCTGCAGCGACGTGTCGGCGAGCCCGCACGGCAGCGCCAGCCCGCGCGGCAGGGCAGGGTGCGACGCCGAATGCGGCCAGTACCAGCCCTTCGCGGGCGCCATGTCCAGCGCGGCCAGCGGCTCGCCGAGCATGACGGCATCCGCGCCGCAGGCGATGGCCTTGGCGATATCGGCGCTGGTGGCGATATCCCCCGCCGCGATCACGTGCACGTAGCGGCCACCGGTCTCGTCCAGGTAGTCGCGTCGGGCGGCCGCCGCATCGGCGATGGCGGTGGCCATCGGCACCGCGATACCCAGCACGTCGTCGGTGGTGGAGGCCACCCCGGCGCCGGTGCCCACGATGACCCCGACCGCGCCGGTGCGCATCAGGTGCGTGGCGGTCTGGTAGTTGGTGGCGCCGCCCACGATCACCGGCACGTCCAGGTTCGCGATGAACGACTTCAGGTTCAGCGCCTCCCCGCCGCGCAGCACGTGCTCGGCGGAGACGATGGTGCCCTGGATGACCAGCAGGTCCACCCCGGCGGCGACCAGCTTCGGCGCCCACTCGGCGGCGTTCTGCGGCGAGACCCGCGCGGCCGTCGTCGCCCCGCCCTGCCGGATGGTGCCGATGGCGGCGGCGAGCAGCTCCGGGTCGATCGGGGCCGCGTAGGCGCGCTGCAGCGCGGCCGTGGCCGCGTCCGGGTCGTCGGAATCCCGGGCCACGGCGACGATCTCGTCGATCACGGCCTGCGGGTCGACGTGTCGCGCCCACAGCCCCTCGGCGTTGAGCACCCCGAGTCCGCCCTGCTCGCCGACGGCGCGGGCCACCTCGGGCGACACCACGGCGTCGGAGGAATCCGTCACCAGTGGAATCTCGAACCGGTAGGCGTCGATCTGCCACGCCGTGGACACCTCGGCCGACGACCGGGTGCGGCGCGACGGCACGATGGCGATATCGGCGAGATCGTAGGTGCGCCGGGCCTGCCGGCCGATGCCGATCTCCACGCTGTCCTGCACGGCTGTCCTCTCGCTGTCCCACGGCTCGCGTCGATCGACGCCGCACCCCGGGGCTGATTCTCGGTGACCGACCCGGTAGCCGGGGGTCAGTGGTCGAAGTAGTTCGGTGCCTCGGCGGTGATGGTGATGTCGTGCGGATGCGATTCGCGCAGGCCGGCCGCGGTGATGCGCACCAGCTTCGCGTTCTGCAACTCCGGGATCACATGCGAGCCGGTGTAGCCCATCGCCGCCCGCAGGCCACCGACCAGCTGATGCGTCACATCCGCCAACCGGCCGCGGTAGGGCACCCTGCCCTCGATGCCCTCGGGCACCAGCTTGTCGTCGGAGAGCACGTCGTGCTGCCCGTAGCGTCCGCGCGAGTAGCCGCCGGCCACCGGCCCGGAATCCGCGGCCGGGGCCTGCCGCGACGACGACCGCGACCGCATTGCCCCCATCGACCCCATGCCGCGGTACGTCTTGTACTGCTTGCCGGCGACGAAGATCAACTCGCCGGGTGACTCCTCCACGCCCGCGAGCAGGGAACCGAGCATGACGGAACTCGCGCCTGCGGCGATGGCCTTGGCGATATCGCCGGAGTACTGCAGGCCTCCGTCGCCGATCAGCGGGACGCCGGCCGGGCGGCACGCCTTGGCCGCCTCGGCGATTGCGGTGACCTGCGGAACGCCCACGCCGGCCACCACCCGGGTGGTGCAGATCGAGCCGGGGCCGACACCGACCTTCACCGCGTCGGCGCCCGCGTCGATCAGCGACTGCGCCCCCGCGCGGGTCGCCACGTTGCCACCGATGACGTCGACCCGGTCGCCCAACTCCTTCTTGAGGCGGGAGACCATCGCCGACACGGCCGTGGAGTGGCCGTGCGCGGTGTCGACGGTGAGCACGTCCACCCCGGCGTCGACCAGGCTCATGGCGCGGACGAAGGCGGCCTCGCCGACGCTCACGGCCGCGGCCACCAGCAGCCGGCCGGAGTCGTCCTTCGCGGCGAACGGGTACTGCTCGGTCTTCACGAAGTCCTTGACCGTGATCAGGCCCTGCAGCACGCCGTTCGCGTCGACCAGCGGCAGCTTCTCGATCTTGTTGCCGCGCAGCAGGTCGAGGGCTTTTTCCGGCTCGACACCGACCGGGGCGGTGACCAGCGGCATGCTGGTCATCACCTCGCGGACCGGGCGGGACATGTCGGACTCGAAGCGCATGTCGCGGTTGGTGATGATGCCCACCAGGTGCCCGCTGCTGTCGGTGACCGGGACGCCCGAGATGCGGTAGCGGGCGCACAGCGCGTCGGCGTCTGCCAAGGTGTCGTCCGGCGAGCACGTGATGGGGTTGGTGACCATGCCGGCCTCGGACCGCTTCACGGTCTCCACCTGGGCCGCCTGGTCGTCGGGCGGCATGTTGTAGTGCACGACGCCGATTCCGCCCTGGCGGGCCATGGCGATGGCCATCCGGGATTCGGTGACGGTGTCCATGGCGCTGGATATCAGCGGGATGTTCAGCCGCACCCTGCGGGTGAGCTGGGTGGACGTGTCCGCCGCACTCGGGATCAGGTCGGACCGGTCGGGCAGCAGCAGCACATCGTCGTAGGTCAATCCCAGGAGCGCGAACTTGCCTGCGTCGTCGCCGACGGAGTCGTCGGAATCGCTCGATGGTCCGGACAGATGTGCTGTCATTGCTGCTGCGGCCTTTCCGGCCGCGTGCGGGCGGGCTGCCGGGAAGTCGGCACCGCGGCCAGTTTCAATCGTAGAGCGTCCAGGTGCGGCGCCCTACGGCAGGCGATCCGGGCCGGGATCGCC
>JBIQMQ010000026.1:0-2216 GCA_044463185.1 Nakamurella lactea | reverse complement strand
CGGAAGCCGACGGCGACCGCGTGCGCCCGGTCGCGGGCGCCGAGCTTCTTGAACAGCCGGCGCGCGTGCGTCTTGATCGTGTCCTCGGACAGGAACAGTTCCTCGCCGATCTCCCCGTTGGAGCGGCCGCGGCTCATGCCCTGCAGTACCTGCAGTTCCCGGTCGGTCAGCGAGGGCCCGCCGTCCGTGCCGAGCCGGGTGGTCTGCGGCGTCCCGCTGGCCATCGTGTCGGACATGGCCAGCAGCAGCTCCGGCGTCGTGGCGTCCCAGCGCAGGAAGCCGCGGGCGCCGGCGGCGATGGCCGCGGTGATGGACGGGGTGTCGTCGGGGGACCCGAACACGATCACGGCGGCATCCGGGTGGGCGGTGAGTAGCTGCCGGACGGTCTCGACGCCCGTGGTCAGCGCCCGCTGGGTGCCGATCAAGACCACGTCGGCAGGTTCGCGCCCGTACCGCGACAGCAGTTCGTCGCCGCTCGCGACCGATTCGACGGAGTCGACCGACGCGACCGGCGACACCATGCTGAGCAGCATTTCGCGAACCGTACGACGCTCGTCACACACCAGCGCTGTCGTCATACCGGCTCGCTTTCTGCTCGACGGAAAGGTACCGCCACCGGTGTCGGCAACGCCACTGCCCGCACTGTCTTGATCATGGTCGAACCGCGATCTATGGTCAGTTCAACTGCAATCCCGGCACCACACACGAGGTCGAGAGGGGAACTGCAATGGCCGATACCCGCCGTCTTCCTGGACCGAATGCGGATCTGTGGGATTGGCAACTCCATGCCGCCTGCCGAGGGATGTCCAGCTCGTACTTCTTTCATCCGGAGGGCGAACGCGGACCGGCCCGTGCGCGCCGGGAGGCGAAGGCCAAGGCGATCTGCTCTCGGTGTCCGGCACTGTTGGAATGCCGGCGCCACGCGCTCCGGGTCCACGAGCCGTACGGCATCTGGGGTGGGCTCTCCGAGAGCGAGCGTCAGCAGATCCTCGCTGCCAGCGCCTGACTCCTGATACTCCAAATCCGCGATAGTCATCACCCAGGAGTGTATGGCGGCGACGTTGCGCTGTCATCTCCTCAGTTTTGATAATCCTTTTGTGAACGGCCTTCCCCGAAAGAATGAGATTGCACCGGGCGACCGGGGAACGCCCTAGCCGGATGCCGGCCGCCAGGTCGCGCCACCGTCCCGGCTGACCACGAGATCCGGCCCGGTCTGCGCCACCACGATGCCTTCGGCCGCCGCGATGGCCCGCGGGGTCGCTCCTCCCAAGCATGCCGTGGGCGCCCAGGTCACCCCTCCGTCCTCGGTCCGCAGCACGCGGGCACGGCAGGACGCCTCCGCCACCAGCGCGAACCCCCGATCGGCGGTCGCGAACGTCACCGCCGCCACGCCGGGCAGCGCCGCGGCCACGGTCCAGGTATCCCCGCCGTCGCCGGTGACGCGCACCTCCCCGTCGGCGCAGGCCACCGCGGCTCGGCGCGCGTCGATGGCGGCGAGATCGAGCGGTACGCAGCCGACGTCGGCCACCAGACCGGGACTGGCGACGACGGTCGATTCCGGGTCCGGGTTCAGGTACCACCGCCCGACAACGCTGCCGGGCCGCCAGGTCGAGCCCGCGTCAGCCGACTCGCGCGCGACCGGACGGCAGGTCTGATCCGTTCCCACGTACCAGGTGGCGCCTTCGCCGGCAGCGCCGATGCCGAGAATCTGTGGCACACCGGCGTCGACCGGCGTCCACGACGCGCCCGCGTCCCGCGACAGCGACAGCGAAGCCGCCACCGGTGACGGGCAGGCTCCTCGCGCCGCCCGGACGATCGTCCCGTCGGCGTCGACGGCCAGCAGGATCGGGCCGGACCAGGCCGCGCTGCCCGGACCGTCGGCCCCGGCCGACGGGACCGGCGTCGGGGTGGGTTCGGCGTCCGCCACCCGCGATTCGCCGAGCACCTGAATGCCCTCGGTCGACGCGCGCGGCTCGCTGGGGGCCGGGGCCGGCAGGGCGCCGTGGGGCAGGTTCGGCGCAGCCATCACCGGTGGGCCGGCGACCGCGGAGCCGGTGCCCGCACGGGTCGGCGTGATCATCTCGGGCGCCGGGTAGGCGGCCGTGGTGCGCCCTGCGGACGGTGCGGCGGCCTTGGAGGAGCCGGGGCTGTGCAGCACCGTGGAGATCAGCACCAGATCGGCAATGGCGATCAGCGCCACGAACAGCCACGCCAGC
>JBIQMQ010000025.1:17315-20942 GCA_044463185.1 Nakamurella lactea | reverse complement strand
ACCTTGTCGTCGTTGATGAGCTGCTTCGTCACATCGGTGGCGCGGTTCGGGTCCGACTGGGTGTCCTTGACGACGATGTCGACCGTGTACTTCTTGCCGCCGATCGTCAGTCCGCCCTTCAGCGCCTCGGCCACCGACTCCACGATGTAGTTGTCCGACGAGGCGAAGCTGGCGAGCGCACCGGTCTGCGGCGAGACCAAGCCGATCTTGAGACCGGTGCTGGCGGATCCGCCCGAGCCCTTCAGCCCGCCGCAGGCGGACAGCAGGCTGGTGGAGCCGGCCGCCAGGGCGCCCAAACCGATGCCCTTGAACAGGGTGCGGCGACCGAAACCGTGCTCGGACATGCCGGAGAAAGAGTGCGTCATAGTGGCTCCGTAACTCGAACGGGAAAGTGGATGGTGGAGCGGTGGTGGAGACATGGACCCGACGCCGGTGCTCGAAGCAGAAACTTTGTTCGCTCCGCGCACAAGTGTTTGATATGCGAACGTAGTCGCGGCGGATCGGGCTGTCAAGGATTTCGGGGCGGGATTCTTGGCGGGATTCTCGGTGGAATGGCAGGCGGAAATCGCCGCCTATCCGAATCACACCCCTCTTCGGGAATGGGCTAACCGACCGGGCGTGCCCGCGCCACCAGCCATGCGGCGCCCATCATCAGCGCCGACATGACGAGCAGCATCAGCAGCGAGGGCGTCCAGCTGCCCGCCCAGTCCCGCAGCACACCGAAGAGCCAAGGCCCGACGGCGGCCAGCAGGTAACCGACCATCTGCACCATGCCGGACATGTGGCGGGCCACCGCCGTATCGCGGCTCAACGTCACGACCATCATCAGCGCCAACGCGATGCCGGCTCCTTGGGAGACGCCGAGCTCGACGCTCCACAACACGTACCAGTCGGGCAGCAGCCAGAGACCGGCGATGCCGATGCTCCACCCGGCCACGGACACGACCAGCGGACCGCGGGGATGCCGGGCTCGCGCGGCGATCGGCGGCATGACGAGCGCGCCGATGATGCCGAGGATGCTGTAGAGCGACAGCATGGCCCCCGAGGTCGCCACCGACACCCCCCGGCTCTGCAGCATGGCCGGCAGCCACGACACGAAGCTGTAGAACAGCAAGGACTGCCCACCCATGAAGACGGCGAGCTGCCATGCGGCGCCGGCGCGCCACACGATCCGGGCCGTCCCGCGCGTCGCGGGGGGAGGGGCGGCCGCATCACCGCGAACCGAGACCCGCCACGCGAGGAATACGGCGAGTGCGACCAGGACGGGCAGGGCATCGACGGCCAGGGTCGCGCGCCATCCCCATCCCGCGGCCGCCATGCCCGCGGCCGCCACCGACCCGACAGCGGCGCCCGTGGTCAGGAACGCCGTGTACATGCCCATGGCCGTGCCGACGACATGCTGCAGCCGGGCCTTGATCACGACGGGCACCAAAACGTTGCCCACCGCCACACCCGCACCCACCAGGACGGTGCCTGCCAGCACGACCGCGGGCCCGCCCAGTGACCGCACTCCGATACCGGCGGCCAGCGCGACCATGGCCGCCACCAAGGCGGCACCGTTGCCGATCCGGCCGCCGATATAGGCGGCGACCGGGGCCAGCAGACCGAAGCAGACCAGCGGCAGCGTCGTGATCAGTCCCGCGAGGCCATGGCTCATCACCAGATCGGTGCGGATCTCGTCCAGCACCGGCCCGATGGCGGCGATGGCCAGCCGCAGGTTGACCGCCACGAGTAGCAGCGCGACGAGCGTGAACGCCGTCCGATGCCGCGCTCCGCGCGGAAAGGAGACTGTAGGTCCGCTACCGGCCGCCGGTTCCTCGGGTGCCATGGCATACCGCCTTCCCGTACCCCTCGGGCGGACCCCCACCGCCCTTGAGCAGTGCCGTCGTGATCTTCCGGAGATCGGCGCACCGGGACCGGTGCGACCAAGAAAACGTTGCTGTCGCGTTGCCGTCAAAGTGTTGACTCGGCGGGCTCGACCCCATAGTTTGCTAGGTGAACACATGTGCGGTATGCGAACACGCCCGAGTTGACTCTACACGGAACACCCACCGAGCTCGCCCGCTCCTTCGGCAGCTCCCCCCAATGAGGAGTGATGATGAAACGCACCATGCTCACCGCGCTAGCCCTCGGCGCAGCCCTGGCCCTGGCAGCCTGTTCGTCGGGCGAGTCGGCCGGCGCGGACCCGAGTTCCGGCGCCGAGACACCCGCCGCTTCGGCGAGCAGCGAGGCTGACACCCCCTCCGCTGCCGCCTCGGAGGACGAGGGCACGGATTCGTCCGAGCCGCCCGCGGAGCTGACCCCCATCACGGTCGGGGTGATCCCCATCGTGGACACCGCCCCGATCTGGCTCGGCGTGGACCAGGGATTCTTCGAGGACGAAGGCCTGGACGTCACGGTGCAGACGACCAGCGGCGGCGCCGCAGCCGTGCCGGGCGTGGTGTCCGGCACCTACGACTTCGCGTTCGGCAACCTCGTGTCCGTCATGGTCGCCCAGGACAAGGGACTCGACCTTCGCTACGTGGCGAACGGAAACTCCACGGCCGGTGACCCCGACTTCGGTGGCGTCGTGGTGAACGCCGACTCACCGATCCAGTCGCCCAAGGACCTGTCCGGCAAGACCCTGTCCGTCAACAACCTGCAGAACATCGGCGACACCACGATTCGAACTGTGGTCGACGCCGACGGCGGCGACGGGGCATCCGTCAAGTTCGTCGAGGTGGGCTTCCCCGATGCGGAAGCGGCCCTGACCAACAACCAGATCGACGCCGCCTGGATCGTGGACCCCTTCTTCCACGCCGCGCTGGACCATGGCGCGCGCCTGATCACCACCAACTTCTCCGACTTCGACCCGAACCTCGACATTGCCGGCTACTTCACGCTCGGCAAGACTATTGCCGAGAAGCCCGACCTGGTGGAGCACTTCGTGGCTGCCATGAACAAGTCGCTGGAGTTCGCGGACGCCAACCACGACGAGGTCAAGCGCATTGTCACGACCTACACCAAGATGACGATGGACCAGCTGGACGACATCGTCATCCCGAAGTTCAATGTGGACTTCAACAAGGAGGCCGACCAGAAGCTGGCCGACGCCGCCCTGAAGTACGGCACCCTCGGCAAGCAGCTCGACATCGCGACGATCCTGCCGGGCCAGAACTGATCCATGACCGCCAGGAGCAGCACGATTCCCGTGACCACGACGCAGCGGCAACGCCGGGCGCGCGCCTCAGGCGCGCTGCTCGGCGCCGGCGGGATCGTGCTGTTCCTGCTGGCCTGGGAGGCGGTGCCGCGCCTGGGCCTGGTTCAGGAGCGGTTCCTGCCGGCCGCCAGCACGGTCATTGGCCGGTTCGTCCGGTACCTCGTCGATTCGTCGTTCTGGGCCAGCGTCGGCCACACGATGACCGCCTGGGCGCTCGGACTGCTGGTCTCGGTGGTCGCCGCCATCGTGCTGGGTCTCATCATCGGTTCGAGCACGTTCCTTCGCCGGGCCACGTTCACCACCATCGAATTCCTGCGCCCCATCCCGTCGGTCGCGCTGATCCCGCTGGCCGTCCTGCTCTTCGGGGCCGAGCTCAAATCGTCACTGCTGCTGGTGATCTACGCATCCTTCTGGCAGGTGCTGATCCA
>JBIQMQ010000025.1:2786-17215 GCA_044463185.1 Nakamurella lactea | reverse complement strand
GCCGTGGTCCGGCGGGTGGAGCGCTCCATCCTGGCCTGGCACACCTCGGTGCGCGGGGAGGCAGTGCTGTGACCGCGCTGAAGAACGTGCTGTACGCGATCGGGCTGCCGGTGCTGCTCATCGCAATGTGGTGGGGTCTGACCATCGACTCCACCAGTTTCTACGTGCCCAAGCCCGGCCAGCTCGCCGTCACGCTGTGGAAGGAGTGGGTGGGCGAGCGGTTCCTCACCGACTTCCTGCCCAGCGTGGGGCGGCTGGCCGCGGGCCTGATCGCCACGATCCTGCTCGGCATCCTGCTGGGCGCGCTGATCGGCTCGGTGCGCTGGCTGCGCAAGCTCACCGAGCCACTCCTGGAGTTCCTGCGGGCGATCCCGCCGCCGGTGCTGGTCCCGCTGCTCATGCTGCTCATCGGCATCAACGACCAGATGAAGGTCGTCGTCATCATCTCCGGCGCGATCTGGCCCGTATTGCTCAACACGGTCGAGGGCGTCCGGGCCATCGACACGGTGCTCGCCAACACCTGCCGCAGCTACCGGATCGGCGGACTCGCGCGATGGAGATATCTGGTGCTCCCGTCCGCCAGCCCACAGATGATGACCGGCATCCGGCAGTCGCTGTCCATCGGGCTGATCCTGATGGTGATCTCGGAAATGTTCGGTTCGTCGTCCGGGCTGGGCTTCACGATCGTCCTGTTCCAGCGCGCGTTCGCGATCCCCGAGATGTGGAGCGGGATCGTCGTGCTGGGCCTGATCGGAATCGCGCTGTCGGTGATCTTCCAAGTTGTCGAGCGCCGGGTTCTGCACTGGTACCACGGGCTGCGCCGGGCGCAGCGCGACGCCTAGGAAGGAAGCGATGTCCGCCACTACCAGCACCACACCGACGTTGTCGGTACGGGATCTGCGCAAGGTCTACCGCAGCAAATCCGGGGACGTCGAGGCGATCCGCAACTTGACGTTCGACATCGCCCCGGGCGAGCTGACCTGCATCGTGGGTCCGTCCGGTGCGGGCAAGACGACCCTGCTGAAGTGCATCGCCGGGCTGCTCAGCGTCACGTCGGGAACCATCGAGCTGGAGGGCAAACCGGTCACCGAGCCGCCCGCCGCGATGGCCGTGGTGTTCCAGGAGTACGGGCGCAGCCTGTTCCCGTGGATGACGGTGCACGACAATGTCGCCCTGCCCCTCAAGACGCAAGGCATGCCGAAGCCCGAACGCGTCGAACGGGTCCGCGAGGCTCTGGCCGCCGTGGAATTGGGGCATGTGCCGTCCGCCTACCCGTGGCAGCTGTCCGGCGGCATGCAGCAACGCGTGGCCATCGCCCGAGCGGTGGCCTACCGGCCGCACGTGCTGCTGATGGACGAGCCGTTCGCCGCGGTCGACGCGCAGACCCGAGCCGACCTGGAAGACTTGATCCGGTCGATCTGGCGCAGCCTGGGCGTGACGATCCTGTTCGTCACGCACGACATCGACGAGTCGATCTACCTGGGTGGCCGGGTTCTGGTGTTGTCCAACTCGCCGACCGTCGTCCAGGAGGACGTGCTCATCGACCTTCCCGACGAGCGGGACCAGCTCACGACCCGCAACCTGCCCGCGTTCGCCGAGGCACGCTCGCACATCTACGCGCAGATCCAGCGCGCGAAGACGACCACCGGCAACACCCTGTCCTCGGCGAGGTGAACCATGCCCACGCATGTCCGTGACGCCGTGTTCGAGGGCCTCCGGCGCCGCGGCATGACCACGATCTTCGCGAACCCGGGATCGACCGAGGTCGCGTTCCTGGCCGGCATGCCCGACGACATCGAGTTCGTGCTGGGCCTGCACGAGGCCAGCGTGGTGGGCATGGCCACTGGCTACGCCATGGGCAGCGGCCGGACGGCGTTCGTGCTGCTACACACGACCGCTGGACTCGGCAACGCCGTGGGGGCGATCGCTACCGCCCGGGTGAACCGAGCCCCCATGGTGATCGTGGTCGGCCAGCAGGACCGCCGGCATCTGGATTTGGATCCGTTCCTGGCGGGCCGGCTGACCGGACTGGCCGGCGACTACCCGCTCGCCGTGCTCACCCCCGAGCGCGGCGCCGCCGTTCCGTCGGCGATCGAGCGCGCCGGGCTTATCGCCGAGCAGGGCCGCGGGCCGGTGCTCGTCATCGTCCCCATGGACGACTGGGAGGCCGAAGCCGAGCCGGATGCCGTGGCCGCCCCGGCGGCCGCCTACGCCGCCCCGCGGGGAGTACCGCCGCAGCTCGACGCCGTGGCCGACCTGATCGCCGGTGCTCGGTCGCTGGCGATCGTGGCCGGCTCGGGCAACGAGACCGAGGACGGGTGGCGGGCGATCACGGCCCTCGCCGAGCACCTGGACGCGCCGGTGTGGATCGAGCCGTTCGGGGCCCACGCCGGTTTCCCGCAGCACCATCGCCTGTACCAGGGTCAGGTGCCCGCCGACCGGCCGAGGGTCCGCGAGCTTTTCGCCGGGTATGACGCCGTCCTCGTGGTGGCCACCCACGCGTTGCGGCAGTATCCGTTCCGCGACGGCCCGTTGTTCCCGGAAAAGACCCGCGTCGCGGTACTGACCGCGGACCCGGACCAGGCCAATCGGTCGGCCGCCGAGGTGGCCCTGGTCGGCGACGTTCCCCGGATGCTGGACGCGCTCACCGAGTCACTGCCCGCCGCTGCCAGCCGCCGGGCGCCGGCGACGCCGACCGCCGCCGGGTTCGCACTTCCCCCGCCGGCTCCCGGCGAACCGGTGCGCGCCGCCCACGTGTTCGCGCTGCTGGCCGACGCCCTCCCCGAGGACACCATCCTGGTCGAGGAGTCGCCGTCGTCGCGGCCGGCACTGCAGGCGATGGTGCCGGCACGAGCCCCGCTCGGATTCGTGTCGGCCGCCATGGGTGGCCTGGGATTCGCCATGCCGGCCGCCATCGGCTTGAAGAAGGCCCTGCCCGCCCGGCCGGTGCTGGCCGTTGTCGGCGACGGATCGGCCATGTACTCCATCCAGTCGCTGTGGAGCGCAGGGGATCTGGGGGCCGGCGTCGTCTTCCTGGTGATGGCGAACGGAACCTACGCCGTGATGGACCGGCTGGCCGAACAGCGCGACGGCAAGTCGGCGTGGCCGCAGTTCCCGCAGATCTCCACGGCGCGAATCGCGCAGGGGTTCGGCATCGAGGCGCGACGCATCGACGGGTACGACGCCTTGACGGCGGCGATCGCGGACGTGACGACCGGGATCGCCCAGCGGCGTGAACCGATCCTGCTGGAGATCGCGGTGCGCCCGGACGAGACCTTCGCGCCGTAGCCGTCGCGGCCGCGAAGCGCCGCGCGAACAGCGTCATGCCCGTGGCGCCCTCACCAACGCGGGCCCCCCGCACACGCGGTCCACTCGGGTCATCTACAAACGCGGCCCACCCACAAACGCGAACGAGTTTCACAGACGCGAACAGGATCTTGTTCGCATCTGTGAAACTCGTACGCGTTTGCGCAGAGAGGGACGCGGCCGGCCCCGCAGCCGGCCTCGTAGCCGGTGCGGCTTACAGCGGGTAGGTCGGCGGGGTGGAGCGCAGCGTGACCCAGCGGGTCTCGGTGAACGCCTCCACGTTGGCCGCCGCGCCACCGAACCGTGACCCGGTGCCGGAGTCCTTGACGCCGCCGAACGGGATGTTGGCCTCGTCGTTCACCGTCTGGTCGTTGATGTGCACGATTCCGGTCGGGATGCGGTCCGCGAGCGCGAGGCCCTTCATCACGTCCGGCGTCACGATGCCCAGCGACAGGCCGTAGTCCCCGGCGCTGGCCAGCTCCGCCGCCTCGTCCACCGTGGAGAACCTGGTGACCGGCGCGACCGGGCCGAAGATCTCGTCGGTGAACGCCGAGTGCTCCGGAGTGACGTCCGCGAGCACGGTGGGCCGGTAAAACAGTTCCTCGTAGGTGCCGCCGGACACGGTGCGCGCGCCGGCGGCGGCGCTGGACGTGACGAAGGAGTGGATCTTGTCGCGCTGACCCGCATCGATGATGGGCCCGAGCTGCACGTCGTCGGTGGCGGGGTTGCCCACCGTCATCGAGGTGGCCTTGGCCCCGAGCGCTTCGACGAAGTCGTCGTACAGCTTCTCGTGCACCAGCACCCGTCCGGAGCTCATGCAGATTTGGCCTTGGTGGAAGAACGCGCCCCACGTCGCCAGGTTGACGGCCTGCTCGACGTTCGCGTCGTCCAGGACGATCAGCGAGTTCTTGCCGCCCAGCTCGAGGTGCGCCCGCTTCAGGTGCTCGCCGGCAGTCTTGCCGATCGCACGGCCGGCGCGGGTGGAGCCGGTGAACGAGATGACGCGCACGTTCGGGTCGGCGACCAGAGCCTGGCCGACCTCGGCTCCGCCCGGCACCAGCTGCAGCAGCCCGGCGGGCAGGCCCGCCTCCTCGAAGACGCGGGTGATCGACACGCCTCCGGTGACCACGGTGCGCGGATCCGGCTTGAGCAGCACGGCGTTACCCAGTGCCAGCGCCGGGGCGACGGACCGGATGGACAGGATCAGCGGCACGTTGAACGGCGAGATGACGCCGACCACCCCGGCCGGCACGCGTCGCGCCATGGACAGGCGCGGCTCCTCGCTCGGAATGAGCTCGCCGTAGTTGGCGCTCGGCAGACCGGCCGCCGCGTAGCACTGCTCGGCGGCGACGTGGCTGGCGAAGCCGGCCATCATGCCGATGGCGCCGACCTCGCGGACGTTCCAGGCCCGGATCTCGTCGCCGTGGGCATTGAACAAGTCGCCGGCCTTGCGCAGGATGGCGGCGCGGGCCGGGTGCGGCAGGGCCGCCCATTCGCGCTGCGCCTCGCGGGCCGAGGCGGCCGCGCGGGCGATGTCGCCGGCGTCCGCCGTGCCGGTCCTGCCGATCTCGTCGCCGGTGGCCGGCTCCACCACGGCGTCGGATCCGCCGCCGCCGGAGGTCCACTGGCCGTCGATGAAGACTTTGCCGGACCACCGCGATTCGTCGAGGAAGGTCGATACCGTAGCTGTCATGGCGCCTCCTAGCGCGCGAACGGTCCGTGTGACGCCCCGAGACATGTTCGCAACGCGCACACTTGTTTGATATGCGAACGTAATCCTGCTCCTGGGGCCTGTCAAGGGGCCAACTCGCGGCGTCGGCACGAATCGGGCCTCGTGCCGTAATCTGTCCGCGTGTCTCCTCACGAAGCCCGCGATGTCACGGCCAACGACGACGATGCCGTCTCGCCGATCATCCAATCGCTGGTACGGGGACTGTCCGTGATCCGGGCGTTCGACGCCGAGCACGCGGACATGACGCTGTCCGATGTGGCGCGACGGACGGATCTGTCGCGGGCCACCGCGCGGCGCATCCTCTACACCTTGGCCTCGCTGGGTTACGTCGCCACCGACGGCAAACAGTTCTCGCTGCGCCCCCGCATCCTCGAGCTCGGGTACACCTATCTCTCCTCGCTGGGCCTGCCGGAGATCGCGACTCCGCACCTGGAGAAACTCACCGTCGCCGTCAACGAGTCGTCGTCGGTCGCGCTGCTGGACGACACCGACATCGTCTACGTCGCCCGCGTCGCCACCCGCCGGATCATGACGGTGGCCATCACCGTCGGCACCCGCTTCCCCGCGCACCTGACGTCCATGGGCCGTGTGCTCCTGGCCGGGCTGGAGCCCGTCGCGCGCGCCGCGCTGCTGGATCAGATGGACCTCACCCCGCGCACCCACCACACCATCACCGATCGCCGCCAGCTGGAGGCGGAACTGGCCCGCATCGCGGATCAGGGCTGGGCGTTGGTGGACCAGGAACTGGAGGACGGGCTGCGCTCCATCGCGGTGCCGCTGCACGACACGACCGGCCGTGTGGTGGCGGCGATCAACGTGTCCACCACCACGCGGCGCGGCACCCCCGAGGTGATCCGCGCCGAGATCCTGCCGCACCTGATGGCGGCGTCCCGCGACATCGAGCGCGACCTCGCCGCGGTGAACCGCGGGCAGTCCACCCGAGTGTGACGCCGCAGCAGAACCCGAGCCCCTCCGAGCGGCAGATGGCCGCTTCCACTGGACAGAAAATCGCCCGCGCGGCTGCGGCGTCATCCACGTAAGGTGCGCGATATGACGACACCACCCGCGTCAGCTCCCGCAGGCCCCGGCGGCATGTCCAGCCAAGCCGAGATTCTTGCGGAGATCGCGGCGCTCTCCGAGAACTACCTGGAATCCGGGGCGACCGAGACGCAGTCGCGGCTCGACTATCCGCCCTACCGATCGTCGGTGCTGCGGCACCCGACCAAGGATCTGCACCACGCGGACCCCGAAGGCATCGAACTGTGGTCGCCGGTATTCGGCCAGCGGGATGTCGCGCCGATCGAGGCGGACCTCACGGTGCAACACGCCGGGGCGCCGCTGGGCGAGAAGATCGAGGTCACCGGGCGGCTGCTGGACGGCGACGGCCGGCCGGTGGCGGGTCAGCTCATCGAGATCTGGCAAGCCAACGCCGGCGGTCGCTACATCCACAAGGGGGACCAGCATCCGGCGCCCATCGACCCGAACTTCACCGGGTGCGGGCGGGTGATCACCGGCGCCGACGGCACGTACCGGTTCATCACGATCAAGCCGGGGCCGTATCCGTGGCGCAACCACTACAACGCCTGGCGGCCGGCGCACATCCACTTCTCGCTGTTCGGCACCGACTTCACGCAACGCATGATCACCCAGATGTACTTCCCCGGTGATCCGCTGTTCGCGCTGGATCCGATCTACCAGGCGATCCGGGATCAAAAGGCCCGGGACCGACTGGTGGCCAGCTACGACCACAACGTCACCGAGCACGAGCTGCACACCGGCTATCGCTGGGACATTGTGCTCACCGGCTCGAGTGCCACACCGATGGAGGAACCCCATGAGTGACGCCGCTGCCGGCCACGTGGCCACACCGGGGCAGACGATCGGGCCGTTCTTCCACTACGGACTCGAGTACGACGGCGGCCCGGACCTGGTGCCCGCCGGGCGCGCCGATGCCATCCGGCTGACCGGCGTCGTGTACGACGGCGCCGGGACACCGATACCGGATGCGCTGATCGAGATCTGGCAGTCCGCGCCGGACGGCAGCGTGCCGCGCGCCGACGGGTCGCTGAATCGGGACGGGTGGACCTTCACCGGATGGGGGCGCTGCCCGACGGATCGGTCCGGCCGCTACGCGTTCACCACGGTGCTGCCCGGCGCCGTGCCGGGCAGCTCGGCACGCTGGTTCTCCATCGTGCTGTTCGCCCGCGGCCTGTTGAACCGCCTGTTCACCCGCTGCTACCTGCCGGACGACGGGCTGGACACCGACCCCCTGCTCGCCTCGGTCGAGCCCGATCGGCGAGCGTCGCTGATCGCCACGCCCGACAATGATGGATACGTGTTCGATATCCATCTGCAGGGCGACGCGGAGACCGTGTTCCTACGATTCCCGTCCCACCTGGACTAAGGCGGACCGAAGGAACCACATGACGAACCTGCTGTGGGCGGGCGACCATCGCGCGGGCGACGCGCTCACCGACCGGCAGCTGGCGGACGCCATGGTGCGGGTCGAGCGCGCCTGGCTGACCGTGCTCACCGACATCGGGATCGCCCCGGAGACCGAGTTGGATGACGCCGTGTGGGCGCTGGCCGACGACGACATCGTCGCGCTGGCCACAGCCGCGGAAGCTTCCGGCAATCCTGCGGTGCCGCTGGTGGCCCTGCTCCGCGAGCGGCTGCCGGAGCCGGCGTCCCAGTGGGTCCATCGCGGGCTCACCAGCCAGGATGTCGTGGACACGGCGCTGATGCTGTGCGCCAGCAAGGCCGTGGACGTGGTGGAATCCCTTCTGGCGCAGCAGGTTTCGGCTTTGACGTCGCTCATGACGCAGCACCGGGCAACGCCGATGCTGGCCCGCACGCTCACCCAGCCGGCGCTGACCTCCACGTTCGGACTGCGGGTCGCGTCCTGGCTGACGGGCGTGCTCGATGCGGCCGACGCACTGGGCGCGGCCGCCGGCGAGCTGCGGGCGCAGGTGGGCGGCGCGGCCGGCACCCTGGCAGCGGTGGCGGAGCTGGCCCACGGCCGCGGTCTACCGGATCCGGCGACGGCTGCGACGCGGGCAGCAGACCTGCTCGCCGATGATCTGGGGCTTCGCCGCGCTCTGCCGTGGCACACGTCGCGCAGGCCGGTCACCGCGCTCGGCGATGCGCTGGCTGCCTGCACCGACGCCTGGGGCCGCATCGCCCGCGACGTATTGGAGTCGGCGCGCGCGGAGATCGGGGAACTTCGCGAGCCACCGGCGCCCGGCCGCGGCGGATCCTCCACCATGCCGGGCAAGCGGAACCCGGTGCTGTCGGTGTTGATCCACCGCGCCGCGATCGCCGCCCCCGCGCTGGCGGCGACGCTGCACCTGGCCGCGGCGACCGCCAACGAGGAACGTTCCGACGGCGCCTGGCACACCGAATGGGACACCCTGCGGCTGCAGGTTCGACGCACCATCACCGCGGGGTCGCAGACCGCAGAGTTGCTCGCCGGCCTGGAGGTGGACGCGTCCGCGATGGCCCGACACCGGGCGGCGCACCTGGAGCGCGCAGACGGCATCGACGCCGAACAACGCGCCATGGCCGCGCTCACGAAGGCCCCTGTCGCCGACTCCTATCTCGGCACCGGTGACCACATCATCGACGAGGTCCAGGCGCGTGCGCGGCACTATCTCGCCGGCCGACTGGGCAGCCACGTGGACCAGGAGGGGACCCTCTCATGACGATTCCTGTGATCAGAGCGGTGCAATGGGGCACGCCCGGGTCGCCGCTATTGGTGCTCGGGCCGTCCCTGGGCACCACGGCCGAGGGTCTGTGGCAGGCCGCCGCCTCCCATCTGACGCACCGGTTCCACGTGCTGGCGTGGGACCTGCCCGGCCACGGCCGCAGCCCGGAGCCCACCGAGCCGTTCTCGATGGGCGAGTTGGCGAGCGCCGTCGTCGCCTTGGCGGATGCCGCCGCGGCCGACTCCGGCGGCGCGGTCGGGCCGTTCGTCTACGCCGGTGACTCCGTGGGTGGCGCGGTCGGGCTGCACCTCCTTCTGGAGCATCCCGAGCGGGTGTCCGCCGCGGCGTTGATCTGTACAGCCGCGACGTTCGGTACGCCGGACGCCTGGCAGGCGCGGGCCGCGAAGGTGCGCGGATCCGGCACGCCCTCGATGATCGAGCATTCGGCGAAAGTCTGGTTCGCGCCCGGCTTCTTGGAGCGCGAGCCGGAGCGCGGCGCCGCGCTGCTGCACGGCCTGCAGGATTCGAGTGCCTCCGGATACGCGGCGGTCTGCGACGCGCTGGCCGACTACGACGTCACCGCCCGTCTGCCCGAGATCCAGGCGCCGGTGCTCACCATCGCCGGCGCGGCGGACACCTCGACGCCGCCGGACCGGCTGGCAGCGATCGCCGACGCCGTGCCTGGAGCACGGTCCATGGTGTTGCCCGGGGTCGCTCATCTCGCGCCGATCGAGGCCCCGGAGCAGGTCGCCATGGCGCTCGTCATGCTGGCAGACGGCGCGCTGTCGCAGCAGGACGTGTACGACGCCGGAATCGGCGTGCGCCGGGCGGTGCTCGGCGATGCGCACGTGGATCGCGCCACCGCAGCGGCGACCGAGTTCACGGCAGAGTTCCAGCAGCTCATCACCCGCTACGCGTGGGGAACGATCTGGACGCGTCCCGGCTTGGACCGCCGCACCCGGTCGCTCATCACGATCACGGCTCTGGTGGCGCGCGGGCACCACGAGGAACTGGCCATGCATGTGAAGGCGGCGATCCGGAACGGCGTCACGCGCGCGGAGATCCGCGAGACGCTGCTGCAGTCGGCGATCTATTGCGGCGTGCCGGATGCCAACACCGCGTTCCGGATCGCGTCGGCAGCTCTGGCGGAGTAGCTCGCCTCGTGTTACTCGGGCCGGCGTATATGCCGGCCTCAGTAACACGACGACGCCGTTGGTTCCGCCCAGCGGCACCCGGCGTCGCGCGGATCCGGCGTGGGTGTCACGATGAATGCCATGAGCAGCGAACTGGGACCTTTGGAACAATTCCTCGGGCATTGGGAAGGCAACGTCGGCGTCGACCTCTCGTACCACAACAAGGAGGACGAGACCGCCGAGACCACCTACTTCGAGAAGGCCCGGTTCACCCCGATCCCGGTCGTGGAGAACGGCCGCCAGGTGATGCACGGCCTCAACTACGAGATGACGGCGTGGCGGCACGGCGAGGAGCACCTCGACCCGTTCCACGACGAGGTCGGCTACCTGCTGTGGGAGCCGTCGACGTCGACGGTGCTGCGGTGCTTCGCCGTGCCGCGTGGCCTGGCGATCCTGGCCGGCGGTACCGCCCAGCCGGATTCCAAGACGCTGACGTTCACCGCCGAGCCCGGCGACCCGACGTTCGGCCTGCTGCAGAACAAGTACCTGGCGCAGCGGGCACGGACCGGAGGCCGGTTCTACTCCGAGTTCACCATCAACGACGACGGATCGTTCAGCTACACCTCGGACCTGCAGCTGACGCTGGCGGCCATCGGCCAGACGATGCATCACACGGACCGCAACACCTGCCAGCGGGTGTCGACCGACGTCGAGTGGCCGCACAAGCTCTAGCTGGCCGCTGTCCTTCGCCGCGTGTTAGCGAGGCCGGCGCATGTGCCCGCCTCACTAACACGCGAGGGATGCCGCGGTCGGCATCGCATCCGGCTGCTGCGACATCCACTGGCGCAGCACGTATGTCGCCCGCACGTCGTCCTCGTTGTAGTCGAGAATCCGCTGGCGGTGGATCCGGGCGTCGTCCGTCGCCGCCTCGCCGCTCCCGCTCACGGCGGCCCGGTACCAGGCCATGGAGTTCTCTCCGCCCGGCTCCGGGTCGCGCCAAGCGAAGCCGGCGACCGGCGCCACCGCCTTGAGCCGGAGTGATCCCGGCACGATGTAGAGCCGCTTCACCTCCTGGTACAGGTCCACCCACTGCGGCGACGAACAGAACGCGGCGATCTCGCCCCGGCTCGGCATGCCCGGCGCCTCCGGGAACCGTGCCGGCGTGCCGTACAGCCAGCGCTCCTCGGCCTTGTGCGAGTAGCAGTACGCGGCGAACGTGTAGCCGTGCTCGGCACAGGCGGCACGCAGCTCGGTCAGGTACCTCCAGAAGGCGACGAAATTCGTTGCGGTGCCGACGTCTTCGAGCGGCGTCCACGAGACGAACGGCCGGTAGCCCGGATCGAAGCCGGGGAGCGGCGCCCCGGTCAGCAGCGTGCCCCAGAGGTAGGCGCCATCGTCCAGGTACGACTCCATGTCCACGTCGAACTCGACATCGGCGCGCACCACATCGACTCGCTCGGCGCGCCGCACCATGGGCACGCGCGCGAGGAGCGCGCGCGCCCGGATCCGGGCCTCGGACGCCGGGATGCCGGTCAGCGGCAGCGCGGCCACCACGGCCGGGTCCATCGCTGCCACATCGTCGAAGGTGTCAGCACCGGCCTCCCGCAGAATATCCACGTCGCCGCCCGCGGCCAGCAGCGAGACGTCGTGCGCCGCTTCGAGTTCCGGGCCGCACACGGGCCACCATGGGCAGGTGCGACACTCGGACACGCGGGACGGCCGGGCCAGCGCCTCGCCTCGCTCGGCGGCGGCCCGTGCCACGGCGAGGCGGTCGGCGAAGCGCTCGTCGTAGTCCTCGAGCGGGTTGCCGTTGCCGTTGCTCACATCCAGGCGATGCCAGACGATCACGGAGCCGTCGTCCCAGCCGGCGTCGGCCGACGGGCCGCCGAAACCGATGATGCCGCCGCACTTCTCGCCGGAGGCGAGGCCCAGATCCTCCAGCAGCCGGCGCACGTGTGCCAGAGCCAGCACATCGCGATGGTGCGGGCGCGCTTTCTTCTTCGGATCGGTCCGCGCCGGCAGCGCGAATCCCTCCGCCGGTACGCCCGCCAGGTCGGTGAGCAGCGCGCCGCTGCCCGGATCGGTGGTGCGGTGCCCGCGGATCAGCACGGGCACATAGCCGCCGTCCGGCATACGCAGCAGGAGGTCGACCAGCGCCATCCTGGGACCGGATGCGAGCCGCACCGACCAGAGTGCGGCCGGCCGGGCCGCCTCGGCCGGGCCCCAGCCGTCGGTGAGCGTCAGCATTCCGGCGAGCCGATCGCGGACTGCCGCTCGGTGGCCGGCGAGCGTGTCGAGGCGTAGCTGCAGTCCCGCGTCGGGCGTCCGCTGTCGGCTCCGGTCCGCATCCGGGTCGTGGTCCAGATGGACACGCCGACGGCACCGCCCCGCCGCCGCCATGCCGAGCCGCAGCGGTGCGCGCACGACCGCCGGAGCGGGCGGGGTGGCGATTCCGGCTGGCGATTCGGGGGCGCTCACCACTCCACCCTAGAGCCCGGCCCGTGTCGGGCCCCGCCGCGCGCGGTCGCGGCGTCCGAACCCGAGGCCGCACCGCTGGCTGCGCCGGCCAGCCCCGGCCACTAGGCTGACCCTGTGGGACACCGATCTGACGCCGCACCGGCCGCCACCAAGCCAGCACGCCTGGTGGCGAAGCTGACGGATCCGAAGGCGGCCAAGCGGGTCGTGGCGGTCGGCAAGATCCTGGCGCCGGCCTTGGCGCCGGTGCTGCTCAAGGCCGCAGCGGCCACGCGGGGCCTGCTGGACGAGCGCCGCGCCCGGGTTCTGGGTGTTCCGGTCGACCAGGTCGGCGCCTACCGCGGCGCGACCGGCGCCGTGGGAGCCCGGATCACCGGGCTGTCGGACTCCCTGCGGGAGTTGGCGTCGCGCAAGGGCAACGACCTCCAGGTGACCCGATTCGCCGAGGTCGCCTCGACCCGGCTGCGCGACCTGACCGCCGCGGTCCAGGTGTCGGCCACCATGCCGCGGGCGAAGCGCAACGAGGTGCTGCGCGCCGTGTCGCGGGAGCTCGACGAGATCGACGCGGACCTCGTGTCGCACCTCATGGCGCCGCGCCGCTGACCGACCCCTTCGCCGCGTGTTATCCAGCCCGGCGGATATGCCGGCGTGAGTCACACGCGGCGGGAGAACGCGGCGCGGTGATTGCCGCCATAACCCCGGCACATTGAACTTGGCTAAGGTGGCGGCGTGTTCTCCTTCTCCCCGAGCGCGCCGCGGCGCACCGCAATCTCCGATGTTTCGCCGGCTCCTCGTATCCCCGACGCTCCGCCGGCCCTCCGCCGTTCGCGCGGACGGGGGTGGTGGGCCCGCATCGGTGTCGTCGGGGTGCTCACCGCGGCGCTCGCCCTGTCCGGCGCCGGGGTCGCCTCCGCCCACGTCACGGTCAATCCTCCGGATGCCACCGCCGGCTCCTACGCCAAGCTGACCTTCCGGGTGCCGACCGAATCGGACACCGCCAGCACTGTGTCGGTGCAGGTCTCGCTACCCACCGACCACCCGTTCGCGTCGGTGTCGCTGCAGCCGGTGCCCGGCTGGACCGCCAGTACGACGACCGTCACGTTCGACCCGCCGCTCGCCACCGGGCGATTCGACCTCACCGAGGCGATCTCGTCCGTCACCTGGGCCGCGGACGACGGCAGCGGCGTGAAACCCGGGGAGTTCCAGGAGTTCTCGATCTCCGTGGGCCCGGTGCCGGACGTCGCGGCGCTGACCTTCCCGGCGACACAGACCTACTCCGACGGTTCCGTCGTGCACTGGGACGAGGTGGCCGCGGACGGCCAGGACCGGCACGACCTGGATCACCCGGCGCCACTGCTCACCATCGCCGCCGCGGCCCAGCCCGGGGCATCGGGCGCATCGGCATCGGACGCCTCGCCGTCGGGCACCACCGCATCCGACACCGTCGCGCAGATCCTGGCGGCCGCGGCCCTGGTCGTCGCAGCCGCGGCCCTGGTGTTCGCCGCGCTGGCCTGGCGTCGCCGCGGGCCGCGGGCCGTGCCGGAAGCAGCCGGCACCGCGGGCACCGCGGGCACCGACCGGGGACGGGCGTGATCCGGCGGGCCATCGCGGCGCTGATCGCGACGCTGCTCGCGGTCGTCCTGTCGGTCGTGGGTGCGGCACCGGCGCTGGCGCACAACGTACTGGTGTCGTCCGACCCGACGAACGGCGCGGTCCTGGACACCGCGCCGCAGCAGGTGTCGTTCACGTTCGACCAGCCGATCCAGAACTTCGACCCTGCCCTGAAGGTGTTCGGCCCCAACGGCAACGACTTCACCACGGCGGCCCCGACGGTGCAGGGCAACACGATCTCGGCGCCCATCGCCGCCGGCCCGGCCGGGGACTACCGGGTCGCATTCCGCATCGTCTCGTCGGACGGCCATCCGGTCACCGGCGAGATCACGTTCACGCTGACCGAGGCGGCCGCGGGCACCGCGAGCGGCACCCCGACCTCCGCCGCTGGGGACGCCGGGGACGCCGGAGAGAACGGACAGGGCGCGGCCGACGCGTCGCAGGGCGGATTGGGCGGCTGGCTCTGGG
>JBIQMQ010000025.1:0-2686 GCA_044463185.1 Nakamurella lactea | reverse complement strand
ACCGGCGAACGCGAGTGTCGACCAGCCGTCACCGGTGCGCGCGGCGATCTCCCGCAGCTCCGCCGCCACCGGCGGGACGGGGCTGTCGCTGGTGTTGCGCAGGGCGTGCGCCGCCATCACATGGCCCAGCTTGACGCAGATCTCGCCGGGCTCCCCGGCCAGGAACCCGCCCAGGTAGCCCGCGGCGAACGCGTCGCCGGCGCCGATCGGTTCGACGACCTCCACCCTGGGGGCGGGCACGAAAACCTCTGTGCCGCCGCGGAACTCGGTCGCGCCGATGTCCGAGTCCTTCACGACCAGCACATCCACGTCCGGGAACAGCCGGCGGATCTCCGCGGGAGTGGCGGCGCCCCACAGCGTCTCGGCCTCGTCCCGCCCGGTGAGCACGATGCGGGCGCGGCGCGCCAGCTCGAGGATGCGCGGCGCCGCGGCGTCCACCGGCCACAGCTTGGCCCGGTAGTTCACGTCGAAACTCGTCACCTGCCCGGCCCGGTCCAGCAGCGCCTCCACGAAGGCGTCGCAGTCCGGCGACAGCGCGGGCGTGATGCCACCGACGTGCACCAGGCGGCGCTGGTCGAGCGCGAGCCCGTCCAGATCGGCAGGCGACAGGGCGCTGGCCGCCGACCCGGCCCGGTAGTAGTGCATGGTGCTCGCCGCCCCGGCGCGATCCTTGAAGTAGAGGCCGGTCGGGCGCGACGGGTCGAGGATGACGCCGTCCACGTGCACGCCCCGTTCCCGCAACGAGACGCGGATGCGTTCGCCGAACGGGTCGTCGCCGAGGCGGCCGAACCACTCCACGGGCTGCCCGAGATGGGCCAGCCCCGCGGCGACATTCGCCTCCGCACCCGCCACGAACGGCTGCAGCCGGTCACAGGCGCGAAGGAGCCCGCCGACCGGCGACATCCCCACCATCGCTTCGCCGATGCACAGCGCAGCGGGAACAGGGGCGGATTCCGTCATGGGCATATATCCATCTTCGCTCAGACGCCCTCGACGCCGTCCCGCCGGGTGCCGCGCGCCTCGCCGCGTGTTACCCACGGCGGCGGATACACCGGCCTCACTCACACGCGGCGACGCCTGGCCTCGCCGGCACCACTCTCAGGTCGCGTCCTGGCGGGGCAGCACCACGTCGCGGATCACGATCTGCACCGCCGCCGCCACCGGCACCGCCAGTACCGCACCCACCACACCCAAGAGCGCGGCCCCCACGATGATCGCGACAATCACGGCGGCGGAAGAGATGTGGACGGTGCGGCGCATCACCCGCGGGTAGAGCCAGTAGGCCTCGAACAGGTGCTGGCCCACGTAGAACGCGGCCGCGACGATGCCGATCACCAGCGACTGGGTGAAGCCGAGCAGCGCCATGGACACGCCGATGATCACCGGCCCCACCACCGGCACGAAGTCGAGCACGAACGCGCCCGCCGCGATCGCCAGCGGATAGGGCAGGCCCACGATCCAGGCGAACACGCCCGCCACCAGCCCCGCCTGCAACGCGATTGCGGTGGCGCCGCCGAGGTAGCCGCCCATCTGCAGCATCACCTTGTCGCCGATCTCGCGCACCCGCACCCGCCGCGACTCCGGCACCAGGCGGTACGCGGAGTCGGTGATCCGCGGCAGCCCGGACAGGAAGTACAGGGTCAGCACCAGCACCACCAGCAGGTCCACGGCGATCCCGGCGGCGGTGAACACGCCGTTCGCCGCTCCGGGCCCCGCATCCGAGAGGATGCCCTGGATCCGCTCGATCAGCCCGAACCGGTCGTCCAGGCTGCGCACCGTCGGGTCGTTCATCAGCTCGTTCAGGCGGTCCGGCAGGGCGGTGATCAGCGCGGCCACCTGGGAGACGATCGGCGGGATGATCGCGTAGATCGCCCCGCCCAGGATCGCCAGCAACCCCAGGAACGTGATCGCCACGGCCCCGCCCCGGCGGAGCCCGAGCCGCACCAGCAGCCGCACCACCGGGTCCAGGCCGATCGCCAGCACCACCGAGATGCCCAGGATCACCAGCGTGCTCAAGATCGTGGACAGCGACAGGTACAGCGCGTACGCGAGCAGCAGCCCGAGGCCGGCCAGCAGCCCGGTGCGGAACGGGGCGACGATCATCCGGCGCGGCGACACATCCGCCGGGCGCATGAGCACCGGGCCGGTCGGCAGGGGTGCGGCGGGCGCAGGCTCGGGCGCGGGATCGAGTATGACGCCGCTCGCGCCGGAGGCGCTGTCGGATCCGCCCGCTGCGAGGGCTGCGTCATGCTCGGTCGGGGCATCGCCACTGTCGCTGCCCATGTCCACCCTCCGTCGCTGCGCCGGGGCCGCCACGCGTGGCCCGAGGCCCTAAGCCAAACACACCGGCCCCGCGCGGGGGAGGGGGCGCGCACGCGGCGCCTGCTGGAACGCTCTCCCCGGCCGAGTCACCGGCCCCGGCACGGCCGAACCGCGCAGTACGCTGCAGGCGACGATGTCGACCGGCCCGCGGCGCGATCACCGAGGCCGCGAAAGGCTGGCCCCCGTGATGCTGCTCCCCCGCCCGCAGTCGGTCAGCGCCGGCACCGGCCGGTTCACGTTGTCGGCCGGCACGGCCATCGTCGCCCCGGCCGGCCTCACCGGCGAGGCGATCTGGCTGGGCGCGGCGCTGCGCCCGGCGACGGCCCTGCCGCTGCCTACCCAGCTCTCCCCCGACGCCTCCGCC
>JBIQMQ010000024.1:13140-21747 GCA_044463185.1 Nakamurella lactea | reverse complement strand
AGGTACTCGTTGCCGTCGGCGTCGGCGAGCACGGCCCCGCTGCCGGAAACCAGTTCGATCTTCGGCGTGGCGAAGTTGCCCATGAGCGAGGCGGACCAGCGCTGCGCGGCGGCGGCATTGCCCGAGGACTGCGTCATAGTCGTGGTCGGGTGTGGGCTGCTGCTCATGGCTGCTCCTCCAGGGTGGGCACCACCATGGTTCCGATGCCCTGTTCCGTGACGATCTCCAGCAGGATGGCGTGCGCGCGGCGACCGTCGATGACGTGCGCCGCCGGAACGCCCCCGCGCACGGCCCGCAGCGCCCCCTCCATCTTGGGCACCATGCCGGACGCCAAATCCGGCAGCAGCGCCTCCAGCGCGTCCGCCGAGATGCGGCTGATCAGCGACGACTCGTCGGGCCAGTCCGCGTACAGACCCTCGACGTCGGTGAGGATGACGAGCTTGGCCGCGTGCAGCGCCTCGGCGATCGCGGCGGCCGCGGTGTCCGAGTTGATGTTGTGCACCACGCCGTTCTCGTCCGGGGCGACCGTGGCGATCACCGGGATGCGACCGGCTTCCAGCAGGTCGGAGAGCGCCTCCGGGTTGACCGAGGCGACGTCGCCGACCAGGCCGACGTCGGTGGGCTCGCCGTCCACCAGCACGGTGCGGCGCCGGGCGGTGAGCAGGCCGGCGTCCTCGCCGCTCATGCCGACCGCGAGTGGGCCGTGCTGGTTGATCAGGCCCACCAGTTCGCGGCCCACCTGACCGACCAGCACCATGCGCACCACGTCGATCGCCTCGGCCGTGGTCACCCGGAAGCCGCCGCGGAACTCGCCGGGGATGCCCAGCTTCTGCAGCATGCTGGAGATCTGCGGGCCGCCACCGTGCACCACCACGGGTCGGAGGCCGACGGTGCGCAGGAAGACCATGTCCGCGGCGAACGCCCGCTGCAGGGCGGGGTCGATCATGGCGTGGCCGCCGTACTTGACGACGACGACGGCGCCGGCGAAGCGCCGCAGCCAGGGCAGCGCGCCGGCCAGCACCTCGGCACGCGCGGTCGCGTCGCTCAGGTCGGCTTTGTCGCGGTGCTCGATGCCGGCGGCGGCAGCGCCCTTGGGCGCGGCTGCTGGGGATGGCGACATGGGATCCTCGCTCAGGTGGAGTAGGCCGAGTTCTCGTGCACGTAGCCGTGCGAGAGGTCGTTGGTGCGGATGGTGGCGGTGGCGCCGCCCGCCTTCAGGTCGATCACCACGTGGGCGCGGCGCCCGGACAGGTCGACGAGGGATCGGTCGTCGCCGACGGAGCCGCCCCGGCAGATCCACACGTCGTTGATGGCCACGTCGAGATCGTCGGCGTCGAACGCGGCGCTGGTGGTGCCGACGGCGGCCAGGATGCGGCCCCAGTTCGGGTCGCTGCCGAAGAACGCGGTCTTCACCAGGTTGTTGCGAGCGACGGCCCGGCCGACCTGGACGGCGTCGTCCTCGGTGGCGGCGCGGCGCACCTCAATCTCGATGTCCTTGGTGGAGCCCTCGGCGTCGGCCATCAGCGCCTCGGCGAGCTGGTCGCAGACCATGGTCACGGCCTGGGTGAGCACCTGCGCGCCGGGCTCCATGCCGCTGACGCCGGAGGCGAGCAGCAGCACGGTGTCGTTGGTGGACATGGCCCCGTCGGAGTCGAGCCGGTCGAAGGTGACACGCGTCGCGGCTTTCAGCGCGGTGTCCAGCTCCGCCGCCGTGGCCACCGCATCCGTGGTGAGCACCACCAGCATCGTGGCCAGCCCCGGCGCGAGCATGCCCGCCCCCTTGGCCATGCCGGCCACGGTGAACGACGCACCACCCGGGCCGTTCGCGGTGACGGTGACCGTCTTCGGCACGGTGTCGGTCGTCATGATGGCGTGCGCGGCGTCCTCGCCGCCGTCCGTCGCCAGCGCGTCGACGGCCTTGTCGACGCCGCCGAGCAGCAGCGGCATGTTCAGCCGCTCGCCGATGAGACCGGTGGAGCAGACGGCGACCTTTGTCGAGTCGGTGCCCAGCGCCGCGGCCACGTACTCGGCGGTGGCCACGGCATCCGCGTAGCCGGGCACGCCGGTGCAGGCGTTGGCGCCGCCCGAGTTGAGCACCACGGCGTCGATCTCGCCACCCGCAACGACCTGCCGGGTCCATTTGACCGGCGCGGCGAAGACGCGGTTGGAGGTGGTGACGGCGGCGGCGGCCCGGATGGGGCCGTCGTTCACAACGAGCGCCAGGTCCGGCGTGCCCGATGCTTTGAGTCCGGCGGTGACACCGGCGGCCCGGAAGCCGGCCGCGGCGGTGACGCCGATGTTCTCGCTGCTGGCGGGTGTCGTCATCGTGCCGCCTTGCCATCTGCGCGCGTGTTACCCAGGGCGGCGTATATGCCGGCGTGGGTAACACGACCCGGGGAGGAGAGGAGGGTTCTCACGGGGCGACTCCTGCGATGGGGAGGCCGAGCGTCTCGGGGAGGCCGACGGCGAGGTTGAAGGACTGGACGGCGGCACCGGCGGTGCCCTTGGTGAGGTTGTCCTCGGCGGCGACCGCCACCACGCGGCCGGCCGTCGTATCGAGCGCGACCTGCACGACGGCCGTGTTGGCGCCGACGGTCATCGCGGTCGACGGCCACTGGCCCTCCGGCAGCAGGTGCACGAACGGCTCCGCGCCGTACGCGGCCTGGTACGCCGCGCGGAGCTCGCCGATCCCGATGCCGGGCTTCGCCGGCGCGGACACGGTCGCCAGGATGCCGCGCGGCATCGGGGCGAGCAGCGGCGTGAACGAGACGGTGACCGGCGCGCCCGCGGCGACGGCGAGGTTCTGCACGATTTCCGGGCTGTGCCGGTGGATGCCGCCCACACCGTAGGCGGACATGGAGCCCATCACCTCGCTGCCGAGCAGGTGCGGTTTGAGCGACTTGCCGGCGCCGGAGGTGCCCGAGGCGGCGACGGCCACCACGTCCGGCTCGACCAGGTCGGCCGCCAGGGCCGGCGCCAGCGCCAGCGAGACCACCGTGGGGTAGCAGCCGGGCACCGCAATGCGGGTCGCGCCGCGCAGCGCCGGGCGCAGCACCGCTGGCGCCAGCGCACCGTCGACGCGGCCGGGCAGCTCCGGCAGTCCGTACGGCCACGCGCCGGCGTGGTCGCCGCCGTAGAACCGCTGCCACGCGGCCGGGTCGGCCAGCCGATGGTCGGCGCCACAGTCGATCACGACGGTCTGTGCGGCGAGCTGGTCGGCGAGCGCGTGCGACTGCCCGTGCGGCAGCGCCAGGAACACGGCGTCATGCCCGGCGAGCACGTCCGCGGTGGTGGGCTGCAGTTCGCGGTCGGCGAGCGGAAGTAGGTGCGGCTGATGGTCGCCGAGCCGCTCCCCTGCCTTGGAATGTGCGGTGACGGCACCGATCTCGACCTCGGGATGCGCCAGCAGCAGCCGGAGGATTTCTCCGCCCGCGTAGCCGGACGCGCCCGCTACCGCGACGTGCAACGCCATGGACCGTCACCCCATCTCGACACCGACCGTCGATGCAACTTTATGCATCGCTATGTATGACGATACATCATGGTGGGTCCGATGCGGGACCGGGGTGCCGATGCGGGTCAGGACTGCCAGGTGAGCAGCGGGACGAGCTGTTCGGCCTCGGTGAGCGAGCCGTGATGCCCGATCAGCTTCAGGGCCCGCTCGTGCATCGTGGCCGAGTCGATCAGGGCGAAATCGCCGCGTGCCGCCACCAGCACGTCACCGATCCGGCGGACGATGCGGTCGTCGACGGGGCCGAACCAGCCCGCCTCGATCGCCTCGTCCCGAGTGAACACCCACGCCCTGCCGTCGACCGCGTCGGCGAACCGGGCGGCGATCCGGGCGACCGCCGCCGGCGCCTCGTCGCGACAGTAGAGTTGCGCCAGCCGCGGCTCGCCGCCCAGGAGCGCGATGCCGCGCCGCAGCTCGGGCCGGGAGGCGATGTCCAGCCGAGAGATGTACGGCACGTCCACCATGCCGTGGTCGGCGGTGATCACCAGCAGTGTCCCGGCGGGCAGCGCCGCGGCCAGCCGCGCCATCTGATCGTCCAACGCCCGGACCTCCCGCTGCCAGGCCGTCGAACGCCAGCCGTACTCGTGGCCGGCCGTGTCCACCGCACCCCAGTACAGGTAGGCGAGCCGAGGCCCGGGGCGGGAGAGCAGCGCCAGCGCAGTATCTACCCGGTCGGCCAGCGCCACGGCCCCGACGAACGCGCCGCCGCGGAAGGCGGCTGCGGTCAACCCCGAGCCGGCGAATTCCTCGGCGCCGATATTGAGCACATCCACGCCGGCCGCGGCGAGCGTGCCGAGCACGGTCGGCCACGGCTGCCAGTCCACCGGGTCGGTGTAGGGGTCCCATTGGAGTTCGTGCAGCAGCACCCCGCGCGCCGGGTCCCGCACTCGGTACCCGACCAGCCCGTGCCGGCCGGGCGGCAGCCCCGTCCCGAACGAGCCCATCGACGTGGCGGTGGTGGTGGGGCATCCCACGCGGAGCCAGTCGGGCAGATCGGAAGGCCGGTCGGCAGCCATCAGTTCGGCCAGGAACGGGGCGTGGCCGTCCGCGGCTGCCTCGGCCAGCAGTTCGGCGCCAAGGCCGTCGATCAACACCACGCAGACCCGCTCGGCGTGCGGGAACGGCAGCGCGGGCAGCGTTGTCGGGACGCCCAGCGCCGCCGCCGCGCCCGGCAGCACCGCGCCGAGCGTGCCGGTGCCGTAGACGGGGACCACCGGGTCGCCGGGCGCCGGGCGGGCGGGTATGCGGCCGTCAGGCCCGGGCGGCGTCATGCTCGGCCGTCCGCGGTACGCCTCCGCCGTCACGTCGGCCGCCGGGCCCGTCAGTTCCGCGCCGTCGCTGCCGACAGCGCCCGCGCGAAGGCGAGCGCGTCGCCGACCGCCTGTGGGCCGTCGGCGTCCGCCGAGATGCGCAGTGACAGGTCGTCGCCAGTGATGGAACCGGAGTAGCCGTGGTCCGCTTCGCAGTTCGGGTCGCCGCAGGTCGCCGGCTCCAGGTCCACCCGGGAGACCGCGCCCCACGCGATGGTGAGGGTGATCTCGCGGCCCAGTTCGCCCTGCCGGTACCGCACCGGGTCGGGCACGACGTGGGTGATCATCACCGACCGCACCGAGGTGAGCGCGATCGCCTCACTGGTCGCCACGGCATGCGGGCCCGCCATGCGCTCGGCGTCCGGCATGGACTCGTCCGCCAGCGCCACGTCCCCGAGCCCGGCCTGGGCCAGCAGTTCCGGGCTGTGATCGTCCACGTGCACCAGCAGCAAGCGGGTCGAGGTGAGCGCCAGCACGGACAGGTGGCGCCGCACGGTGTCGGTGTCGAACGTCGTCTCGTTGTGCACCAGGTAGGCCGTCGCGTCCTCGTCGGCCAGCGCGATGCTCAACGTGTCGGATACCAGAGCCGGGTAGTAGCCGGCCTTCTCGATGCGGTGGGCGAGCTCCGGTGAGGACAGCGAATTCATGGGACTCATCGTGGCATCTCCCGGCCGCGCGCGCCCCTCGACGCCGTCGCCGACGCGTTAGGGCCTGCGGGTTCGAGCGTTCTCACGCGCGGATCTCCGCACCGGTGCGCGCAGCGGCGGACGCCACCGCCGCGTCCCGCACCGCCGTGGCTTCGGCGACGGTCAGCGTGCGGTCCGCAGCGCGCACCACCAGCGAGAACGCCAACGATTTCTTGCCGTCGGCGATCTGGTCGCCCTGATAGACGTCGAACAGCCGCGTCGATTCGAGCAGGTCCCCGCCGCCCTCCTCCAGGGCGCGCATGACGGAATCCGCGTCGACGCTCGCGTCGACGATCAGCGCCACGTCCAGGTGCACCGGCGGGAACGGCGACACGGTGGGCGGGACCGGCGGCAGCGCGGCCCCGACCGCGGACAGGTCGACTTCGAGCGCCAGCGTGCGGGCCGGCAGCCCGAGCCGTTCGACGACGGCCGGATGCAGTTCGCCAGCGTGGCCGATCACCTGGCCGACGACCTCGGCACCCGCGGGGGCGCCGCCGGCGACGATCTCGGCGCACCGTCCGGGATGCCAGGGCGCGTACTCGGCGGCGCGCAGCGAGACGGTGACGCCGCAGACGGCACCGATCCGCCGGGCCACCGCGAAGATGTCGGTGACGTCCGCGGTGCGGCCGGCACCCCACCATCCGGCGCGCTCCCATTGCCCGGTGAGCACCGCGGTGAGGCGCACCGGCTGCGCCGGAACCGCGGCGAACAGCGCCTGCTGCTCCTCCTCGGAGGGTCGCCGGGTCACCGGCAGGTCGGGCCGCCGGGGCAGGTGGCCGTCGGGTAGCACGACCTGGCCGATCTCGTAGAGCGCCAGGTCCTTGGTCCCGCGGGCGATGTTGCGCAGCGCCGTGGACAGCAGGCCCGGCAGCAGCGTGGTGGCCATCAGCGGCCGATCGGTGTCCAGCGGGTTGGCGACCGTCACGGCCCGGCGGCGCGCATCGTCGTCGGGAACGCCCAGGGCGTCCAGGTCGCCGGCGCCCAGGAACGGGAACGAGAGCACTTGGGTGAGGCCCGCGCCGGCCAGCGTGTCGGCGACGCGGCGGCGGCGGCGTTGTTCGGCGGTCAGGCCGGAGCCGGCCGGCGCGATCGGCAGCATCGGGATGATGGTGCCGTAGCCCTCCAGCCGGGCGATCTCCTCGACCAGGTCGGCGGGGCGGGTGAGGTCCGGTCGCCAGGTCGGCGGTGTGACGAGCAGCGACGCGTTGTCGTCGGTGTGCTCCACCCGGCAGCCGACCTGCTCGAGCCGCTGCACCATATCGGCCAGCGTGTAGTAGCGCCCGGCCAGCCGGGTGGCCTCACCGGTCGGCAACGTGATGGTGGCCGGCGGCCGCACGGAACCGGCGTCGGTGCGCCCGCCCAGGGTGCCCCCGCCGTAGCGGACCAGCAGGGCCGCCGCGGATTCGGCCGCGGCAGCGGAGATCGCCGGGTCGACCGAACGCTCGTAGCGGCGGGCCGCCTCGCTGGGCAGGCGGTGCCGCCGCACCGTGCGGGACACCGACGGCGGGTCCCAGCTCGCTGCCTCGATGACGACGTTCGTGGTGGCGGGCGAGATCTCGCTGTCCGCTCCACCCATCACGCCGGCCAGGGACAGGGCGCGGGACTGGTCGGCGACCACGACGTCGTCGGCGTCCAGCGTGCGGTCCTTGTCGTCGAGCGTGCGCAGCGTCTCCCCGGCCGTGGCCCGACGGACGACGATGCCGCCGTCCAGCTTGTCGGCGTCGAAGGCGTGCAGCGGGTGCCCGGTTTCCAGCATGACGTAGTTCGTGACGTCGACGGCCAGCGAGATGGACCGGATGCCGGCCGCGGCCAGGCGCCGGCGCATGTACCACGGCGCCAGGGCAGCGGGATCGACTCCGCTGGCCTCGACGGCCACGAACCGGGCGCAGCGCTCGGTGTCGATCTGGATGCTGCGGCCGGGACCGGCCTCGCGCAGCGGGACGTCGGCCGGATCCGTGTAGGGGGCGTCGAACGCCGCGGCCAGTTCGCGGGCCAGTCCGCGGATGGACAGCGTGTAGCCGCGGTCCGGGGTGATGGAGAACTCGATCACCGCATCGTTGGCGCCGATCAGCTCGCGCGCGTCGGTGCCGACCTCGGCGTCCGCGTCCAGCACGATGATGCCGTCATGGTCGTCGCCGATGCCCAGTTCGCGCGCGGAGCAGATCATGCCGTCGGAGATGTGGCCGTAGGTTTTGCGTGCCGCGATTTCGAAGCCCCCGGGCAGCACGGTGCCCGCCATCGCCACGACGACGTGATCGCCGACGACGAAGTTCTGCGCGCCGCAGATGATGCCGCGCGGCTCGTCGGAGCCGTCCGGTCCGTTGCCCGCGCCGAGGTCGACCTGGGTGAAGCGGATGGGTTTCTTGAAGCCGGTCAGTTCCTCGATCTTGCGGACCTCGCCGACCACCAGCGCGCCCTCGGTCGGCGGCACGGCGTGCACGGCTTCGACCTCGAGGCCAACCCGGACGAAGGCGTCCGCGATCTCGGTGGTCGTCACGGACGGCGGCAACGCGACGTACCGGCGAATCCATTCCACGGGTGCCCGCATGTCATACCTCCGTGGCGAACGCGGCCGTGAAGCGCACATCGCCCTCGATCATGTCCCGCATATCGGGCACGGAATTGCGGAACTGCAGGGTGCGTTCCACGCCGATACCGAACGCGAATCCGGAGTACTCGTCCGGGTCGAGTCCGCAGGCGATCAGTACGTCGGGGTCGACCATGCCACAGCCGCCCCATTCGACCCAGCCGGCGCCGCCCTTCTTGTCCGGGAAGTAGACGTCCATCTCGGCGGATGGCTCGGTGAACGGGAAGAACGACGGGCGCAGCCGGGTCTTGGAGTCGGCGCCGAACATGGCGCGGGCCAGGTGGTCCAACGTGCCCTTGAGGTGTGCCATGGTCAGACCCCTGTCCACGGCGAGCCCCTCGACCTGGTGGAACACCGGGGTGTGGGTGGCGTCCAGCGCGTCGTCGCGGTAGACGCGGCCCGGGCAGATCACGTAGATCGGCGGCCGCTGCGTGAGCATGGTGCGAATCTGCACCGGGGAGGTGTGCGTGCGCAGCACCAGGCCGGAGTCGCGGCCGGAGGACGCGCCATCGG
>JBIQMQ010000024.1:0-13040 GCA_044463185.1 Nakamurella lactea | reverse complement strand
TCGGAACCGTCACGCCCGTCGCTCCCCGTGCTCGCGACGTACAGCGTGTCCTGCATCTCGCGCGCGGGGTGGTCGGGCGGGAAGTTGAGCGCGTCGAAGTTGAGCCAGTCGGCTTCGACCTCGGGTCCCTCGGCGACGGACCAGCCCATGGCGGTGAACACGTCGCTCACGCGATCGATGACGGCCGGGATCGGATGCCGGCCACCGGTCGGGTAGCGGTCGGTGGGCAACGTGACGTCGATCCGTTCGGACACGAGCACCGCAGCGTCCCGCTCGGCCTTCAACACGCTCTCCCGGTCGGCCAGGGCGGCGGCGACCCGGGCCCGCGCGGTGCCGACCGCGCGCCCGGCCGCAGCCTTGTCGGCGGGCTGCAGGGTGCCGATGGCGCGGTTGGCCAGCGCCAGCGGCGACCGGTCCCCGGCATGGTCGTGGCGCAGGCGGGCCAGCTCGGCCAGGTCGGATGCGCTGGAGATGGCGGCGACGGCAGCCGCGGCGGCCGCCTCGACAGCAGCGGGATCCGTGGGATCGACCGGGTCTGCGGCGGCAGCGGGTGACGTCATGGGCAACCTTCTTCGACACGCAGCGTCGCGCGACGCCGCGGCACCCGGGGCGTCGGGCACCGTGCTCAATTCTAGGGAATCGGGACGGAGCCTCCCGCACCGGCGCGTTGCGCGACCCGGTCTGTCGGCTGCGGCGCGCTATCGCCGCTGCGCCGTGGCCGAGGCGTACAGGCAGATCGCGGCCGCCGCTGCGAGGTTGAGCGACTCGGCGCTGCCATAGATCGGGATGCAGACCATGTGGTCCGCGGCGTCCATGACGCCGCGGCCGAGCCCGTGGGCCTCGTTGCCGAACAACCAGGCGGTCGGCTCGGTGAGCAGCCCGGCGGCGTCCGCCTCCGGCAGGGTCCACTCCGCGGCGCCGGTGGTGGCGAGCGTGCGGATGCCGGCGGCGGCCAGCTCGCCGAGGAGTGTCTCCGGATGCGGCGCGCGCACCACCGGCAGGTGGAACACGCTGCCGACCGAGGCTCGCACCGCCTTCGGCCCGAACGGGTCGACCGTGTCTCCGGAGACGATGACGGCGTCCGCTCCCGCGGCGTCGGCGAGCCGGATGACGGTGCCGGCGTTGCCCGGGTCGGAGGTCTCGACCAGCACGGCGACGAGTCGGGGCCGTGCGGCGAGCAGCGCGGCGAGCCCGTCGGTGTAGGCCGCGGGCAGCGCGCAACGGGCGGTGATGCCCTGCGGGGTCACGGCGTCGGAGAGCTTGGTCGCGGCGCGGGCGGTGACCTCGGTGACGGTGATGCCGAGATCGAGCGCGGCCCGGACGATGGTGACCTGCCGGGCGGCGGCTTCCGCCGTCACATACAACTCCCGGACCGTGCCGGGGACGCGGCGCTCGGCGGCGACCGCTTCCCGGGCGGCCTGGGCGCCGTCGGCCAGGAACTCACCGGACTCGGCCCGCCGGGCGCGCCGCAGCAGCTTGTGCGCGGCCACGATGCGAGCCGAGCGGTCGGTGAGCGCATCCGGCGATGAGCCGCGGGCGGCGTCATGCTCGCGGCTGGTCATAGGGCCACCCGCCCCTGCCGAACCGGGGTGGCAACGCCGAAGCGCCCGGCCGATACGGGATCGACCGGGCGCCGTGGGCACACTGCCGTGATCAGGCTGCGTCCTGCGCGCCGGCCGGAACGGCCTCGCGGGCCAGCTTCACCAGGGCGGTGAACGCGGCGTCGTCGGTCACGGCGATCTCGGCGAGCACCTTGCGGTCGACCTCGACGCCGGCAATCTTCAGTCCCTGCACGAAGCGGTTGTACGTCATGCCGTGCGCACGGGCGGCGGCGTTGATACGGGTGATCCACAGCTGCCGGAAATCGCCCTTGCGCTTGCGGCGATCGTTGTACGAGTACTGGAACGAGTGCAGCACCTGCTCTTTCGCCTTGCGGTACAGGCGGGAGCGCTGTCCACGGTATCCGGAGGCGTGTTCCAGGATCTCGCGACGCTTCTTGGCGGCGTTGACGCCTCTTTTCACGCGTGCCATCAGGGCACCTGACTTTCTTCTCGAACTGCGATGGAGACCGGGCGAGGTTCGCAGGCTCGCTGCTGCGGGGACGCCGCCGGCCGGGGACTGATCAGATGCCGAGCATGCGCTTGACGCGCGGCACGTCGTTGGCGGACAGCTCACGCATGCCCGTCATGCGACGGGTGACGCGCGACGGCTTCTTCTCCAGGTTGTGGCGCTTGCCGGCGCCCTCGTGGGTGATCTTGCCGCTGCCGGTGACGCGCACCCGCTTGGAGATCCCCGAGTGGGTCTTGTTCTTGGGCATCAGTTGTTTTCCTTCACTCATCCATGGCCGGGCGCGTGCGCGCACGGCTGCGTCCCGGCCCCCGCGGAACGGGGACCCGGTGGTCGATGTGGACGGCCGCTAGCTCGCGGCTGCGTCCGGCTCCGCCTCGGGCTGCGCCTCCGCCGGACGTGGGCGGCTCACAGCTTTCGGCTTCGCCTGTTTCACAGGGGCCAGCACCATGATCATGTTGCGGCCGTCCTGTTTCGGTGCGCTTTCAACGGTGCCCAGCTCGATCACGTCGTCCGCGAGCCGCTGCAGCAGCCGAAAGCCCAGTTCGGGGCGGGACTGCTCGCGACCGCGGAACATGATCGTCACCTTGACCTTGTCGCCCGCCTTCAGAAACCGCACCACGTGGCCCTTCTTGGTCTCGTAGTCGTGCGGATCGATCTTGGGGCGGAGCTTCATCTCCTTGATGACGGTCTGCACCTGGTTCCGGCGAGCCTCGCGGGCCTTCTGCGCGGTCTCGTACTTGAACTTGCCGTAGTCCATGATCTTGGCGACCGGCGGACGGGCCGTGGGTGCGACTTCGACGAGGTCGAGGTCGGCCGCCTCGGCCAGCCTGAGCGCTTCGCCGATCGACACGATGCCAACCTGCTCCCCGCCTGCGCCGACCAAGCGGACCTCGGGTACCCGGATCCTGTCGTTGATGCGCGGTTCGATGCTGATTGAGGTCCTCCTGTGATTCGTGACCGTCTGCGGCCGGGTGCCGCGTGGCATGTATGACGCAGCCCTCGGGCCGTCCGGCTTCCGGTAACGGCTCGGGCAATGCACAAAGCCCCGCGGCATGAGCCGGCGGGGCCACCAATCGGTCGGCGGCGCAGTGCTGCGCGCCACCTGCGCCGAGGCTATGAGTGCGCCTCGGCCGACCTAGACCCGGCTGCCTCACGGCCGCTCGGGTGGGAGTGGGACTCCGCTTGCTCCCCTGCCCTGAACTCGGCGCAGGCTTGCGTCGTGCTCGACAGGGTCAGTCGCAATCGTCAACGATACACGATCCCGCGTCCCGGCAACCACGTGACCGATGCCCCGCCCCGGGGCCACGTCGCAGCGCTGCACCTGCAGCGGCATCACGGGTGAACCGCCGCCGATCGGAATGCGGACGTATCGAATAGCCGGAGCGGGTCCGGCGCCCACCCCGGCAACGGGGCTGAGCATCGGCCTGTGAGCGCCCCTAGAAGTGCCATTCCCAGCCACCGTCCATCAAGAACTGCGTGAACAACAGGGAGCCGTGCGTGTACTCGGTGTCAAAAACCAGCCACCCACTGGCGGTAGTCCCGGGAATGTCGAGGTTCTGCGAGATCTCGTCTTTGGAGTCAAGACACGAATAGGCAGCCGATGTCGCTACGTCGTTCTCGACGGCGCCGTCGTCACCGACGATGGTGAATGAACTGCGGCTTGCGTCGAAACTGTAGAGCGTGGACTTGTCGAAGTGATCCGTCAACTGCACCGTCAGGTGCACTCCGAGGAATCCGCCATTTTCTGCCTGTTGAGCGAACCGGCTCGTGCACTTGAAACTCGGCTGGATTTTATCCACGCTGAAGATCACTGCCATATCCGGCCCGGTCGGGGTCGCACCCAAGGCTGCTTGCTGGCCGATCTCTTTGCCGATGTATCCAGGACGCGGCTCGAACGATGCTGTGGGGAATTGACTCGATGGGCCCGCGCCCCCGTTGGAGTTCAAGTCCGCTGAGCCCGTCGGCGGCGGGGTGCTGGTCGGTTCGGTGATCCGCGGGGCATTGCGCGGACTGGTGCCGGTGGGAGCCGGTTCCGTGACGGTGACAGTCGTTGTCAGTTGCGTGGGGGCGACGTCCGTTGTCGTCACCGTCACTGTCGCTCCCCCGGCTTCGGACAGACCCGGCGAGCATGCCGACAGAACCAGCGCGACGGACAGCATGGGCAGAATGGCGAGAGATCGAGCAGGGCGAATCACGGTGGGGTTTCCTTTCGGCGACGGATGAGACCAATGGGACAAGAGCACCACCAGCGTCCGACAGAGTTTCCACGCCGGCGCCCGAGTCCGGACGCCGCGGCGGGACGCCCGCAAGCGAGGAGCTATGTCCGGCCTGCCCGATATGCCCAGGCCACGATCAGCGACGCCGAAGGAGGCAGCGTGGGCGAGAGCGATGGCGCGCGAGACTCCCTTCGCAGCGACGCCGCGCCAGATGATCCTGTCTTGAATGGCCCGTACGATCCGCCGACGCGCTTTTTCGAGATCGGCCCGAAGGGGCCGACGGGCACAGTGATCGACGGCCGTCGGCCGAGCGAGTCGTTCATCCCGGTGCCGAAGCCGAAGAAGAAGCGCAAAAAGGGCGCCACTCCCAACGCGCTGCAGTTGGCGCTGGCGCTACGCCCCGGCCCTTCGCACCGCCCGAAACCGGCCAGATCGCGGTCAAAGTCATCAACGGCTACGGTGCGAAGTCATGAAGGTCTTCGCCGTTGACTGAAGACACGGGCCCGGAACTCCGGTTCTCCACGGCCGACATTATCTCGGCGGTGACGACAGGCGACCCAATGGGCGTGGAACCCGGAGGTCGCGTGCGCGCTGTCGTCGCGGCAGCCGTAACGCCGGCAGCGATGCACGTGCAGCGGCACGTCCGCCAGCCGGCTAGAGAGCGGCGATGTCGATGAGATGATCGAGACCCGCGAAATCGTCCGGGTTCCGCGTTACCAAAGGTAATTCCTCCGCCAGGGCCGTCGCGGCGATCAGCAGATCCGCGATACGCCGCCTCGGCTTTCTCCCCACAGCAACTACGGACGCGTAGATCCGCCCGTAGGCACGAGCCGCAGCTCCGCCGAACGGGATCGGGTCGAAGGCCGCCTCCGTGCGCTGCAAACGGTCTTGTCGCACGGCGCGCTCCACCGGATCGTCAGTCGCGAGCGGACCGGCCGTCAACTCCGCCAGCGTGACCGCCGCGATAGCGGACTCCACCGGTAGCTGCTCCGCGGTGAACAGCTGGAGATCGATCACCACAGAGGTGTCCAGCAGGCCTGCCGGCAAGCGGTCAGGCACGAGGCTCGATTCCGCAGTCGAGGCCCTCGTCGAGGTCGCCGCGGAAGCGGTCGGCGTCCACCGCCGGCGCAGCACGGAAAATGTCGACGATCGCCTGCGCATCGACCAGGCGTCGCCGCCGCAACGGCCTCAATTCGCCCACCGGCACGTCGCGTCGTGTGACGACGAAAGTCTGCCCTTCGTCCAGCCCGCGCATGATTCGGCCGCTGTCGTTTCGCAGCTCCCGCTGACTGATGACGTGGCTCATGAACTCAATGTAGCACCTGATGCTACGACCGGCGGCGGCGCTTGGGCTTGGGGCCCTGCTCCGCCATGCGGCGGTCGATCTGCTCCAGCCGGCCCAGCGGCCGGGCGGCAGCGGCCGCGGCCTCTGCGATCGCCCGGCGGCGGGCCCGCTCGCGCGCCTCGGGGGACGGTTTCGGGGCCGCGGGTGCGTACCGGGCGTGCAGCGCCCGGATGGCCCGGAGCGCTTCGACCGCCCGATCCCGGTCCATGGCCTGGATCGCCATCAGCGGGTGGGTCTCGTCGTCGGCGAGGACCGCCTGCGCCCAGTGCGCGCCGGGTGGGAAGGCGATCTTGAGAACCACGGGCCAGGGCAGGAATGCGTCGCCGAGCACGTTGCGGACCGTCATGCCCTTCTCGTCGGCCACGATGCGGGGCCTCGCCACCAGCATGATCGCCGCGGCACCGGCGACGCCGACGCTCATGAAGCCGATCTTGTCGACCATGCGCAGCGGAACGCCGTCCGAATCGAGCAGCAGCCCCAGCACGATCATCGTTGCCAGCACCGCCACCGCGGCCACGGCGCCGTACACCGCGATGCGGCGCGGACGGACCACCACCGGGCCGCTCGGCTGCTCCGCCGGCCGCGTCGCCGATTTGTCGACGTCGCCCACTAGAACCCCATCCCGCGCGGCCGCGTGCCGCGCAGCTCGGCCAGGACGAGCGCCGTGCGCAGCGCGGCGACCATCGCGTCGCCGCCCTTGTCCTCCTGCGAGTCGGGCAGGCCGGAGCGGGCGATCGCCTGCTCCTTCGTGTCGCAGGTGAGTACGCCGTTCCCGATCGGCACACCAGAGTCCAGCGCGACCCGGGTCAGTCCTTCGGTGACGGCCTTGCAGACGTATTCGAAGTGGGGTGTGCCGCCGCGGATCACCGCGCCCAGCGCGACGACGGCGTCGTGGTTGGTGGCGAGTTGCTGCGCGACCACGGGGATTTCGACCGAGCCCGGCACCCTGATGAGCGTGACCCCGTCCACGCCCGCGGCCGTCGCGGCCCGCTGCGCCCCGTCGATCAACGCATCCACGATGTCGGCGTGCCAGCTCGTGGCCACGATCGCCACCTTCAGCCCGTCCGCGCCGTCGATGGCGAGTTCGGGCCTGCCGACCCCGCTCACGCCGCCGCCCCGGTCGCCGGGCGGGGAGCCGTCGAGGATTGCGTCATAGTCGTCATACGATATCCAGCCCTTCCACGTCCAGGCCCTCGATCAGGTGACCCATCCGGTCCCGCTTGGTCTTGAGATACCGGAAATTCTGCGGGTTGACGGACACCGGCAGCGGAACCCGGCCGAGCACGGTGAGCCCGTAGCCCTCCAGCCCGGCCCGCTTCGCCGGGTTGTTGGTGAGCAGCCGCATGGACTTGACACCGAGGTCGACCAGGATCTGTGCGCCGGTGCCGTAGTCGCGGGCATCGGCCGGCAATCCCAGGTCCAGGTTCGCGTCCAGGGTGTCCCGGCCGGCGTCCTGCAGCTCGTACGCCTGCAGCTTGTGCAGCAGCCCGATGCCCCGGCCCTCGTGACCGCGGATGTAGACCACGGCGCCGCGGCCCTCCTCCGCGACCGCCTTCAGAGAGGCCTGCAGTTGCGGGCCGCAGTCGCAGCGCAGCGAACCGAACACGT
The DNA here is from genome assembly GCA_044463185.1 of Nakamurella lactea. GTDB lineage: Bacteria > Actinomycetota > Actinomycetes > Mycobacteriales > Nakamurellaceae > Nakamurella > Nakamurella lactea_A. The sequence continues at coordinate 5,801 of JBIQMQ010000024.1, read as the reverse complement.
CGCCGGTGAGGCACTCGGAGTGCATGCGGATCAGCACGTCCTCGCCGTCGCCGATGTCGCCGAAGACGAACGCGATGTGCTCCCGCTGGTCGTAGCTCGACTCGTAGCCGATGGCCGCGAACTCCCCGTACTCGAGCGGGACGCGGGCGGTGGCGACCCGCCGGACCAGCCTCTCGGAGCGGCGGCGGTAGGCGATGAGGTCGGCGATCGTGACGATCTTCAGGTCGTGTTTGGCGGCGAAGTCCTTGAGCTCGTCCGCGCGCGCCATGTCCCCCGGGTTGCGCTCGGAGACGATCTCGCAGATGGCGCCCGCGGGAGCCAGGCCGGCGAGCTTGGCCAGATCCACGGCCGCCTCGGTGTGCCCGGGGCGGCGCAGCACACCGCCGTCCTTCGCGCGCAGCGGCACCACGTGCCCGGGCCGGGACAGGTCCGCCTCGGTGGTGCGCGGGTCGGCCAGCAGCCGGATGGTGTGCGCCCGGTCGGTCGCCGAAATCCCGGTGGACACGCCCTCCCGGGCGTCGACCGTGACGGTGTAGGCCGTGCCGCGGCGGTCCTGGTTGATGCGGTACATCGGCGGCAGATCCAGCCGGTCCGCGTCGGACTCGGTCAGCGGCACGCAGATGTAGCCGGAGGTGTAGCGGACCATGAACGCGACCAGCTCCGGCGTCGCCTTTTCGGCGGCGAAGATCAGGTCGCCCTCGTTCTCCCGGTCGGCGTCGTCCACCACGATCACGGCGTGGCCCGCGGCGATCTCCGCGATGGCCGACTCGATGCTGTCGAAGCCCGCCACGGCATCGGGCTGGGCGATGACGTCGCTCGCGGGGGTGCCGCGCTGGGCCTGCCCGTGGGTGGCTGTCATGCGCCCACCGCCTGCAGCCGGGCCCGGATGTTCTCGCCGTGGTTCAACAGCCGCTCGGCGTACTTGGCCATGACGTCGGCCTCGATGTTCACCACGTCGCCCGGTTCACGGCGCCCCATGGTGGTGGCGGCGCGAGTCTCCGGGATGATCCCCAGCGTGAATGTCGTCATATCCGGTTGCCCGGGTCGCCCTGGTGAGTCGGTGACGTCGATCACCGTCAGCGAGATGCCGTCCACCGCGACCGCGCCCTTGGGCGCGATGTAGCGGCCCAGGTCGCCGGGCACCGAGATCGCCACGTCGTCGTAGCCGGTGTTCTCGGTGCGAGAGACGAGCGTGCCCACGCCGTCCACATGTCCTTGCACGATGTGACCGCCGAGTCGCGTCGCCGGCGTCACCGACCGCTCCAGGTTGACCCGCGTGCCGGCGGTCCAGGTGGACGCGGTGGTGCGGGCCAGCGTCTCGGCCATCAGCTCGGCCGTGAACGTACCCGCCGCGTCGCCGGAGCCGATGCCGACAACGGTGAGGCAGACCCCGTTCACGGCGATCGAGTCGCCGTGTGCCGCGTCCGAGACCACCCTGGGGCCGCGGATCGTGGCGCGCGCGTAGCGCGAGTCGGATGCGATCGCACCTTCTAGGGAGACGATCTCACCGAGTTCCTCGACGATCCCGGTAAACATCAGCTGACTCCATCTCTGCTGCCGCGGCGGGCGTGCCACGGCCACGTTGGGGCGCCCGAGCGGCGATCCGTCCGGCTACTGTCCATACTCCCCCATCGCGAGGTTCTTCTACCCGTGCGAAGGCTCCGATGTGAGCTGTGCCCCAGCCAGCTCCCGCAGACGGGCGATGGCCGCGGCCGGGTCGGCGGCACCGTAGACGGCGGAGCCGGCGACGAAGCAGTCCGCGCCCGCCTCCGCCGCGCGCGCGATGGTGTCCTCGTTGATGCCCCCGTCCACCTGGACGACGACGGTGAGGTGACCGGTGTCGACCATGGTGCGGGCGCTGCGCACCTTGTCGAGCATGTTTGCCATGAACGATTGACCGCCGAACCCCGGCTCCACCGTCATGATGAGCAACGTGTCGTAGCTGCGGAGCACGTCCACCCAGTCGTCCAGCGCCGTGCCCGGTTTCAACGACAGCCCCGCCCGTGCCCCGGCCGCCTGGATGTCGCGCGCCACGCTGATCGGCTCCGCGACGGCCTCGGCGTGCACGGTCACGTTGTACGCGCCGGTTTCCGCGTACCCGACGGCCCACCGGTCCGGATCCTCGATCATGAGGTGGCAATCCAGCGGCAGGTCCGTCGCTTTCGCGATGGCCTGGACGACCGGCAGGCCGATGGTCAGGTTTGGCACGAAGTGGTTATCCATGACGTCGACGTGCAGCCAGTCGGCCTCGTGCACCCGGGCGATATCGCGCTGCAGGTTCGCGAAATCCGCGGACAGGATCGATGGGGCGATGAGCGGGGTGCGATGCGGCGCGAGCGTCATACCCCGACCCTATCGGCCGCATTCCCGGCCGCTGGATCAGGAGCGGCGGCGCAGCAGGGCGCAGAACATGGCGTCGGTGCCGTGGCGGTGCGGCCAGAGCTGCACGGTCGGCCCGTCTCCCAGGTCCGGCACGCCGGGGAAGTACTCGCGGGCGTCCACCAGGTCCAGCTCGTCCGGTCGCCGGGCGATGACGCCCGCCGTCTCCGCCAGATGCGGCGAGCAGGTGACGTATCCGACGACGCCGCCCGGCCTGACCAGGCGGGCGGCGGACGCCAGCAGTTCACCCTGCAGCCGGGCCAGCGGCGCGACGTCCGCCTCGGTGCGACGCCAGCGTGACTCCGGTCGGCGGCGCAGCGCGCCCAGCCCAGTGCACGGCGCATCCAGCAACACCCGATCAAAGCTGCCGGGCTCAAGGCCGGGGTCGCGCCCGTCGGCGGTGTGCACCGTCACGGGCAGTCCGCGGGTCGCGCGGCGGACGAGGTCGGCGCGGTGCGGCGTGAGTTCGACGGCGTCCAGCCGCGCCCCGCGCCGGGCTGCCAGAGCGCCCAGCAGCGCGGCCTTGCCTCCGGGGCCGGCCGCCAGGTCCAGCCAGCGCGCGTCGTCGCCCTCCAGCTGCGCATTCGCCAGAGCCAGCGCGACGAGTTGCGAGCCCTCGTCCTGGACTGCCGCGGCGCCGCTGCGCACGGCCGCCAGCCGCGACGGGTCACCGCCGGGAAGATACACGGCGTACGGGCTGTATCGCCCCGGTTCGCCGCCGGAGTCGGAGGCCAGCTCGGCGCGATCGATCAGGCCGGGGCGGGCGACCAGGTGCACCGCTGCGGGCGCGCGGTCCGCGGCCAGCGCGGCGGCCAGTTCCCGGGACGGGTCGGCTTCCCGCCCGGGGTCGGCTCGCTGGGGATCGGCGTCCCTGCCGCGGTCGGCTCGCTGGAGATCGACGTCCCGACCGGGGTCGGCGTCCGGGCCCGGCTCGACAGGGAGGTGCGGAGGGGCAGCGCGCAGCGCGTCGGCCAGCGCCGCCACGATCCACCGGGGATGAGCCGTCGCCAGCCCCAGCCGGGCTAGCGGGTCGGCGGTCGCCGCCGGGGCGAGCCGGTCGACCCACTCGTCCAGGCTGCGCTCCGAGACGCGGCGCAGCACGGCGTTCACGTAGCCGGCGGCGCGCGGGCGCCGGCCCGCCCGGACCAGGTCGACGGTGGCCGAGACCGCGGCGTGTGGCGGAATGCGCGTGTGCAGGAGCTGGTAGGCGCCCAGCCGGAGCGCGTCCAGCACGTCGCCGTCCAGGTCGGCCAGCGGCGCGTCGCCGCACGCCCCGACGATCGCGTCGAGTTGGCCGAGTGCCCGGCAGGAGCCGTAGGCCAGTTCGGTGGCGAGCGCCGCGTCGCGCCCGGTCAGGCCGTGCTCGCGCACGATCGGCGGCAGCGCCAAATTGGCATAGGCGCCGCGCTCCCGCACCGCTGCCAGCAACTCCAGCGCAGCCTGCCGCGCCGGGTCGACCTGTGGGGGCCTGGCCGTGTGCGGCCGACCGGCCGGCCGCTCCCTCCGCCCGCCGGAGCGCGCGCCGACCCGGTCCCGCCCGCCTCCGCGGCTGGGCCCGACGGGTCGACCACGGCCGCCGCCGCGTCCGGCGGGAGGAATCGAAGGGGGCTGCGTCATGCCCGTGGCTCCGTCGACAACGCAGAATCCGCACCCAACCGGTCGCCGGGCCGCGGCCGGGCGCCCCGCGCCCAATCCGCGGCCGGCACCAGGCGCTTGCCCGGCTGCTGCACCGTGGACAGGCGTACCGCGCCGGTCGCCGTGCCCACCAGCACGTCGCGTTTGCCGGCGGCGATCTCGCCGGGTGCGAGTCCGTGATCACCGTCGACGAGGCCGACCGGCCCGAGCCCCAGCCGACCCCAGCGCGACTCCACCCAGGCGCCGGGTGCGGGCGTGACCGACCGGATGAGCCGATCGATCGCCAGCGCCGGGAACCGGAAATCCACCTCGGCGTCGGCGACGGTGATCTTCGGCGCGTAGCTGACGCCGTCCGTGGATTGCGGCACGGCCGTCACCGTGCCGTCGGCCAGGCCGTCGAACGTCGCCACCAGCAACGACGCGCCGGACACGGACAGCCGGCGCAGCAGATCCCCCGCGGTGTCGGTGGGACCGATGGCCTCGGTCACGGTGCCGAAGACGGGGCCGGTGTCCAGACCCTTCTCGATCAGGAACGTGCTGGCCCCCGTGATGTCGTCGCCGGCGCGGATCGCCGCCTGCACCGGGGCGGCGCCCCGCCAGGCGGGCAGCAGCGAGAAGTGCAGATTGACCCAACCGAACGGCGCCGCCGCCAGCAGCTCCTCGCCGATCAGCGCCCCGTAGGCCACGACGGCGACGGCATCCACCTCGAGTGCCGCGAACTCGGCGGCGAACTCGGGAGTGCGGATGGAGGCGGGCTTGAGCAGCGGCAGACCCGCCTGCTCGGCCGCGACCGCGACCGGCGACGGGGTGAACGTGCCGCGACGACCGGCGTGCGCGTCGGGACGGGTGAGCACCGCCCCCACCTCGTGGCGTGAGCCGAGCAGCGCGGTCAGGGAGGCGACGGCGGGTTCCGGCGTTCCCGCGAACAGCAGCCGCATCCCGCCTCCTGGTGACTCCGACCCCGGCCGGCCCGCATCCCGCGGGTGCGCCCTGCCCGGCAGCGGCCGGAAACGCGCGTGCACCAGTCTAGAGTGAGCCGGTGGCGACCTCCGACGAGCACAGCACGACACCGCGGCACCCCGGGCCGGATCCACTGATCGGCACCGTCGTACGGCTCGACCGGTCCACGACCGGCGATGCGCCGGCGCTGTTCGCAGCCCTCGACGACGAGAAGGTGTACGCGGGGGCCTTCCACGGCGGCGCCCGGCTCGCCGACGCGCAGGAAGTGGCCCAGTGGATCGCGGCCGCCGATCGCACCGACAGGGCGATGTACACCGTGCGGCTGGTGGGCGACTCGCCCATCGGCGCCGCCGGATCCGTGATCGGCACCAGCAGCATCGGCGATATCGACCTCGCCAACGGCGGCGCGCACGTCGGATGGACGGCCTACAGCCCGGTCGCGTGGGGCAGCGCCGTCAACCCGGAATGCAAGCTGCTGCTGCTCGGCTGCGCCTTCGAACGCTGTGGCTTCGAGCGGGTGAAAATCCAGACCGACATCATCAACGACCGGTCGCAGGCGGCCATCGCGCGGCTCGGCGCCGTGCGGGAAGGGGTGCTGCGGCACCACCGCCGACGCGCGGACGGCTCCTGGCGGGACACCGTCGTATTCTCGATCCTGGCCGGCGAATGGCCGCAGGTACGGGCCGGGTTGCTCGAGCGCGTCGACACGTGGCGAGACGGCCAGCGGTGATCAGCGGCTCCGGTGCGGCGGTGTCGCTAACCGAGTGAGGCGGGGTCGATCTCGATGCGTACCGATTCGGCGGCCTTGCGCGCCGACTGGCCGGCCG
>JBIQMQ010000023.1:0-21909 GCA_044463185.1 Nakamurella lactea | reverse complement strand
CCGCCTGCCGATCGACGGCCGACGCATCCCACCGGGCCTTGAGGGCCACATACGAAGCCAGTGCTTCGGAACGCATGTCCCCGGTCGCCGAGATCGCCGCGTCGAGGTCGGCCAGGTGTCCCTCGATGCGGCCCCAGGTGGCGATCAGTCCGTCGTGGCCGGCGGCCATGGAACCGTAGTCGACCCGGATCGTCGTCATGCCATCACCGCCGGGGTTGCCGCGGCAATGGCCTCTTCGGCCTGGACGAACGCCGTCGACGTGGACGCCAGGCCCTCGCCGTGGCTGAGTAGCGCCGCAGTGAGTGACCGGGCGTCGGCAAGGTAGCCGTCCATGGCCGCGGCGAACCGCGGCGCCGCGCTGGTGGAGTGCCAGCCGGCGCCGATGTCCGCCAGGATGCCCTCCATCGTCGCGATTTCGGCCTGCAGCGCGGTGGCGACCGACTCGACGCTGGTCGCCGCCGACCTGATCCGGTCGGTCGCGATTTCGAATCCGTCCATGTGCCCTCCTTCTGGTGCCACGGCCGGCGGATGCCGGGCGCGCGGGATCGGACACCCAGGATGGAACCTTCGGGAGCGCACCGGCGGCGGACACGTCCGCGATGTGCACAGGAATCGGACAGGTGGATAACTCGGCGGTGGAACGGCCGAGCGGTGAGTCTGCGGCGCGGACGAATCGACGACCGAACGACTCGACGTCGGATCGTCGCGGGGGGAGCAGGAGCGCTACTCCGGCGCCTGGGCGGGCGCGTCGGCCAGTGGGTTGCGCCACGCGTCGGCGCCGACGACCGTGAACTGCCGTCCCGTCACCTCGGTGGGGACGATGCGCACGAAGTGATGCTTCTCGCCGGCCTGCCACGGCGACAACGGCAGGGTGAGCGCCTCCAGGCCCTCGTAGAGACCGACGATCTCCTCGGCGTCGCCCTTGATCACCACGCTCCACACCTCCACTGCGTCCGAGCGGAAGCCGTCGACCTCGAAGGCGACCCGAGGGTGCGCCGTCAACGCGGTGATCTTCGTGCCCTCGCCGGTCCGGAACACCAACGTGCCGTGGTCCACGACGTAGTTGAGCGGAAAGATGTCCGGTCCATCGGCGCCCATCACCGCGAGCCGCCCGGTGCTCGCCGACCGCAGCAGGGTCCAGCACTCGTGCTCGTCCAGGTCCACGATCTCGGGGAAAGGCTTTCGGTCCATACCCCACGGTATGTCCCGGCGACATGGTGCGGGCAGGGCCGAAAGTCCCGTCGATGCAGATGAGTGCCGGTGTTAAGGATCGTTGACGGGGGTCGTGGCTACGCTGGCCACAACATTCGAGGAGGTATCGGCCGCGCTCCGCGGCAGGGCGGCGTCATCCACGTGGCCGCCATGTATTGAGGCGGGAACGGATCGCAGAGCGCGCCCGGGCGTCTTATGGACGTCAACCGATTCGAGGAGGATGGACGATGAGACTGGGATTGCGGTTCGCGACGGCCGCTGTGGCGGTGGCGTGCGTCGCGGGTATCGCCGCCTGCGGGAACCCGAACACCACTGACGACCTCTCGCCGGCAGCCGACACGGCGACGGTGACCGTGACGTCCACCGCCGAAGTGCCGACCACCGTGACGGTGACGGCGGAGCCCGCAACGTCGACGACGGCGACGACGAGCGGAGCGTCCGACGACGGACATTGCACCTTGGCGACGCTCAACGTGGCGCTGGGTGAGCCGGAGGGCGCCGCCGGCAGTGCCTACTTCCCTCTGACCTTCACCAACACCGGCTTCGAGCCGTGCACGCTGGAGGGCTTCCCCGAGGTTGCCTACGTGGCCGGTGACGACAACCATCAGGTCGGTGCCGCGGCCGCCGAGAACGGAGACGCCGGGCCCGCCGTGACGTTGAAGCCGGGCGAGCAGGCCGTGGCGAACCTGCAGGAGGTCACGGTGCAGAACTTCCCGGAGGACGTCTGCGATCCGACTCCGGTGACCGGTCTGCGCGTGTCGCTCCCCGGTGGCGAGGACGCGGCATTCATTCCACAGCAGGATCGCACCGGATGCGCGAGTGAGGAACTGCCCGGCGGGCAGTTCCAGATGAGCGTGCAGTCCATCGCGGCGCAGCAATAGAACTATCGCCGCTCGGTAGATGAGGGCCCGACAAGGTTCGGCAGATGAGGGCCCGGAAAGGTTTAGAAGACGTGGGGGCCCGGCAAGCCGACAAGAAAAGGGGCCGTAGCAGACGCCAGAGGGGCCAGGACCGGCGTGGTCCTGGCCCCTCTGCGTGGGCCGCTGACCTGTCGGGCGTCGGCAGGTCGTCACTACTGTGTAGCGGCGTCTCGGGTTGTCCGAGGCTGACACCCATGATGCCGGAAATATAGCGGTGGTGCGAGGAAATTCGAACAATTTTGCCGAGATTTCGGACGACTTGACCATCCCTTTACGGCCGTCTGGGGCGGGGCTTTACCGGGCGGTGGCAAAGCCTCGGGCCGCGACGCGGCCGTGCGCCGCGGCGTGACGCAGCGCACGGGCCCCGGCGTCGGCCTCCGCCGGAGTCGCTGGGAGACTGGAGAACGGCCGCGTGCGGCGAACGGCGTCATACTCGACACTCCGACCTGCGGCGCGATACCCGGCGGCGGGTGTCGGGCTACATCGCCGACGGACCGCCCAGGCACCACCGCAGCACAACCCGAAGATCCGCCACCACGAACCAGGAGGGTCCGTCGTGTCCAACCGCGCGCTCACCGAACTCAGCCCCGCCGAACTCGACGCGTTCCGCGCCGACCAGCAGACCGCGTACGACGCGCTCCGCGCCAAGGGCCTCGCGCTGGACCTGACGCGCGGTAAGCCCTCCCCTGAGCAGCTCGATCTGTCCAATGCGCTGCTCAATCTGCCCCACGGCTACCGGGCCGCGGACGGGACGGACGTGCGCAACTACGGCGGCCTGGCCGGTCTGCCGGAACTGCGCGCCATCTTCGGTGAGCTGCTGGGCGTCGACGCGGCGCAGATTGTGGCCGGCGGCAGCTCGTCGCTGGTGATGATGCGCGAGGTGCTCAACTTCGCCCTGCTCTACGGCGCCGTCGACTCGGAGCGCCCGTGGATCCGCGAGGAGACGATCAAGTTCGTCTGCCCGGTGCCCGGCTACGACCGGCACTTCACCATGCTGGAGTCGCTGGGCATCGAGATGGTCACCGTGCCGATGAACGACGACGGACCGGACGTGGCCGCGACTCGTGCGCTGGTGGCGGATGACCCGGCGTTCAAGGGCATGTGGATCGTGCCGACGTACGCCAACCCGTCGGGCTCGGTGTGCTCGCAGGAGGTCGCAGCGGCGCTTGCCGCGATGCCCACGGCCGCCCCCGATTTCAAGATCTTCTGGGACAACGCGTACGCGCTGCACCACCTGACCGAGCAGGAGACCAAGAGCGCCGACATCCTTTCCCTGGCGTCGGCCAGTGGCCACCCGAACCGGCCGGTGATGTTCGCGTCGACGTCGAAGATCACGTTCGCCGGCGCGGGCGTTGCGTTCCTGGCCGGTTCCCCGGAGAACATCGCCTGGTACACCCGGCACCTGGGTCAGGGCAGCATCGGGCCGGACAAGGTGAACCAGCTCCGGCACGCGCAGTTCTTCGGTGACGCCGACGGGGTGCGGGCGCACATGGTCAAGCACCGGGAGATCATCGCGCCGAAGTTCGCCGAGCTGGACCGGGTGCTCACCGAGTCGCTGGACGGACTGGGCATCGCCACGTGGACCAAGCCGATCGGCGGGTACTTCGTGTCGCTGGACGTGGTGGAGGGCACCGCGTCTCGCGTGGTGCAGCTCGCCAAGGAGGCGGGGATCGCGTTGACCGGCGCCGGCTCGTCGTTCCCGTACCACCGCGATCCGTTGAACCGCAACATTCGGCTCGCGCCCACGCTGCCCCCGGTCGCCGAGGTGACCGAGGCGATGGCCGGCGTCGCCGTGTGCGTCAAGCTGGCCGCTGCGGAGAAGCTCACCGCCGGCGAGTAGTCCGCCCCGCGGGTGGGTGCGCTGGGTCATCGCCGCACCCCAGACCGTGTGGACCGGCTGCTGCGGACCGCCTCGCCCGGATGCCCCGTGATGCCCTACGCTCGTCGATGAGAGCGCTAACATTCCGGCGGGCAGAGGGAGGCGGCCATGGGCGAGGACCGCGTGGTGACGGATGTTCGCAACGAGGTCGCGGCGCTGCACGGGGAGCTGGTGCGCTACGGCCTCGTCGTGTGGACCGGGGGGAATGTCTCCGCGAGGGTCCCCGGCCAAGATCGGTTCGTGATCAAGCCGTCCGGGCTCGGCTACGACGCGATCACCCCGGACGCGCTGGTGCTGTGCGACCTGGACGGCGCCGTCGTCCCCGGCACACCCGGCAGCGAGCGTGCGCCGTCGAGCGATACGGCGGCGCACGCCTACGTCTACCGGCACATGCCCGAGGTGGGCGGCGTGGTGCACACCCACTCCACGTTCGCGGTGGCCTGGGCGGCGCGCGGTGAAGAGATCCCGTGCGTGCTCACCGCCATGGCCGACGAGTTCGGCGGCCCGATCCCGGTGGGGCCGTTCGCCATCATCGGCGACGATTCCATCGGGCGCGGCATCGTGGAAACGTTGCGGGGACACCGATCTCGCGCCGTGCTGATGCGAAACCATGGCCCGTTCACGATCGGCAGCAGCGCCACCGACGCGGTGAAGGCGGCCGTGATGTTGGAAGATGTCGCACGCTCGGTGCACTTCGCACGCCAGGGCGGGTCGCTGGTGCCGATCCCACAGGAGGCCATCGACAAGCTCTACGACCGCTACCAGAACGTGTACGGCCAGCCGAAAGTCGGCTCGCGATGACCGAGCAATCGGCGCCCGCGAACCTGCTCGCCGGCGGTGGCTGCCTGGGCATCGAACTCGGCTCCACCCGCATCAAGGCCTGCCTCATCGACCCGGCCGACGCCTCCGTCGTCGCGGTCGGCAGCCACGAGTGGGAGAGCAGCCGGACCGACGGATTCTGGTCCTACCCGCTCGACGAGGTGGTAACCGGCCTGCGCTCCGCCTACGCGAGCTTGGCCGCCGACTGCCGACGCCGATACGGCGCATCGCCGACATCTCTTGCGGCCATGGGCGTCTCGGCCATGATGCACGGCTACCTCCCGTTCGATGCCGACGGGGCGCTGCTGGTGCCGTTCCGCACCTGGCGCAACACCACGACGGCGGACGCCGCCGCGCGGCTCAGCGAGCACCTCGGCGTCAACATCCCGCAGCGGTGGTCCGTGGCGCACCTCTATCAGGCCGCGCTGAACGGCGAGACCCACGTGCCGCGCATCGCGCGCCTCACCACACTGGCCGGCTATGTGCACGAACTCCTCACCGGCGAGAACCTGCTCGGCTCCGGCGACGCCTCGGGCATGTTCCCGCTCAACGCCGCGGGCACCGACTATGACGCCGCAGCGCTGCGAACCGTCGACGCCTTGCTGGGCCAGCACGGCGTGGGTGCACCGCTCCGCAGTCTGCTGCCCGCCGTCCGGGTGGCAGGGCAGGCGGCCGGACAGCTGACGGCGGACGGCGCCGCACTGCTGGACCCCACCGGGACGCTACGGCCGGGCGCTCTCGCCTGCCCACCCGAAGGGGATGCCGGCACCGGCATGGTCGCCACCGGAGCGCTGGCGCCTCGCACCGGCAATGTCAGCGTCGGCACCTCCACGTTCGCCATGGTGGTCCTGGAGCGCCCCCTGGCGCACCCGCGCGCCGAGATCGACGTCGTGACCACGCCTGTCGGGGATCCGGTCGCGATGGTGCACTGCAACAACGGGGCCAGCGACCTGGCGGACTGGGTCGCCCTGATGCGCGAGTGGGCCGCCGCGGCGGGCATGGCCATGGACGCCGACACGGCGTTCCGCGCGCTCCTGGACGGCATCGACGGCGGCGCGGCCGATGCCGGCGGGTTGCTCTGCTACAACTTCGCCGCCGGCGAACCAGTGGTGGACGCCGCGGGCGGGCAGGCCATTCTCACCCGGGCGGCGGCGAGCCGACTGGGGCTGGCCGAGTTCGCCCGCGCCCAGGTGTTCGGCGCCTTCGCGCCGCTGTCCATCGGCATGCGCATGCTGGCCGACGACGGCGTCCGCTGGGAGCGACTCTTCGCTCACGGCGGACTGTTTCGAACGCCGGGCCCAGCGCAGCGGCTTCTCGCCGCCGCGCTCGGCGTGCCGGTCACCGTGGCCCGCACGGCCTCCGAGGGAGGCGCCTGGGGTATCGCATTGCTGGCGGCCTACCGGGGGTACGGCGACGGCCAGAGCCTGGACGAGTTCGTGCGGACGCGGGCGTTCGCCGCGATCGATACCGTCACCGCCGACCCCTCGGACGCGGATGCCGCGGGCTACGACGCCTTCCTGAGTCGCTATTCACGAGGGCTGGACTGGGCGAGGGTTGCGTCATACTCGGTGTGACGCGCCACGTTTCGTACGCGCGCCACGATTCGTAGCAGGTCCTGACACTGCTGGTACGCACCAAGGGCGGGCGGCGGAACCGATCCGCCACCCGCCCAGTCGCCTTTGTCGGCTCTTACTTGCCGCCGCCGCGGCGCTTGTTGTAGACGTCGAACGCCACCGCGAGCAGCAGCACCAGGCCCTTGACGACCTGCTGCATCGACGTGGACACGCCCATCAGCTGCATGCCGTTGGACATGATGGCCATGATCAGACCCCCGATCATGGCGCCGGTGATCCGGCCGACGCCGCCGGTGATCGCGGCGCCGCCGATGAAACACGCGGCGATCGCGTCGAGCTCGAACATGTTCCCGGCGCCCGGCTGCGCGCCGTTCATCCGGGCCGAGTAGACCACGCCCGCAATGCCGGTGAGCAGGCCCATGTTGACCATGATCAGGAAGTTTTCGCGCTTCACCTTGACGCCGGACAGCAGCGCCGCGGAGAGGTTGCCGCCGATCGCGTAGACGTGGCGGCCGAACGTGGTTCGTTGCATCACCACCGAGTACGCCATGATCAAGACGGCCAGCACGATGAGCACGAACGGAAGTCCGCGGCTCTTGGAGAGCTGGTAGGCGAACGCCATGACGACGATCGCGACCAGCACCAGCTTCAGGACGAACAGCGGCATCGCGGCCACCGGCTGCTCGTAGCGCAGCGCCGCGAGCCGCTCGCGCCACTGCATCACGACCCAGCCGGCGACGGCGATCGCGAAGATCAGCACGGTCAGCAGGTCGAAGCCGTGCCCGCCGAGCACTCCGTTGAAGAAGCCGTTGGCGATGTTGTAGTAGGTGCCGCCGAACGGGGACAGCGACACGTTGCTGAGCACCTGGTAGGTGAGGCCGCGGAACAGCAGCATGCCGCCCAGCGTGACGATGAACGCCGGGATTCCGACCACCGCGACCCAGAAGCCCTGCCACACGCCGGCCAGGATGCCGACACCGATCGCGGCCAGAACGCCCACCCACCAAGGGAAACCGTGTTTGATCACGAGCACGGCGGATACCGCGCCGGTCAGCGCGAGCAGCGATCCGACCGAGAGGTCGATGTGCCCGCCGATGATCACGATCATCATCCCGATGGCCAGGATCAGGATGTAGGAGTACTGCAGGACGATGTTCGTCAGGTTCCCGGGGCTCAAGAAGTTCGAGTTCAGCACCGAGAACAGCGCCACGATCGCGAGCAGCGCAATGAGGATGCCGCTTTGCCGAAGGTTGCGCGACATCAGCTCGCGCAGGTTCATGATGCTGTTCATGAGGCGCTCTTCTTCTCCATGGTCATCAGGGTCATCAGGCCCTCCTGGGTGGCTTCGGCGATGGGGACCTCACCGGTGATGCGTCCGGCGGACAGCGTGTAGATGCGGTCGCAGACGCCGAGGATCTCGGGTAGCTCCGAGGAGATGACGATGACGGCCTTCCCGTCGGCCACCATCCGGTTGATGATCGTGTAGATCTCGTATTTCGCCCCGACGTCGATGCCGCGGGTGGGCTCGTCCAGGATCAGCACCTCGGGCTCGGTGAACAGCCACTTGGACAGCACAACCTTCTGCTGGTTGCCGCCGGAGAGGTTGCCGGCCAGCGTCAGCACGCTCGGTGTTTTGATGCCCAGATCCGCGCGGAAGTCCTGGGCGACCTTGAGCTCGCGGTGGCCGTTGACCCAGCCGCGGGTGGCGATGCGCCGCAATCCCGCCGCGGAGATGTTGCGGCTGATGGTGTCGATGAGGTTCAGCCCGAACTTCTTCCGATCCTCGCTGACGTACGCGATGCCGTGGCTGATCGCCTCGCTCACGTCCCGCACTCGAATCTCCTTGCCGTGCAAGAAGACTCGTCCGGCGACGTCGCGGCCGTAGCTGCGGCCGAACAGGCTCATCGCGAGCTCGGTGCGGCCGGCGCCCATGAGGCCCGCAATCCCGACGACCTCCCCGGCGCGCACCGTGAAGCTGGCGCCGTCGACGACCTTCCGGCCGACATGGTCCGGGTGGTACACCGTCCAGTCCTGGACGCGCAGCACCTCGTCTCCGATGTGCGCGGTGCGCTGGGGATAGCGGTGCTGCATGTCCCGGCCGACCATGCTGCGGATGATCCGGTCCTGGGTGGCCTCCCCGCTGCGCATGTCCAGGACCTCGATGGTCGCGCCGTCGCGGATGATGGTGGTGCGGTCGGCGATGGCGGCGATCTCGTTCAGCTTGTGCGAGATCATGATGCAGGTGATGCCGTTCGACTGGAGCTGCCGGAGCAGACCCAGCAGGTGCTCGGAGTCGTTGTCGTTGAGGGCGGCGGTCGGCTCGTCCAGGATCAGGATCCGCACCTGCTTGGACAGAGCCTTGGCGATCTCGACGAGCTGCTGCTTTCCGACGCCGAGCTGGCCGATGGGCGTCTGTACGTGCTCCTGGAGGCCGACCCGGGCCAGCAGCGCAGCGGCGCGCGCGTTGGTCTGGTGCCAGTCGATCATGCCCATCCGGCCGCGGACCTCGTTGCCCAGGAAGATGTTCTCGGCGATGGACAGGTACGGCACGAGGGCCAGTTCCTGGTGGATGATGGCGATACCGGCGGCCTCGCTGTCGCCGATCGAATGGAAGCGGACCTCGTCGCCGTCCAGCAGGATGGTGCCCTCGAATGTTCCGTGTGGGTAGACGCCGGAGAGCACCTTCATCAGCGTCGACTTGCCGGCTCCGTTCTCGCCGCAGATCGCGTGAATCTCGCCGCGTCGCACGGACAGCGACACGTCACGGAGCGCCTTCACACCGGGGAAGGTCTTGGTGATGCCGCGCATTTCCAGGATCGTGTCGCTCATGCTCAAGCACGTCCTTCGTCATAGGCGATGCGGGATCGCCCCGCAGTGGGGCGATCCCGCATCGGTAGAGATCACTGACCCTTTTCGACCTGGTCCGCGGTGTAGTAACCCGAGTCGATCAGCAGCGACTTGATGTCGTCCTTGTACACGACGTCGGACTCCAGCAGGAAGGACGGGACGACCTTGACACCGTTGTCGTAGGTGGTGGTGTCGTTCGGCTCCGGGGTCTTGTCGGCCAGGAAGTCCTGCGCCGCGGTGACGGCCTGCGCCGCCAGCTTGCGGGTGTCCTTGAAAATGGTGGACTGCTGGACATCCTGGTTGATGAGCGTGACGGAGGCGATCTCCGCGTCCTGCCCGGTGACGACGGGCAGGCCGTCGGTCAGCTTGGGGCCGAACCCGGCGCCCTGCAACGCGGTGATGATGCCGCGGGACAGGCCGTCGAACGGCGACAGCACGCCGTCCAGCTTGGTGCCGCCACTGTAGGTGGAGGTCAGCAGGTTCTCCATGCGGGTCTGTGCGGCCTCCTGGCTCCAGCGCAGCGTCGCGACGGTGTCGAAGTCGGTCTGCCCGGACGGAACCACGATACGACCGTCGTCGAAGTAGGGCTTCAGCGTGTCCATGGCGCCGTTGAAGAAGAATCCGGCGTTGTTGTCGTCCGGCGAGCCGGCGAACACCTCGATGTTGACCGGGTCACTCGGCGGGTTCGCGGCCTCCGAGCCGTCCTTGTTCAAGAAGCCCAGCCCGACCAGAAGAGCGGTCGCCTGCTGCACGCCGACCTTGTAGTTGTCGAAGGTGACGTAGAAGTCGACGTTCGGGTTGCCGTTGATGAGGCGGTCGTAGGCGATCACCGGAATGTTCTTGGCGGCGGCCGCGTCGAGCTGGCTGGACAGCGCCGTCCCGTCGATCGACGCGATGATGAGCAGGCTGACGCCCTGCGTGATCATCTGGTCGATCTGCTGGCTCTGGGTGGGGATGTCGTCGTTGGCGTACTGCAGGTCGACCTTGTAGCCGAGATCCTCGAGCTGGCTCTTGACGGCGTTGCCGTCGGCGATCCACCGCTCGGACGTCTCCGTCGGCATGGCCACGCCCACGGTCTTGTCGCTCGTCGCCGCCGCGTCGTCGCCCGCCTGATCGCCGCTGTCCTGCGCCGCGGAGCTGCTCGGCGCGGATTCGTTCCCGTCGCCACCGCTGGCACCTTCGCCGCCGCACGCGGCGAGCGTGACGGCCAAAGCCGCACCCAGCGCTATGGCCGCAAACCGTTTCGTGCGCATCGTGTCCTCCTTGAGGGCTGGTCGTGTCGCGGTGCGCGGGGACTCGGTCGGGTGAGTCGTGTGATCGAGAGCCGCGTCGGACACGCCGCATGGCGGGGGTCCGAACCGCATGGAGCAAAAATGTTTGCGCTCACATAATGACCCGCACTCCGACATTTGTCACGCCCTGCGTTCCGCACGCATGGTTGCGATTCGGTAACGGCCCGACGGGTATGACGCAGCTCGCGCGAGTCGCGACGAGCCGGTCCCCGCGGCTTTTCCGGCGATGGTCGGCGGCGGTCCGCGGCCGGAAATAGGTGTCGCGCAGCAGCGCCATCGCTGCGACTTACCGTGCGGCGCCGGAGGATTCGCGCACGATCAGCGTCGGCACGATCAGCATGTTCGACGGGTTGGCGCCCTCGATCGTCTTGATCAAGACCGAGATGGCCCGGGTGCCCACCGTGTCGAACGGCTGACGGATGGTAGTGAGCGCGGGGGTGAAGTAGTCGCTTCCGGCGCTGTCGTCGTAGCCGACCACGGCGATGTCCTCGGGCACGCGCAGCCCCGCCTCGTGCAGCCGCCGCATCAGGCCCAGGGCCAGCAGGTCGTTCGCCGCGAAGACCGCGGTCGGCCGCTCCGGCAGCTCCAGCAGCCGGTCGGCCGCGGCGTACCCGTCGCGCGCGTCCCAGCCACCGGCGAGCGGCTCCGGGACCGGGGCGCCTACCCGCATCAGCTCCGCTCGCCAGCCGTGTACGCGGGCCCGGGCGTCGAACCAGTTGTCCGGCCCGGCGATGTGCGTGACCGTACGGTGGCCCAGTTCGAGCAGATGCCGGGTCGCGTCGCGGGCGCCCTGCTCGTGATCGACCGCGACCACGTGCATCGGTTCGGGTGCGTCCAGGCCGGTGGCGATGATGACGATGGGCAGGGTGCCGGCGAGCCGCCGGACCGCGCCGGCCACCTCGATCGTCGGGGCCACGATGATCAGGCCCTCCACCGCGAGATTCAGCAGGAAATCCAGGGTGTCGGCCGGATTCTGGGTAGCGTCCTCGACGGCGGAGGCGACGGTCACGTAGCCGGCGGCCCGGGCAGCCGCTTCGATCGCCCGCGTGGTGTGACCCGGCCCGAAGTAGGAGACGCCGGAATTGAGGACGCCGACGATGCGTGTTCGCTTGGTGGCCAGGGCCCGGGCGGACAGGTTGCGACGGTAGTCGAGATCCTCGATCGCCTGCAGCACCCGTTCACGGGTCGCGGGGCGGACCAGCTCCGGCTCGTTGAGAACTCGCGACACCGTCTGGTGGGACACGCCGGCGCGGGCCGCGACGTCCGCCATCACCGGCTGCTTCCGTGTGTTCACTGGCGACAGTGTCCCTCTCGCGTCGCGGGCGGCCGTTCGCTCGTGTGGCCGCCAGCAGCATATACCGGGGCCGCTCTGCCGCCCGAGTCCTTGACAATGACGCATGTTAGCGTTCACACTTCACCGCAGATCGCCAGGCGGGGCAGCGTCCCGCCCGAGGCCCGTGCGTCGCGCCCCCCGACCCCATTGTCAGCGGTCGCGGTCGAGACCTCTTGTGCTGCAAGGAGAACAGCTACCGATGGACAATCCTTTCGCGTCTCGTGAGCTGTGGTTCCTGACCGGGTCGCAGGACCTGTACGGCGACGACGTGCTGGAGCAGGTCAGCGCGCAGTCGCGCGCGGTCGCCGAGCTCCTGGATGCCGCACCGGAGATCCCGGTGCCGGTCCGCTGGCGCCCGGTGCTCAAGGACCGCGACGAGATCCGGCGTGTGGCGCTGGAGGCCAATGCGGCCGACTCCTGCGTCGGTGTGATCGTCTGGATGCATACGTTCTCCCCGGCCAAGGCGTGGATCGCCGGCCTGGACGCGCTGAGAAAGCCGTTGCTGCACCTGCACACCCAGGCCAACGAGGCGCTGCCGTGGGCGGAACTCGACATGGACTTCATGAACCTCAATCAGGCCGCGCACGGCGACCGGGAGTTCGGGTACATCGCCACACGGCTGGCCGTGCCCCGGAAGACCGTGGTGGGCCACGCGTCGCATACCGCGGTGCGACAGCGCGTGGGCACCTGGGCCCGGGCGGCGACCGGATGGGCGGCGGCGCACGAGCTGCGCATCGCGCGGTTCGGCGACAACATGCGGGACGTCGCCGTGACCGAGGGCGACAAGACCGAAGCGGAGCTGCGCCTCGGGGTGGCGACCAACACCTGGGGTGTGGCCGACCTGGTCGAGCGGGTCGAGGCGGCCGGCGACGCCGAGGTCGACGACCTGGTCGCGCGCTACGACGACGCCTACGACCTCGCAGCCGAGCTGCGGCCGGGCGGCGAGCGGCGCGATGCGCTGCGTTACGGGGCGCGGATCGAGCTGGGGCTGCGCGGGTTCCTGGACGACGGCGGCTTCGGTGCCTTCACGACGAACTTCCAGGACCTGGGCGGCCTTCGCCAGCTCCCGGGCCTGGCCGTGCAGCGCCTGATGGCGGACGGGTACGGCTTCGGCGCGGAAGGCGACTGGAAGACCGCGGCGCTCGTCCGCATCGCCAAGGTGATGGGTTTCGGGCTGCCCGGCGGCGCGTCGCTGATGGAGGACTACACCTACGAGCTGACGCCCGGGATCGAGAAGATTCTCGGCGCCCACATGCTGGAGGTCTGCCCGTCGCTCACCACCACCCGGCCGCGTCTGGAGATCCACCCGCTGGGCATCGGCGGCCGATCCGATCCCGTCCGGCTCGTCTTCGACGCCGACGCCGGGCCCGGGGTGCTGGTGTCGCTGGCGGACATGCGGGACCGCTTCCGCCTCACCGCGAACGTCGTGGACGTGGTGGGGCCGGACCAGCCGCTGCCGAAACTCCCGGTGGCACGGGCGGTCTGGCGCCCCCGGCCGTCGCTGCCCACCGCGGCCGAGTGCTGGTTGATGGCCGGCGGCTCGCACCACACCATGATGTCGACCCAGGTGGGAGTCGAAGTCTTCGAAGACTTCGCGGAGATCGCCGGAATGGAGCTCCTCGTGATCGACGAGGGCACCGCACCGCGCTCCTTCGCGCGTGAGATGCGCTGGAACCATGCGTACTTCCGGCTCGCGCAGGGTCTGTAGCCGGCCGGTTCGGAGGCGGGCCCACAACATCATTCACGGGGCGAACGACAGAGGGGCCACCGGCCACATGGCCGGCGGCCCCTCTGCCCTGTAGTGCACCGTCCGTGCGCGGGCGTCGTGCACGGACGGGCGCTGATGCGCGACATCGATACCGTTCCGGGACCGAAAAGGTCCTTGGTCCGTCTCCACATCGCGGCTTCGCCGTAGCGCGTTGATCGACACGTTAGGCGGATATCGGAGCGTCAGCGTCAAATTGGTGACAAACTGTTATCAAATATGACCGTTTCGTTACCGAATGCGCGATGCGCGAGTCGCGTTGGTCACGACTTGGTCGTCGGAGCGCGCCCCAGAACAGCGTGCCAGAACGGCGCGCCCTAGAACAGAGCGCGCCCTAGAACAGCGCGCACTAGAACAAAGCGCGCCCTAGAACGTGGCGACGCCTTCCCATGCGGCCTTCCACGTTCGCGGCCCCACGGCGGGCCGGCCGGAGGAGTCCGTCTCGCCCGTGATCCCGTTCTGCGCTTGGATCGCGGTGACCACCGCCAGGGTTGCCGGCCCGAAGTACGCGGTGCCGCTCAGCGGCGCGCCGCGGGAGCCGGCTTGCCACTGGAAGCATTGCATCGGCAGCGTGGTCTGGCCGTAGGTGATGGTCTTCGCCGGGGCCGCGGGCGCGACGGCGGCGCCGACCCCGCACTCGGCCTTCGTCTGCGGCCGGTAGACGACGTCCTGGTCGGTGCCGCCGGTAGCCGAGCCGCCCGGGGCGAGCTGCCAGGCCGCCTCCCAGGTCTTGACGCCGAGGTCACCGGTCACGTCCAGCCCGGCCTTCGCCTGGATGTCGCGGATGGCCGCAACCGTGGACGGGCCGACGTAGCCCGTGCCGATGATCTCGTAGCCCAGCGCTGCGGCCTGCTTCTGCCACGCCGCGACATCCTCGGCGTAGTCCC
Source organism: Nakamurella lactea (assembly GCA_044463185.1). Taxonomy (GTDB): domain Bacteria; phylum Actinomycetota; class Actinomycetes; order Mycobacteriales; family Nakamurellaceae; genus Nakamurella; species Nakamurella lactea_A. The sequence continues at coordinate 7,381 of JBIQMQ010000023.1, read as the reverse complement.
CTTCCGCGAATTGCCGGCCCGGCCAGGCCGGTGCGGCGAGGGCTGGCGAACCGCCCGTGCCGCCCGCGTTCAGGAAGTCGTATGGCACGTCGAACGACGCGGGCTGAGGGGGCATGACGCCGGAGCGTGCATCGGCGTCTTCGGTCAGGCCGATCATCACCGCGCAGGTCCACGGCGACCAGCCGCGCTTGCGGTACAGCATGAGGGCGCGGTAGTCCTGCTCGGCGGGCGTGGCATCGCTGGGCTTTCCGCTACCGCCGACCGACGCCCACGTGGACAGGCTGAACTGATAGGCCCCGTAGTACCCGTTGCCGGTATCGATGTCGTAGCGGTTCGACGACTCGCAGATGCGCAGTTGCAGCCAGGCGTTGGGCGACGGATCGGCGTGGGCGGTGCCCGCCCCGAGCACGACCGCGCCGGTGGCCGCGGTGATCACCGCCACCGCGGCGGCGAGCACGCGGGCGAGACGAGTGCGCGGGCGGCGGCCCTGGCGCGACGCGTCAGCGGGGGAGGTGGCTGCGGTGCGGTGCATGGCATCCTTCTCCGGCTTCGGTGGCCGCACCACGAGCGGCGCGCCGTCGCGGAGGGGTCACGACGGTGCACGCCCGTGGTCCTCGCTCGGCCGGTCCGGACCGGGTCGGTGCAGTGCTGCTGGGGCGGCGCGACGCGAGGAATCGCTACCGCGTGACGTATTGATCGTCGGATTCGCCGACAAACTGAGCGATTCCCACGAGTCACTTGTATAACAGCAGTACCACATTTTGCGAACGGGTGTTACCGCAGGTCAGGCGCGGTCGAACGCAGTCGAAGGGCGGCGAGCGAATAACATCAATGTTATTCAGCACACGGCACCGTGGAATTCGCTGATGTGTTCGTGAGCGACATGCGAATCGCCGCGGTTCCGGGCGGATTGGTCGTCGGCGGGGTGGAAGCGCTACATTCTTCCCCGGCCCGCCTCGACGGGCCGGGCGAAGGAGTGTGGCTGGTGAGCCGTCGCGCGTGGGCGATGTTCGTGGCGCTGTCACTCCTGTGGGGCATTCCGTACTTGCTGATCCGGGTCGCGGTGCAGGACTTCGATCCGGTCGTCGTGGCGTTCGGGCGCACCGCGCTCGGCGGCTTGCTGCTGCTTCCCGTCGCGATCTTCCGACGCGAGCTGGGAGCGGTGCTGCGCCGGTGGAAGCATGTGCTGCTGTACACCGCCTGCGAGATCATCGGCCCGTGGTGGCTGCTGAGCTACGCCGAAACGCGGCTCGACTCATCCACCTCCGGTCTGTTGGTGTCGATGGTGCCGCTGGTCGTTGCGGTGATCCTCATCGCCAAGGGCCGCGACCGGTTCGGACTGCGGCGCGGCATGGGCCTCGTGATGGGCTTCGGCGGAGTGGCGGTGCTGGTCGCAGCGGACATCGACCTGTCCGACGGCTGGGCGGTCGGCGCCGCCATGCTCACCGTGATCGGGTATTCGTTCGGGGCCTACATGATGGGCCACCTGGTGCACGACATCCCGCCGTACGGCGTGATCACCGCTTCGCTTTTGATCGCGGCGACGGTCTACCTGCCGTTCGCGATCTGGCTGGCCCCCGCGCACATCACCGCCGCGGCCGGGTGGTCCGTGGTGTCGCTGGCGGTGCTGCCGACGGCGACGGCGTTCGTGATCATGTTCCGCCTGGTCGCCGAGGCCGGTGCGTCGCGGGCCAGTGTCGTCACCTACATCAACCCGGCGGTCGCGATCGTACTCGGCGTCCTGGTGTTGTCCGAGCCCATGACGATCGGGCTCGCCGTCGGCTTCCCGCTCATCATCCTGGGAGCGGTGCTCGCGACGTCACGCTCGAAGCCCACCCGATCATCCGGTGCGGTCACCGCCGACGGGCCGTCCTGAACCCACCGGGGCGCCGGCGATGCCACTACGGTCAGTCACCGTGGTGGCGCGATGGCGTCCTGGATGGCGCGCCACACCCGCTCCGGCGTGAGCGGCATGTCGATATGTGTGACGCCCAGGTGCGACACGGCGTCGATGACGGCGTTCTGGACCGCTGGCGTGGCGCCGATGGTGGCCGCCTCGCCCAGCCCCTTGGCGCCGAGCACGTTGTACGGCGTGGGCGTCTCGTGGTCGAGCAGATCGAACGCGGGCAGATCCGCAGCGGTCGGCATGCCGTAGTCCGCGAACGTGGCGGTGAGCGGGTTCCCGGACTCGTCGAACGCGACCTTCTCGTACAGCGCCTGCGCCACGCCCTGCGCGAGACCTCCGTGGCGCTGCCCTTCGGCGAGCAGCGGATTGAGGATCGTGCCCGCGTCGTCCACCGCGTAGAAGTTCCGCAGCCGGGCCCTCCCGGTCGCGACGTCCACCTCGACGACGGCGAGATGCGCGCCGAACGGGAATGTGGCACCCTCCGCGGCAAAGAGGTGCGTCGCCGAGAGTTCTTCCTGCGCAGCCAGTTCCGCGAAGGTGACGAACCTGTCCGGCACGCCCGCCACCGCCACGCCGGCGCGTGACCGGTCGACGACCACGTCCCGCGGGTCGATCTCCCAAAGTTGGCCGGCCCGGTCCCTGGCCAGATCCGCGACGGCCCGCGCCGCGCCGAGGGCCGCCGAGCCGCCGAGCTGCAGGCTGCGGGATCCGCCGGTGCCGCCGCCGCGAGGTACCAGATCCGTGTCGCCCCAGACCAGGTCGATCCGGTCGACGGGGATGCCGAGGTGGTCGGAGACGATCATCGCGAACGCGGTCGCGTGGCCTTGGCCGTGCGGGGACACGCCGGTGTACACGGTGGCGCCGCCGTCCGCGCGCACCGTGACGGTGGAATTCTCCTTGCCTCCGCCGGTGATCTCGACATAGGTGGACAGGCCCAAACCCACCTGCACGTCGTCGTGGCGGCGGCGCCGCTCGGCTTGCTCCGCGCGCAGCGCGGCGTAGTCGCCGGCGGCAAGCACCGCGTCCAGCGCCGAACGGAAATCGCCGGAGTCGTACACCGCACCCGTCGGGGTGGTGTGCGCGGACGTGAAGGGCGCCACCATGTTTCGGCGCCTCAGCTCCGCCGGGTCGAGACCGACGGCCGTGGCGAACAGGTCGACGGCGCGCTCCACGGCTGCCGTGGCCTCCGGGCGACCGGCCCCGCGGAAGGCGCCGACCGGGGTCGTCGAGGTGAGCGCCACCCGCGCGGCCACGGCGACGCGCTCGAAGCGGTACACGCCCGGCGCCATCAGCGAGGTGCCGTGCGGGGTCTCCACGGCGAGGCGCGGGTAGGCGCCGCCGTCCTGCAGGATGTGGAGCCGGTAGGCGATCATGCGGCCGTCGCGTGTTCCGCCGATCGTCACGTGCTGTACCTGCGCCCGGCCGTGCGTCATCGCCGTCAGATTCTCGGTGCGCGTCTCTGCCCAGCGCACCGCGCGCCCGATCCGTCGTGCCACGGCGGCGATCACGATGTGATCGGGCTCCGCGCCGAACTTCGCGCCGAACGCACCGCCCACATCTGGGGTGATCACGTGCACCTGTGACGGCTCGACGTCGAACGCCTCCACCAGATCCCGCTTGACCTGCTGCGCCCCCTGGTTGGGCAGCCAGATCGTCAATGTCGGCTTGCCGGCTGCGGCGTCATCCACGGCCCATACCGCTGCGGCGCCGCGACCCTCCAGCGGCGCCGGCGCCACTCGGTTGTTCACGATGCGCCGGGAGACCACCACGTCGCAGCCCGCGAAGAGGTCCGCATCGGCGAGGCCCGCGTCGGCTCCGGCCGTGTGGGACGCCGCGATATTCGTGCCCACCTCGGGGAACAACAGCATCTCGTCCCGCGCGGCGTCCTCCACGTCCACGAGGGCGGGCAGCGGCTCGTAGTCCACGGCCACCTGCTCCACCGCGTCCACGGCCGCCGACTCGCTTTCCGCGATCACCACGGCCACGGCCTGCCCGGCGTAGCGCACCACACCCTTGGCGAGATAGGGCTCGGCCATGGCGGTGTCGTACTTCGGCGCTGGTGCCGGCAGGTCCAGATCGGCGGCGGTCAGCACCGCCACCACGCCGGGCGCCGACGCCGCGGAGGACGTGTCGATCGACCGGATGCGGGCATGCGCGATCGGGGAGCGCACGAAGACGGCGACGGTTGCACCGGCCAGACGCGGATCGGCGAGCCCGGCCGTGTAGGTGGCCCGGCCGGTCACCAGCCGCGGATCCTCGATGCGGGCGACTCGCGTGCCCAGGATGCTGGCACCGGAATCCGGGGAGAACTGCGTCATACATCGACCGTAGCCGCTGGTGCGTGCTTAGCCGCGTCCTGCCGGGCGCAATGCGGTGGCCCGTTTCGCCAGCGCCGCCAGCCCGCTCAGCGATCCGGCCTCGTGCGCGCCGCCGGGGGCCAATTCGGCTTCGCGCAGCAGCTGCGAGACGAGAGCCTGTGCGGAGTCAAGGGTTTCGGTCACGGTCTTCAGCGCACGATCGCTGCGCCCGGCCTCCAGGGACCATTTCGCGGCGGACAATCCCTGCACGATCGAGTCGTTGATCTCCACGGCCTGCCGGTGCCAATGCGCCGCAGCGTCCAGCGCCGCCCGCGCCGACTCCGAGGCCCGAAGCCGATCCGCGGCGCGGCCCACCAGCAGGCCGAGCAGCAGCATCGGCAGCGCCCGGGTGGCCCAGCCGATCGCGCTGAGCTGCACGTGTTCCGCCACCGCCCAGACCACGACCAGTCCGATCGCGATCAGCCCGGAGGTCAGCCCCCACCACATGCCGAACGCGAGCGCGATCAGCGAGATCGGCAGGACGAAGAACAGCATCGTCGCCTCGGCGGGCGTGCCGGTCGTCATGCGCAGCACGAAGATGCCGACGAACAGCGCCGCGGCGACGGCGACCGACAGGGCCGGCCAGCGGTTGAACCACGGCTGCCCGAGTCGGGGCGGTGGGGAAGACGTCATATCGACACATTGCCATGACGTTCTTGACGCCGCCCACGGGCTTTGGTCGCGCCCGTAGGGCTGGACGTCCCGAACCGGACACCGCGGATCACAACGAGTTCGTATTCATCACAACGACTCCCACCGATGTGATGCACGCAAACTCGTTGTGATCCGGGTGGAATACGACGCGCGGCGGCTACTTCCCGGACGTGCCGGCCGAGCCGAGCTGCTGGCAGGCTTCGACCACACGGGCGGCCATGCCGGCCTCGGCCATCTTCAGGTACGAGCGCGGGTCGTAGGCCTTCTTGTTACCGACCTCGCCATCGACCTTGAGCACGCCGTCGTAGTTGGTGAAGATGTGGCCGACGATCGGGCGGGTGAACGCGTACTGGGTGTCGGTGTCGATGTTCATCTTGACCACGCCGTACGACACGGCCTCGGCGATCTCCTCGGCCGACGAGCCGGAGCCGCCGTGGAACACCAGGCCGAACGGCTTGGCGCCGGCCGGCAGGCCGAGCTTCTCCGCGACCGCGTCCTGTCCGGCGCGCAGCACGGCGGGGCGCAGCTTCACGTTGCCGGGCTTGTAGACGCCGTGCACGTTGCCGAACGTCGCCGCCACGATGTAGTCGTCGCCCTGCGGGTCGCCGAGCGCGTCCAGCGTCTGCAGGAAGTCGGCCGGGGTGGTGTACATCTTCTCGCTGGCCTCGCCGACCACGCCGTCCTCTTCGCCGCCGACGACCCCGATCTCGATCTCGAGGATGATGTTCGCGGCCTTGGTCTGCGGGAGCAGCTCCTGCGCGATCTCCAGGTTCTCCGCCATCGGGACCGCCGAGCCGTCCCACATGTGCGATTGGAACAGCGGGTTCTTGCCGGCCTTCACCCGCTCGGCGGAGATCGCCAGCAGCGGCCGGACGTAGCTGTCCAGCTTGTCCTTCGGGCAGTGGTCGGTGTGCAGCGCGACGGTGATGTCGTACTTCTCCGCGACCACGTGGGCGAACTCGGCCAGCGCGACGGCGCCCGTCACCTTGTCCTTCACCGAGGTGCCGGAGGCGAATTCGCCGCCGCCGGTGGAGACCTGGATGATGCCGTCACTGCCGGCGTCGGCGAAGCCCTTGAGTGCCGCGTTGATCGTCTCGGAGGAGGTGACGTTGATGGCGGGGTAGGCGAAGCCGCCGGCCTTGGCCGCGTCGAGCATGGCCTTGTACTTCTCTGGGGTTGCGATGGGCATGATTCCTCCGAAGGGGTCGTCGCGTGGCGCGCAGGGGTCGCGCTGGCGGTCTGCTGGTCGCCGACCTGTACCGATACAGTATCGCCTATCGGTGATGATGCGCGTGCCCCGGAACGGGGCGAAGCATCCGTCGGCGGCGGTCGGGACGCCGGCCCGGGCACGTCGAGCGGATCGCGGCCCGGAGGCGGCCGTGTGCGGATGCAGTAGCGTGTCGGGCGTGGGGACACCGGGGCGCCGATCGACCGGCATCAGCGAATCCGAGGTGGAACGCACCCTGGGCACGCTCGCGTCGATGAACCCGGTTTACGCGGAGGATGTGGACGCCGGGGCCGCCTCCGGGGACAACAACGGGGATGACGCAGCCCCCGGCACCTCCGCCACTGGCGACCAGGGCCGCGCCGGCGGTGACGTCGATGCGCCGATCACCATCGACGACCTCTACCGCTCGCACCGCATGGGCATGGTGCGACTGGCGATCTTGCTGGTGGACGACCTGCAATCCGCCGAGGACGTGGTCCAGGAGGCGTTCGCCGGCCTGTACAAGAATTGGTCGTCGCTGCGGGACCGGCGTGCCGCCATCGGATACCTGCGGATGGCGGTGGTGAACGGCTCCCGATCCATGCTGCGGCGCCGACGCACCGCCCGGGCCTATGTGCCGCCGGACGCGGGCACCGCTCGTTCGGCGGAGTCGCTGGCGATGATGTCCGCGGAGCATCAGGCCGTGGTGATGGCGCTGGCCGAGCTGCCGGAGCGGCAGCGCGAGGTGCTGGTGCTGAGGTACTACGGGGGGCTGTCCGAGGCAGAGATCGCGGAGGCCACCGGGCTGGCGCGCGGCACGGTGAAGTCGACGGCGTCGCGGGCGATCGCCAAGCTCACCGAAGCCATGGAATCGATGCGGACCGGGCAGTAGCGATGGACCGCGACCCGGAGCTGGTGATCCAACAGGCGCTGCGGGCGCAGGCCGGGGGACCGCGGCGGCCGGCGGCCGGTGCTCCCATGACGCCGCCGCCCGCTTCTCGCAGCGGCTGGCCGGGGCGTTTCACCACGCCGCAGGTCGTGCTGCTGGCGGCGATCATCGGCATGGTGATCGGTATGGCCGCGGCCTTCGTGGTGCTGCTCGCCCGGTAGTGCGCCGACGCCTGGGTTCGGGTGTGGTGGTGGCCTATTCGATGGCGCTCGTTGGTAACCGCGAAAGCGGGCGAAAAAACCCGACCCCCAGAAGGGGTCGGGTGGGTACCTCCAAAGTACTGGCGCTAGTGCCCGCGGTCAATGACC
>JBIQMQ010000022.1:5277-22248 GCA_044463185.1 Nakamurella lactea | reverse complement strand
CACATGGTGGAGGTGGCGGGAATCGAACCCGCGTCCAACGGTGCTTTGTGAATTCTTCTCCGGGTGCAGTTCGCTTCGCCTCTACTCGGCCCCGCCGATCATGCGAACGAGTCGGCGTGACGGGCCCAGCCACTGTGAGTGTCCCGCCCGGCCCCGTGGCCGAACCGTGCGGTGATCCTCCTGATCGACGCCAGAGCCGGGGCGGAGGAACTCCCGGTCTGACGGACTTTCACGCTCGCTTAGGCAGCGAGGGCGAAGTCAGCGCGTTTAGAGTTGGCGCTTGATTTTTTTGCGACCCATGGTTAACGAGATCATTGTCGCTTTCCTCGACCCGCTTCACTTCACTCGACAGCCGCTGTCGAGACCAATCACCCCCATGTCAGACGCCGGACGTTCCGGCACAGATCAGTCTACCGGCGCAAGCCACGGTCCGCACTCATGCTCGGGCGCAAATACTGAACATCCCCATCGTCACGGCGGACGCGAAGGTCGAGGGCTACGAGGTCGCCCTCATTCCAGCGTGGCGTGCGGGGACGCCGCCCAGCCCGGCTGCGGCGTCATACTCGGGCGAACTACACGCGCCCCTTGGCGCGCCGACCGACGTACCGCTCCACCTCGCGCTGCGCATCGCGTTTGGCGATGTCCTGCCGCTTGTCGTACATCTTCTTGCCGCGGCCCAGGCCCAGCTCCACCTTCACCCGGCCGTCGACGAAGTACATCGACAGCGGCAGCAGCGAGTAGCCGCCCTCGTGGATCTTCGCCGCGAGCTTGTCGATCTGCGCCCGGTGCAGCAGCAGCTTGCGTGCCCGCCGCGGCGCGTGATTGGTCCAGGTGCCCTGCACGTACTCGGCGATGTGCACGTTGCGCAGCCACACCTCGTCGTCCGAGATCGTCGCGAACCCGTCCACCAGGTTCGCCCGGCCGTCCCGCAGCGACTTCACCTCGGTACCGGTCAGCGAAATACCCGCTTCGAGCGTGTCCACGATCTCGTAGTCGTGACGCGCCTTGCGGTTGGTGGCGATCTTCGCCGACGTGGGCTTCGCTGATTTCTTCGACATGACAGCGACCAGCCTAACGGAGCACGACGGCCCCGAGGGCTGCGTCATGCGCGCCGTAAAAAACCTGTATGACGCAATCCGGCGGCGGCGCCGCTACAACCGCACGTACAACCGCAGCGTCACGTACGAGGCGACGGCTGCCAAGCCGACAGCGATCCCACCGAGCCAGGGCGAGACCCACACCAGCGCCGTCGCATCCAGCCGCGGCAGGATCCCAGCGTTCATGATCGAGCCCAGCGTCTTGTCCACGAACAAGTACTTCATGGCGACCAGGCCGACCACCGCCAGGATCGCACCCATCACGGCGGCCACCACCGCCTCCAGGATGAACGGCAGCTGCGTGCGCCACCTCGACGCCCCCACCAGACGCATGATGGACGTCTCGGTGCGCCGCGTGTAGGCCGCGACCTGCACGGTGTTGGCGATCAGCAGCAGCGCCGCCAGCGCCTGCACCAGTGCCACGATGATCGTCGCGTTGCGAATCCCGTTGAGCACGCTGAACAGCTTGTCCAGGGTCTGGCTCTGGTCGGTCACCGACTCCACACCCGGGAACGTGCCGTAGCGCGCGGCGATGACCTTGTACTGCTGCGGGTCGTGCAGCTTCACGTGCCAGGAGGAGTTCAGGTCGGTGGGTTTGGCGATGGCCAGCATCTCCGGCTGTTCGGCGAACATCTGCTGGTACTGCTCCCACGCCGCGGACTGGCTCTGGTAGGTCGCCCGCTCCACGAGCTGCTTGTCGCTGTTCAGCGCGTCGCCCACCGCCCGACACACCGCGTCCTGGCAGTTCGGATCCTGGGTGGAGACGTCCTGCGTCAAATAGACCGTGACTTCGATCTTGTCGGCGTAGGTGTGCCGCATCTGGTCGGTCATGCGGGCCACGATCAGGCCAGCCCCCAGCAGTGTCAGCGAGATCGCGGTGGTGAGGATCATCGCGATCGTCATCGTGACATTGCGGCGCAGACCGCGCAGGACGTCGGCAAACATCTATCAGGCTCTTCTCGCAGTCGGTCTCACGGACACGTTCACCATCGGTTCGCGCGGCCGCCGTCAGCGGCCCACGCCGTAGACGCCGCGCGCCTCGTCGCGTACCAGCTTGCCCAGGTGCAGTTCAATGACGCGGCGGCGCATGGAGTCCACGATCGAGTTGTCGTGCGTCGACATGAGTACGGTGGTGCCGGTCCGGTTGATGCGCTCCAGCAGCAGCATGATCTCCGCCGACGTGTCCGGATCCAGGTTGCCGGTGGGCTCGTCGGCGAGCAGCAGCAGCGGCCGGCCGACGAACGCGCGGGCGATCGCGACGCGCTGCTGCTCACCGCCGGACAGCTCCCTCGGCATGCGGTTGGCCTTGCCGTCCAGGCCGACCAGCTCCAGCACCTCGGGCACGACCCGCTTGATCTTGGTGCGGGACTGCCCGGTGACCTCCAGCGCGAAGCCCACGTTCTGCGCGACGGTCTTGTTGTTGAGCAGGCGGAAATCCTGGAACACGCAGCCCAGGCGACGGCGGTGCCAGGCCACCTTGGAGCGGCGCAGCTTGCTCAGGTCCTTGCCGGCCACCTGGACGGTGCCGGAGGTGGCGATCTCTTCGCGGAGCAGCAGGCGCATGAACGTCGTCTTACCGGATCCGGAGGGGCCGATGACGAATGCGAACTCGCCTTTCTCCACGTCGAGGCTGATATCGGACAGCGCCGGCCGGGTAGAGGCCTTGTACTGCTTGCTGACGTGAGACAGGTGGATCACAAGAGGCCACTCTACCGGCCGGAGCGTTATCCGGGCGTTATCTACGCGGCCCGGCGCGTGGTTCGTCTCTCAATTGTGAGCAGGTCGCGGGCGTCTGCTCACCCTTCGCGGGGATTGTGCCGTCCGTCCCCCCGCTCTCAGGTGTCGCGGCTCTCGCGGACTTTTAGGTATCGCCTCGTGAATGACGCTGCCCGCGGGCGAGCCCGGCTTCGAGCTGCTGGTGCAGTAGCCCGTTGGTGGCCAGGGCCGAGGTGGCCGATGCGTCGATCGCTGCGCCGTCGACGGTGGTGAACGTGCCGCCGGCCGCCGTGACGATCGGTGCGAGCGCGGCCAGGTCCCACAGCGACAGTTCCGGCTCCCCCGCGGCGTCCACGGCGCCCTCTGCGACGAGCATGTAGGGGAAGAAGTCGCCGTAGCCGCGGGTGCGCCAGGCCCGGCGGGACAGCGCCGCGGCGGCTTCGCCCCGGCCGTCGGCTTCCCAGGCGACCGGCTGCGCCAGCGACAATGAGGCGTGCTCGAGGTCCCGCACCCCCGAGACGCGGCAGGCGCGCTGCGGCCCGTCGGCGAACCGGGTGAAGGCGCTGGTGGGCTCGCTCCCCCACCAGCGGCGGGCCAGCGCCGGGGCGGAGACCACACCCAGCACCGGTCTTCCCTCGACCAGCAGGGCGATGAGGGTGGCCCAGATCGGCACGCCCCGCACGAAGTTCTTGGTGCCGTCGATGGGGTCGATGACCCAGGCGCGGCCGCCGCCGGCGCGCTCGCTCGGCGTGCCCGGGTCGGAGCCGGCGCCGAACTCCTCGCCGACCACTGAGTCATTCGGCCGCCGCTCGGCGAGGATGTCGCGCAGTGCCGTCTCCACCGCCAGATCCGCGTCGGAAACCGGCGTCATGTCCGGCTTCTCGGTGACCCGCAGGTCACCGGCGCCGAAGCGGGGCAGGCTGATCGCGTCGGCGACGTCGGCAAGCCGCAGCGCGAGCGCCAGATCGTCGGCGGGGTCGGCGGCGCAGGAATCGGCAGCTCCCGGGGCGGCGTCATGGGCGGTCGTCATACCTCGCAACGCTACCGGCCGGGCGGCTGTGGACAACTCGCCCATTTGTCCGCATCCTGCGTTACTGTCGGATGCCGCCACCTGCCGCTGAACGACATGTCCGTCGAGGAGCCGCCGTGCCCACCGCCACCGCTCACATCTACGACGAAGCCCGCGAGCTGGTCCGCCAGCGGGGCCTCGATCCCCTGTCCGACGCCCGCGGCACCCGCACCCTGATCGACGAGGTCATCGGTCACTACGAGGAGCGGGTGGCGACCTCCGCGCTGCCGCCGTTGCTGGACCGGGACGAGGCCGCCCGTTTCGTGTTCGACCAGCTCGCCGGCTTCGGCCAGCTGCAGCAATTCCTGGACGACCCTGCCGTCGAGGAGATCTGGGTCAACGAGCCCGGCCGCGTCTTCGTGGCCCGCCATGGGCGGTCGGAGTTGACCACCGTCGTGCTCACCGCCAGCGAACTGCGTGACCTCGTGGAACGGATGCTCAAACCGTCCCGCCGGCGGCTGGATCTCTCCAGCCCGTTCGTCGACGCGCTGCTGCCCGACGGCTCCCGGTTGCACGCCGCCATCCCCGACGTGACCCGGGAGCACATGGCGCTGAACATCCGCAAATTCGTGGTCGCGGCCAACAGCCTCGACGAACTGGTGGCGCGCGGCACGCTCACCGCGGCCGCCGCGCGATTCCTGGAGGCAGCGGTGGTCGCCGGACTGAACGTCATCGTGTCCGGCGGCACCCAGGCGGGCAAGACCACGATGCTCAACACGCTGGTCAACTCGATCCCCGCCCACGAGCGGGTGATCACCGCGGAGGAGGTCTTCGAGCTGCGGCCGAACCTGCCCGATGTGGTCGCGCTGCAGACGCGGCAACCGAACCTGGAGGGGCACGGCGAAATCCGGCTGCGCCGCCTGGTCAAGGAGGCGCTACGGATGCGACCGAGCCGGATCATCGTCGGCGAGGTGCGCCAAGAGGAGTCGCTGGACCTGCTGATCGCGCTCAACTCGGGTCTGCCGGGCATGTGCTCCGTGCACGCGAACTCGGCACGCGAGGCGGTGGTCAAGCTGTGCACGCTGCCGCTGCTGGCCGGCGACAACGTGACGGCCTCGTTCGTGGTGCCCACCGTCGCGGCGTCGGTGGACCTCGTGGTGCAGATGGGGCTGGAGGCCGACGGCACCCGCCGAGTGCGCGAGATCGTCGCCCTGCCCGGACGTGTCGAATCCACCGTGATCGAGACCGCCGACATCTTCACCACACGGGACGGCATGCTGGTGCGGGCGGGCGGGATGCCGCCGCACGAGGAGCGGTTCGCGCGTCACGGCTACCGCCTGACCGACCTGCTCGCCGAACGATAGAGCTCGGAGCGCGACATGACAGCAGCGCGCCGACCGGGCGTGCCGGCCCGGCTCACCCGCCTGGCCGACGCCGTGCTGATGCCGTGCTTTGACGGGCGTGTCGCGCCGGACTGGGTGCGGCGCCGGGTCGCCGACGGCCTGGGCGGGGTATGCCTGTTCGCCCGCAACGTCGGCTCGGTGGAGCAGGTCGCGGCGCTGTCCGCATCGCTGTCCGCGGACAACGACGACGTCGTCATCGCGATCGACGAGGAGACCGGGGACGTCACCCGGCTGGACGCGGCGACCGGCTCCCGCTTCCCGGGCGCCTTCGCCCTGGGCCGCGTGGACGACACGGGCATGACGGAACTCGTCGCCTGCCAGGTCGGGGACATGTTGCGCACCGCCGGGGTGACTCTGAACCTGGCGCCGTGCGCCGACGTGACGATCAACCCGGCGAACCCGGTGATCGGCAGCCGCTCGTTCGGCACCGACCCGGACCTGGTTTCGCGCCACACCGCGGCCTGGATCCGCGGGCAGCAATCCATGGGCGTAGCCGCCTGCGCCAAGCACTTCCCCGGGCACGGCGATACCAACGAGGACAGCCACCGCTCGGTCGCCGTCCTCGCGGGCGACCTCGAGGCGCTGCGCCGGGACGCGCTGCCGCCGTTTTCCGCGGCCATCGCGGCCGGAACCGCAGCGATCATGTCCGGTCATCTGCTGGCGCCTACCGTCGACGACGTTCCCGCCACCGTCTCGCCGCGCTGGCTGACCGACATACTGCGCCGCGACATGGGCTTCACCGGGGCGATCGTCACGGACGCGCTGGAGATGGCCGGCGTCGCGAATCTGTACGGAATCCCCGGCGCGGCCGTCCGGGCATTGGCGGCGGGCGCGGACCTGCTGTGCATCGGTGGCCAGACCCGGCCGGAGGCCGAGATCGACGCGATCGCCGACGCCATCGTGGACGCCGTGCTGGACGGGACACTTCCCGAGGAGCGACTGGCGGAGGCGGCAACGCAGTGCCGCGCGCTCGGGGCCGCTGCCGTCCGACATCGCTCGGCTCGGGCTGAGGCAGGCGCACTCGACGCAGGCGCACTCGACGCGAGCGCAACCGACGCAGGCGACGGGACCGCGCGGACCATCGCGCTGCGGGCGACGCAGACCGCCGGTCCGCTGCCGTTCCTCCGTACACCCGCGCTCGTGCTGCGCTGCGACTCTGCTCCGAACATCGCCGCCGGCGCGGTTCCGTGGGGGCCCGCAGCGATCCTCCGCGCCGCGGAGATCGTGCTACGGGACGGCGACGGGCTTCCCGCCGCCGACATCCGCTCTGCCGGTTCCGTTCTGGTCGTGACTCGAGACCGGCACCGCCATCCGTGGATGGCCGCGGCGCTTGCCGACATCCGTGCCCTGCGGTCGGACGCCGTGCTGGTCGAGATGGGCATCACCGGCATCGATGAGGAGGACGCACCGGCAATCGCCAGCTTCGGAGCATCGCTTACCAACAGCCGCGCCGTCGCCGAACTGCTCGGAGCAGAGGGCTGAAGTCGACGCCACGCGAAGCCCTGAAGCCCGCCGGCTGCGTGACGCACTGATGCTCGCGGCCCCGCTGACGCACTGATGCTCGCGGCTACGCGACACGCAGGACGCTACCCGCGATCGTGCGGCGCATCGCTGCGGCGTCGCGCCGGCTCGGATTGCTGCTGCAGCATCGCATAGTGGCGGCTACGGAGGCCGAGCACGGCGGCCGCCAGGAGCGCCGACAGCAGGGAACCGGTCACCACTCCGATCTGCGCGTCGGCCAGCAGCGCTGGATCCCCTTCGAAGGCCAACTGCCCGATCAGCAGCGACACGGTGAACCCGACGCCGCCCACCAGGCCCACGCCGATCCAGTCCGGCAGCGCCAGCACCCGGATCCATGGCGAATGCATCAGATGGCCGACGATCAAGGTCGTGCCGCAGATGCCGATCACCTTGCCGACCACCAGGCCGGTCATCACGCCGAGCGTCACCGGCTGACCCCAGGCCGCCACCAACCCGGGAAGGCCACCGACCGTCACGCCGGCGGCGAAGAATGCGAACAGCGGCACGGCAATGCCCGCGGACAGCGGCCGCAGCGCGTCGTCGATCCGCCGAGCCATCAGGCCGAGGGGGAAGCGGCCGGCGGCAGGCGCCTCCCTGCGGGCTGCGTCATCTCCGTTTCGCGCGGCCCGTCTGCGGCGCGGGTGCGGCGCAACGACCGGGACGGCGAATCCCAGCAGTACGCCGGCGACGGTCGCGTGCACGCCGGAATGCAGCATCAGCACCCAGGCGGCCACGGCGGCGAGCGTCAGCAGGGTCCGCCGCAGCACGATCCAGCTCCGGAAACGTCGCATCACCACGGCGAATACCGCGACCGCCACCAGCGACCCGGCCAGGAAGCCGACATGCAGATCGTGGGCGAAGAACACGGCGATGATCACGATCGCCAGCAGGTCGTCGGCGACCGCCAGCGCCAGCAGGAACGTGCGCAGATCTCGCGGGAGGTTCCGGCCGGCGACGGCCAGCACCGCCAGCGCGAACGCGATGTCGGTGGCGACGGGAATCGCCCACCCGGCCCGCGCCGCCGGGTCCCCCGCCGTCACCAGCAGGTAGACCACGACGGGTGCGGCCATGCCGCCCACTGCGGCCAGAACGGGCACGGCAGCCTGTCGGAGATCCCGAAGCGTGCCGACCACGAATTCGGTCTTGAGCTCGAGCCCGGCGAGGAAGAAGAACACCGCCAGCAGACCGTCGGCGGTCCACTGCCCCACCGTGAGATCCAGGCCGATCGACGCAGGGCCGAGGCGCGCATCCCGCACGGCCGTGTAGAGATCCGCGGCGGGCGTGTTGGCGAGCGCCAGCGCCAGTGCGGCGGCCGCGATGAGCACACCCCCGCCGACAGTCTCCGTCCGCAGGATCGCCGCGAGTCGGCGGCGTTCACCGCGTCGTGCACGTCGGCGGCGGCGGTGGGCAGTGTGCGGTGGCGTCATGGGGGTCCGTTCCGAGGGTCGCGGCGATCGTTGCCGACCAGACTTCCCGGCGCACCGTGGGCCACTCTAGTCCGGCTGATTCGCCCCGGCCACCGCGGCCGCGTCACCGAAACGAGGGAGCCCATGTGACGCGCTGACCCGCCGCGTCCATCGTCCGAGTGATTCTCTGTGGATAACTCGGACACTTATCCACCTGGTGGCGAATGTCGCATTAAGGTGCATTTGCGCTGGCCCTTCTGGCGGAACGACCGGCACGGCACGCGGTGGGGAGGTGACCGGTGGGCGCGTTGATCGGCCTGATGGTGGGCGTCGGCATCCTCATGATCTGGCAGGGACTCAGCCGCCCGGTCCGTCCGCCGCGCCCACGCCGGCGCGACGCACGGCTGCAGGAGATGCTCGCCCAGGCGGGCCTGTCCGGCGTCACGCCGGCGCGCATCATCGCGGTTCAGGCCGGCGCGTTCGTCGTCGCCATTGCCGTTGCCTACTTGTCCACCCGGCTCGTGTCGATCTCCACGGTGTTCGGCGTCTTCGCCGCGTGCGCGCCCTGGATGCTGGTCCAGCGGATGCGGCGCCGGCGCCGCGCCGACCTGCGTGAATTGTGGCCGGAAGTAGTGGACAACCTGACCTCGGGCGTACGGGCGGGGCTGTCGCTGCCCGAAGCGCTGGCGGCGATCGGTGAACGCGGCCCCGAACAACTGCGACACGCGTTCGCCGCCTTCGGCCGGGACTATCGCGCGACCGGCGCGTTCAACGATTCGCTGGACAGGTTGAAGCAGACGCTGGCCGACCCGGTGGGTGACCGCATCTGCGAGTCGCTGCGGGTGGCCCGGGAAGTGGGCGGCACCGATCTGGGTCGGTTGCTCACCACACTCAGTTCGTTCCTGCGCGAAGACGCGCGAGCCCGAGCCGAATTGATGGCGAGGCAGTCGTGGTCGGTCAGCGCCGCGCGGATGGCGGTCGCGGCGCCCTGGCTGGTGCTGGTGCTGCTGTCCACCCGCCGCGAGACGCTGGCGGCCTACGATTCGGCCGCTGGCAGCATCATCTTGGCGATCGGCGCCGTGCTGTCGGTCGTTGCCTACCGGCTGATGCTGGCGATCGGCCGACTGCCGGAGGATCGGCGGGTGCTCCGGTGAGCGCCGCCGCGATCGGGGCGCTGCTGGGACTGCTGGCCGGTGGCGGTCTGTTGCTGGCGATCCTGGCGTCACCTCCGCTGCGCCGACCCTCGCTGTCCGACCGGGTGGCCCCGTACCTGCGGGACATGACGGAGCCGTCCCGGCTGATCGGCGACGCCGCGGTGTCGCCCGCCGGCGCGCTGCGGCGTCTCACCGCCCCGTTGGTGGCCGACGCGGTGCGGTTCCTGGATCGGATCGTCGGCGGCGGCACCTCGGTCCGCAAGCGCCTGGCCGCGCTCGGTTCGGCGATGACCCTCGAGCAGTTCCGGACCGAGCAGGTGATCTGGGCGGCGATCGGCACCGGCGCCGGGCTGGGTGTGTGCCTGATCGCGCTAGTCGGCGGCCGCGGCAGCCCACTGCTGCTCATCGGCATCGTGCTGATCGGGATGTGCGCCGGTGTGCTGGCCCGGGACTGGTGGCTGAGCCAGTCCGTGTCGAAACACAATGCCGAGATCCTGTCGGAGTTCCCGGTGGTCGCGGAGATGCTGGCACTGGCCGTGGCCGCCGGCGAAGGTCCGGCCGACGCGATCGCCCGGGTCTGCCGCCTCACGCGGGGACATCTGACGAAACAGCTCGAGGCGGTGCTGGCGGACACCCGCGCCGGCGCACCGCTGCAGATGGCGCTCCTGCGCGCCCGGGACGCGACAGCCCTCGAGCCGCTCGCGCGTTTCCTGGACGGCATGGCCGTCGCCATCGAGCGCGGCACCCCGATGGCCGAGGTGTTGCGCGCCCAGGCCGCGGACGTGCGCGCCCTGGGCAAACGTCAACTGTTGGAGACCGGCGGCAAGAAGGAGATCTTGATGATGGTCCCTGTCGTCTTCCTGATCCTGCCCATCACGATCCTGTTCGCCTTCTTCCCCGGCCTGATCGCGATCACCACGGTCGCGCAATAGCACCGAATTACGTCATGCCGGAATCGCTCGCGCAGTACCGGAACGCCCCACCCGAAGGAGTCCCCCATGGCCATACCCCACCTACACGTCGGCCGCGCAGCGCACCGCGCGTTCGCGACAGTCCTGGCGGCGGCGATGACGCTGCAGCATGGCTGGGCGACGTCCGCAGCGCCGGCCGAGCGGCGACCGTCGGACGATCGGGGCGACGTGCCGGGCTGGGTGATGATCACGATGATGACCGCCATCGTGGTGATCGTGCTACTCGGCGTCTTCCAAGAGGCCGTCGTCACGGCCGTGAAGAACGCCTTCGATTCGATCACCGGGCAATCGGCCACCGTCGACACCGGAACGCCGTAACAGGTTCAGTCGTCGGCCGCGACGCCGGCTCGGCGGTCGCCGAGTTCGTCATGGTCACGCTGATGCTGATGACGCTGTTCCTGGCACTGCTCGGCCTCGGCCTGTGGGCGTATGCGCGGGCATTGCTGACCGACGCCGCCGGTCAGGCTGCCCGCTACGCCGCCAGCGCCGACGTCACCGATGTGCAGGCGGCGTCGGCCAGGGCCTCGGAGATCCTGTCGCACACGCTGGCCGGGGGTGCCGCGGACACCGTGCGGTGCGAGGCGCCCCAGCCCGTCGACGCCACGATGATCGAAATGCATTGCACCATGGCCGCTCCCGGCCTGGTGCCGTTGCTCGGCGGGCTGCTGCCGGACGTCGACGTGACCGCGCACGCCCTGCGCGAGGTCCCATGACACCCGTCGACAGGCGCGGGCCGGGCCGGGACGACGGCCGCGCCATCATCGAGGTCGTCTTCCTGGCGGTGCTACTACTCATCCCGACCGTCTACATCCTGATCGGCGTCATCCGGCTGCAGGCCACCACGCTGGCCGTGGCGCAATCCGCCCGCGACGTCGGCCGGCTGATCGAGACGTCGCCACACGTGCCCACCGCAGAGCAGGCGCTGGCCGTCGCGCGCATCGCCCTGGACGACCAGCACGTCGCGTCGGACGGGCTGCGCATCGTCACCACCGGCCGCGGCGGCTCCTGCGCGGAGGCCACCGACGCCGCGTTCAGCCGCGAACCCGGCAGCGACTACGACGTCTGCGTCATCGCCGTCGTCGACCTGCCCGGCGTTCCCACCGCGGTGACGGGCTCGCGGAACACCGTCACCGGCGTCTACACCGTGCACATCGACGAACTCCGCGAGGGACGCTGAGCCGCGCCGGCGACGGCTACCGCTCGACCACCGCCGGCGCCGGCGCTCGCTGCCCCGCCTCCGCGGCATCGCCACGGCGCGCGAAGCCGAGCATCTGCTCCGGCCGGGCGAACAGCAGCCCCGCGATCAGGCCGATCACCAGCACCGCGGCCGGTAGCAGCAGCGACTCGCCCATCGCTCGCGAGAACCCGGCCTGCACGAATTCCGGCAGCACACCGTTCTGGGCGTAGTCGCCGCCGGTGGCGGCGCCCGACCCGAGCGCCGCGACCAGCCGGGACTGCATGACCACGGCGATGCCCGCGCTGCCCAGCACGGCGCCGACCTGGCGGGTCGCGTTGTAGACGCCGGAGCCGGCGCCGGCCGCATTCATCGGCAGGTTGCGGGTGGCCGTGGCGGACAGTGGCGACCACATGAACGCGCTCGCGATGCCCATCAGCGCGATCGGAAGTTCGAGCTCCCAGATCGCCCGGCCGGGCGTGAGCACCTGCCACAGCCACACTTGCGATGCGATCATGCCCGTCATGCCGATCCCGGCCAGGTAACGCGGATGCACCCGGTCCACCAGGTTGCCGACCGGTTTGGCCAGCACCCCCGACAGCACCGCCATGGGAATCAACAGCAGGGCGGATTGGGTCGGCGAGAGCCCGAGCACCTTCTGCGCGTAGAGCATCAGCGGGAAGGCGAGACCGGTGATCGCGAAGCCGACGGCGGTGATGCCGATATTGGCCAGCGAGAAGTTGCGGTCCTTGAACAGGTTCAGCGGCACCAGCGGTTCCACCCGGTTGAGCGCCTGCCAGAGCACGAATCCCCCGAGCACCACCACACCGGCGATGATCAGCGCCCACACCGTGATCGGTCCGGCGATGGTGCCCCAGTCGTAGGTCTCGCCCTCCTGGATGCCGAACACCAGCAGGAACATGCCGACGGCCGACAACGCCACGCCGAGGACGTCGAACCGGTGCGAGTGAATGGGCAGGCGCGGCACCAGTTTCAGTGCCAACGCCAGCGCGACGACGCCGACCGGCACGTTGATGAAGAAGATCCACTCCCAGCCCAGCGAGTCGATCAGCACGCCGCCGAGGATCGGGCCGACGAGCATGGCCACGCCGGCCACGGCGCCCCACAGCCCCATGGCCGTACCGCGGCGGTTCGCCGGGAAGGTGCGGGTGATCACCGCCATGGTCTGCGGCGTCATCATCGAAGCGCCCAGGCCCTGGACGACGCGGGCGACGATCAGCATCCCGATCGAGCCGGACAGGCCGCACCAGGCCGACGACACCGTGAACAGCACGAGGCCCGCCTGGTACAACACCTTGGGGCCGAAGCGGTCACCGAGCCGACCGGTGATGAGCAGCGGGACGGCGTACGCCAACAGGTAGGCGCTGGTGACCCAGAGCACCTCGTTGACGTCCGCGTCGAAGCTGGCCATCATCGACGGGATCGCCACGGAGACGATGGTCGAGTCGACCAGGATCATGAAAAAGCCCAGGCAGAGCGCCCACAGCGCGGGCCACGGGCTGCCGGTGAAGTCCGGCTGCGGCACCGTCGGGGGTCGTTGCGGTGCTTCTGGATTGATGGTCATGTGTTCGTTCCTGTTCCTTCGTTCGGTGCCACGCATGCGGTACCCGATATCGCCCGCAGCTGCTGTCTGCGCTCGGCGATATCGGCGGAGTCCGGCCACGGCAGTTCGCCGGATTCGAGTTCAGCGATCACCGTGCCCAGCCAGTTGATTTCGGCCTCGCGGATGGCGCGGTCGTAGTCGACGTCCAGCCAGAAGAGCCGCGGGATCCGCTCGCCTCCCAGCGCCTGCAGTCGGCCCGAGATGGCCTGCTGCTCGTCGGCCAGGGCCTGCATCCGGCTGCGCAGGGCCGCGATCACCTGCGCCCGGGTGAGGTTGTGTGCTTCGGAGATGGCCAGCGGAAACTCCGGATACTCGTCCGCGGGTGTGGCCAGCATCTCGCCGATGCGGCGCAACAGGGTGCGGCGCCCGGATTCGGTGATGTCGAACGTGGTGCGCTCCGGCCGGTTGCCGTCCCGTTCGGTGCGCAGCGCGCGGGCGAGCCCGTCGCGTTCCAGCCGGTCGACCGCGTGGTACAGGGTGCCGGGACGCACTTTCAGGAGCCGGTCCTCGGCCCGTTCCAGCAGCAGCTGGTACATCTCGTACGGGTGCATGGGCCGCTCGGCGAGCAGCCCCAACGCCGCCAGCGAGATCGGACTCAAGACCGCCACTTCGACCCTCCGTGTTTGTCGACCGCTCTGCCGCCGGTCCATTGCTCTGTCGCCGCGTTATACCCCGCAACGATTATTCCTTACGGAATATACCACCAGGAGTGGCTGGCGTGGCTGCGGCGTCCTACTCGGTTGCGTCGTGATCCGTCGCGCATGACGCCGTTCGCGCCACCTTCGGCGCGGCGGAGCACCTCCGCCGTTCGCGTAGGCTTAGAAGTTGTGAATCCCGACGACAACGCAGCGTTCAAAGAACTGACCACCACCATGGAGTCCATCGAGGCCGTGGTCGACGTGGAACGCTTGAGGACCGTCATCGCGGAGCTGTCCGAGCAGGCCACCGCTCCCGACCTGTGGGACGACCAGGCGCGGGCGCAGGAAGTCACCAGCAAGCTGTCGCATGCGCAGGACGAGCTCGCGCACGTGCAGAAGCTGCGCAGCCGGCTGGACGACCTCGAGGTGATGTTCGAGCTCGGCGAAGAGGATCCGGACACCTTGGCGGAGGCTCGCACCGAAATGGCGGCGTTGACCCGCGACATCGAGGCGATGGAGGTCCGCACGCTGCTCTCCGGCGAGTACGACGAGCGGGAGGCCCTGGTCACCATCCGCTCCGAGGCGGGTGGCGTGGATGCCGCGGACTTCGCGGAGATGCTGCTGCGCATGTACCTGCGCTGGGCGGAGCGGCACGGGTACGCGACCGAGGTGTACGACACGTCGTACGCGGAGGAGGCCGGCCTGAAGTCGGCGACGTTCCAGGTCAAGGCGCCCTTTGCCTACGGCACGCTGTCCGTGGAGCAGGGCACGCACCGGCTGGTGCGCATCTCGCCTTTCGACAACCAGGGGCGGCGGCAGACCTCGTTCGCCGGGGTCGAGGTGGTGCCGGTGGTCGACTCCGCGGATCACGTGGACATCGACGAGAAGGATCTCCGGGTCGACGTGTACCGCTCCTCCGGCCCCGGCGGCCAGGGCGTGAATACCACCGACTCGGCGGTGCGCATCACCCACATCCCCACCGGCATCGTGGTGTCCTGCAAGAACGAGCGGTCCCAGTTGCAGAACAAGGCCTCCGCGATGGCCGTGCTGCAGGCCAAGCTGCTGGAGCGGCGCCGCCAGGAGGAGAAGGCCACCATCGACGCGCTCAAGGGCGACGGCGGCAACTCCTGGGGCAACCAGATGCGCTCGTACGTGCTGCATCCGTACCAGATGGTGAAGGATCTGCGCACCAACTACGAGGTGGGCAACCCGTCGGCCGTGTTCGACGGCGAGATCGACGGCTTCCTGGAGGCCGGGATCCGCTGGCGCCGCTCCCAGGATTCCGAGCAGTAACCGCACAACCTCGCCTCGTGTTACCCAAACAGGCATATGTGCCGGGCTGGGTAACACACGAGCATGACGCCGCCCTCGTGCGGTGTCTCAGCCCGTCTCCAAGAAGGCCAACACGGCCAGCACCCGCCTGTTGGTGTCCTCGTGCAGATGCAGGTTGAGCTTGCCGAAGATCGAACCGATGTGTTTGCCCACGGCCTTCTCGGTGACGAACATGGCCGAGGCGATCGCCGCGTTGGACAAGCCCTGCGCCATGTGCTCCAGCACCTCGCGTTCGCGCGGCGTGAGCGACGCGACCGGCGACGTCACCCGGTGCCGGACCAGGAGCTGGCTGATCACCTCGGGATCCATGGCGGTGCCGCCGGACGCGACCCGGCGGATCGCGTCGACGAACTGGGCCACATCCGAGACGCGGTCTTTCAGCAGGTAGCCGATGCCGCCGGTGCCCTGGCTCAGTAGCTCGCGCGCGTAGAGCTGCTCCACGTACTGGCTGAGCACCAGGATCGGCAGGCCCGGTATCTGCTCGCGGGCCGCGACCGCGGCGCGCAGGCCCTCGTCGGTGAACGTCGGCGGCAGGCGCACGTCGACCACCGCGACGTCGGGCCGGTGCGTGGTGAGGGCCCGCAGCAGGTCGGGGCCGTTGTCGACGGCCTCCACCACCTGCATCTCGTGCGCCTCCAGCAGCCGGATCAGACCGTCGCGCAGCAGCGCGAGATCCTCGGCCAACACCACGCGCATACCCGCACCTTTCGTTCCGAGCGCCGCTCCGCGTCGCCGAGAACGTTAGCGGCTGGCGCCCGACGTGTCGCGGCCGACCGCGGCGGGGTCCAGGGTGCACGGAACGGTGATGGTGACGAGCGTCGGGCCGCCGGGCGGACTGGCGACGGTCACGCTGCCGTCGAACGCCGCCAGGCGCCGCTCGATCCCGGCCAGTCCCCCACCCGGCATGAGCTGGGCGCCGCCGACACCGTCGTCACCGACCAATGCTGTGAGCGTCGTGCCCTCGTGCCGCAGCCACACCCAGACCGTCCGGGCCGCGGCGTGTTTCACCGCGTTGGTGAGCGCCTCGGCGACGGCGAAGTACACGGCGGACTCCACCGGCGCCGGGGGCCGGCCGGGGAGCACGATGTCCACGTCGATGGCGGTCGGCTGCTCGAGCGCCAGCGCCTCGACGGCACCGGCGAGGCCGCGGTCGGCGAGCACGGGCGGATGGATGCCGCGCACGAGCGACCGCAATTCAGCCAGTGCGGCCCGGGACGACGCCCGGGCGTCGGCGATCAGCGCCACCGCCGCCTGCTGGTCGCTGGGCAGCAGCTCCTCGGCCATGCCCAGATTCATGCCCAGGGCGACCAGGTGCGCCTGGGCGCCATCGTGCAGATCCCGCTCGATCCGGCGGAGCTCGGCCGCCGAATGATCCAGCGATTCCGTGCGCGATTCCTCCAGCGTGCCGATGCGCTGCTGCAGCGCTGCCTCGCCGGTAGGACCGATCAGGGAACGCGTCGCCATCGCCCACAGGCGCAGCAGCATCGGCGAGAGCCAGTAGCCGAGCGGAAAGACGACGAACGCCACGAGCGCGGAGATGGACAGACCGACGCCCAGGCTGATGGTGAAGAAGCCGAACGCGGCATCACGCCATCGCGCCGGGTCCATCACCACGGTGCGCAGCCGCGACAGCAGGGTGCGGTCCGGTGCGGTGAGGTAGACGGCGGTGATCCGCTCGCCGAGGATGCGGCCGGCGATGTACCGATAGGCGCGCGTGAGCACGCGTAGGAATCCGGAGGCGAACAACCAGACGCCGAGACCGATCCACACCACCGAGGTGGCGGCGCCGGCGATGAGCAGGCCGACCGCCACGGCCGTCGGCGCGACCAGCAGCACCAGCACCCAGCACCACAGGAACAGCGCCACCCGGCCGGCCGGAGGCTTGGCCGGCCGCAGCTGCGGATCGGACGCGGCCGGCCGCGCCGG
>JBIQMQ010000022.1:2507-5177 GCA_044463185.1 Nakamurella lactea | reverse complement strand
GCCGGCCACATACACCCACACCGGGATGTCCGGCGCGCCGAATTCCTTCGCGAGCATCACGGTCGGCTTCTCCCCGACCGCCTCCTGCACCTGGGCGACCGCGAAGTTGGTGGTGTTGGTGGTCAGGTCCAGCTTGTTGGCGAGCAGTGGCGCGACGTCGTCACCGTCGAAGATCACCTGCTTCACGTCGGACTCGCCGAGGCCGGCGGCCTTGAGCACGAACGGCATCATGGCCTGCGTCCAGTTGTCGGCGAAGACGCCGATCGTCTTGCCCTTGAGCTGGGTCAGGTCGATCTGCTCGCCGGGCCGGGCGATCAGGCCCCAGTTGTTGGCCTGCGAGTAGTTGCCGATCGACACCACATCGGCGCCCTGGCCGCGGGTGATCACCACGTCGGCGGTGGTGGCGAAGCCGATGTCGCCCTGGCCGGAGCCGAGCAGTTTCACGGTCGTCGAATCGTCCGGCGGCAGGATCAGGTCCACGTCGATGCCGGCCTTGGCGAACATGCCCTCGGACTTCGCGACGGCGAGGGGAACGGCCTCGAAGTCCACGCCGGACCAGTCGTAGACCAGCGAGATCGTCGTGACGGAGTCACCGGACGGCGACGTGCCGGACGCCGCGGGCGACGTCTCCTGCGATCCGTCCGTGGACGGGGACGCGGGCGTGGACGATCCGCTGTCGCCGGCCGACGAACACGCCCCCAGCACCAACCCGGCGACCGTCAGCGCGGCGGCGGCGAGCATGCGCCCAGAACGGTGGGATTTCACCATCTCGGGTCTTCCTCCTCATATCTGCGCCCGGAATCGGGCGACGGTCTCCTCGGTCGGGGAGTCTGGTCGGGTCCGGCCCCGGCGGCATCGGTGCCCACGACGAGGTCGGCGGCTGCGCCGCGGGCTGCGTCATCCACGTCCGGATCGAGGCGGAACCCGCGCCGGGCGGTGGGACGCCTGGTCCACGGCGTCGCCCACGCCTCGACCAGGGTGACCAGCAGGAACGACAGCACGCCGATCGCGGTGAGCAGGAACGTGATGCCGTAGACGATGTCGGTCTTGAACGAGGCGTTGACCTTGAGCAGATGCGTGCCCAGCCCGGGTGTGAGCGTGCCGGTCCACTCCCCGATCACGGCGCCGGTGACGGCGTAGGTGGCGCCGATCTTCAGGCCGGTGAACAGCGGGCTCAGCGTGGCCGGCAGCCTGATGTAGAGGAATTCGCGAGCCCGCCCGGCGCCGGTGGAGCGGGAGAGCCGGATGAGGTCCGGATCGACGTGCGCCAGGCCGTCCAGCACGTTCACGGCGACCGGGAAGAACACGATCCAGGCGACGATGATCAGCTTGGGCAGCATGCCGAACCCGAACAGGATCACCAGCGGGGCGGCGATGGCGACGATCGGAACCGCTTGCGACGTCACGAGTGTCGGAAAGACGACGCGCTGCGTCAGCTTCGAGGCGGCCATCGCGACGGCCAGCACGAAGCCGAGCGCGGCACCGATCACGAAGCCGTACGCCGTCTCCAGCAGCGTCTGCCAGGTGAGCGGCGCCAGCGTGGACCAATTGGCGCCGATCGCGCGGAGTGCCGCCTGCGGGGTCGGCAGCACGAACGGCTGCAGGCCGAACACGAGGATGACGCCGTTCCACAGCAGTGCGATGGCCGCGATACCGGCCAGCGGGAGCAGGATCCGGCCTGCGACGCGACCAGCGGCGCTCCCCCGGCCGCGCCCGGCCCCGCCGACGCGCTCGACCCGCGGGACCGCGGCCATCACGGCCCCACCGATCCGGCGGCGGCCGCCTCAGGCTGCCGCAGGGCCGCGGTGACCTCGCGTTTCACCTCGATGAACGTGCCGGAGGTGAGCGTGTCGAGGGTCCGCGGCCGGGGCAGCGTCACCGGCACGATGCGCGCGATGCGGCCGGGCCGGGGGGACATCACCACGACCCGATCGGCCAGGAAGATCGCCTCGTCGACGTCGTGGGTGACGAACAGGATCGTGGCGGTGAGGTCGTCGCACACCGACATCAACCACATCTGCATGTCCAGCCGGGTTTGCGAGTCGAGCGCCCCGAACGGCTCGTCGAGCAGCAGCACGTCCTTGCCGAGCGCCAGCGTGCGCATGAACGCGACCCGCTGCCGCATGCCGCCGGACAGCGCATGCGGGTAGTGGTTCAAGAACTCGCCCAGCCCGTACCGGGTGGCCAGCTGCGCGGCCGCGCGCCGCTCCGCCGCGGTGACGCCACGGGTCAGTGCCGCACCGAGGGTGATGTTGCCGACGACCGTCCGCCAGGGAAGCAGCAGATCCTTCTGCAGCATGTAGCCGACGTGCCCGGTGCGGCCGGTGACGTCCTCCCCGTCGATATGCACCGACCCGGCGCGGGGGGCCTGCAGTCCCGAAACGATGTTGAAGAGAGTCGATTTGCCGCAGCCGGACGGGCCGACGATCGCCACGAATTCGCCGCGCGCCACCGCCAGATCGATGTCGACCAGCGCCTGCGTCTCACCGAATCGGCACGAGACGCCGGACACCGCCAGCCTCGGTTGATCCGCCACGCGCTCCCCGATCCGGAGTTTGGCATACGTCAAGGACAACTGAATCGCGCATGCCCTCGGCATCGATCCGGGTGCTGTGCGGTCCGCGGGGTGTTACCGGCAACGATGGTACTCACCGACCCGGCCGGCGGCGC
>JBIQMQ010000022.1:0-2407 GCA_044463185.1 Nakamurella lactea | reverse complement strand
GTCCGCCAGGACCACCCGCCCTCGACGTCGATCCGGCCCGATGCCAGCGCCGTGGCCGCCCGCAGTACCGCGTCCACCCGCTCCTTCGGCCCGCGCAGGATCGCAGGACCGGATTCGGCGATGGCGCGCGCGGTCGGGAAGAGCCTGCCCCAGGGCGTGACCTCGCCCAGAGCCGCGACCATGCCGCCGAGCATGGTGCGCGCCACGGGTGTGGTGGCATGCCGACTCAGCACGGCCCGGATCAGCGCCTCCGACTGGTCGGTCGCGCCGGGAGCCTGCACGGCGTCGTCGGGCCCGCCGAACCGGACCAGGAGTGCTTCGACGCGGTTGACGAGCGGCACGAAATCGCGCAGGTCGGCCACGGTCAGCCGGGCCAGCATCCGGCCGGAACCGTCCAGGTCTATCCGGGCATGGCCCGCGCCGTGCGGCAGCCGCACGGTCCGGGCGAACCAGTGGTCGCTGCCCTCCTCGACCTCCGGGACGGCGTTCTCGGCGAGTTCGGCGAAGACCTCGGACGGAATCGGACGCAGCGCAGGTAGCACGCACCGCACCACGAGCGGGCCGGAGTCGCGAGCCACGGATACGGCCCGCCGCGGGCCGGACCGGATCACGCCTGGAGGGACGCGATACAGGTCCACGATCGTCGCGTTGAACTGGCGCACGCTGGTGAATCCCGCGGCGAGCGCAACGTCCCGCATCGGTAGGGCCGTACTGGTCAGCAGCAGCCGCGCCAGCCGGGCGCGCCCGGCCCGTGCCACGTCGAGCGGCCCGCAGTCGGCCGTCTCCTCCACCGCCCGCAGCAGATGCCGCGGCGTCACACCCACCTTCTTCGCCACACCGCCCACGCCACGCCGGTCGATCTCGCCGTCCGCGATCAGCCGCAATCCCCGGACACCCACTGAATCTCCGGTCGCGAGATCCATCGAGGGCGGCGTCATATCCGGTCGGCAGCGGGGGCACGGTAGCAGCCCGGCGGCGTGGGCGGCAGCCGATGTGCGATAGAACACCACACGGGATGGGCGGGGGGTCCGCGACGCACACCCCGGTCGGCAGAAGTTTTCGGACATCCGCCAGCCCGTGACAAAATGCCCGTCGAAGCGGCCGTCGTGCGCGGCTGCATGCCGATAACGCTCCGCAAACAGCGGATCCGACATGAGCACGCGGTCCGCGTCGGTGAAAGCTCGCACTCGGCCAGTATTGCACTGAGACCGTGTTTAGCGGTTTTCGGACATTCCCGGTTTTTCGAATGGGCGCTGAATCGATACCGTCGTGGAGTCCGACGCCGATTCCGCTGAAAGGTGGGCAATGTCCGAGCTAGAACCGCGTATCCAGGCGATCTTCGACCAGGTGGTGCAGCGCAACGTCGCCGAGCCCGAATTCCATCAGGCCGCTCGCGAGGTGTTCGAATCCATCGGCCGCGTGGTGGCGAAGAAACCTGAATACGCGGAAGCCTCCATTCTGGAACGGTTGTGCGAGCCGGAGCGGCAGATCATCTTCCGAGTGCCGTGGACCGACGACAACGGGCGCGTACACATCAACCGTGGCTTCCGGGTCGAGTTCAACTCGGCACTCGGGCCGTACAAGGGCGGGCTGCGCTTCCACCCGACCGTCACGCTGGGCACGGTGAAATTCCTCGGGTTCGAGCAGATCTTCAAGAACGCGCTCACCGGCATGCCGATCGGCGGCGGCAAGGGCGGCTCGGACTTCGACCCGAAGGGCAAGTCCGACGCCGAGGTGATGCGGTTCTGCCAGTCGTTCATGACGGAGCTCTACCGTCACCTCGGCGAGTACACCGACGTTCCGGCCGGTGACATCGGCGTCGGCGGGCGCGAGATCGGGTTCTTGTTCGGCCAGTACAAGCGCATCACCAACCGGTACGAGTCCGGTGTGCTCACCGGCAAGGGCATCGGCTGGGGCGGATCGCTGGTGCGCACCGAGGCCACCGGCTACGGCCTGGTCTACTTCACGCAGGAGATGCTGGCCACCCAGGGCGAGAGCTTCGCCGGCAAGAACGTGCTGGTCTCCGGCTCCGGCAACGTCGCCCTCTACGCGATCAAGAAGGCGCAGGAGCTGGGCGCGAACGTGGTGGCCTGCTCCGATTCGCAGGGCGTGGTCTACGACGCCGGTGGCCTCGATTTCGAGCTGCTGCGCCACGTCAAAGAGGACGAGCGCGGCCGGGTCGGCGACTACGCGAAGCGCCGCGGGTCGGCGTCGGTCTACCGGGCCAAGGACAACGTGTGGACCATCGCCGGCGAAACCAAGATCGATATCGCGCTGCCCTGCGCCACGCAGAACGAGCTCAACGGGCACGACGCGAAGATGCTGATCAACAACGGTGTGCAGGCGGTCGCCGAGGGCGCCAACATGCCGTCCACGCCGGAGGCGGTGCACGCGTTCAACGAGGCGA
>JBIQMQ010000021.1:0-22358 GCA_044463185.1 Nakamurella lactea | reverse complement strand
CCGTCCGACGCCGGGTCGATCACGACCCGGTCCCCGGCCTGGAAGAACGGCGAGCCCGCCGACACCTCCAGGTCCGCAGCCGTCAACACATCCAGCGTGCCGGCGCCGGCGGCGGCATGCGCACCGAGCAGCGTGAACGGCGCCACCCCCGGCGCATCGCCCGCCGCATTCAGATCGTCCTCGGCGAGTTCGCGCCAGGAGCCGACCTCCGGCTGCGGGTATCCGTCGGCGACGAGCTCCGCCCAGGTCTGCGAGAGGGCCTCGGCCGGACCCGGCTCGGCCGTCATGAATATCCCGGCGCGCGGGGCGACGCTCACCGCGGCTGTCGATCCCGACGGATTCTGGACGAAGGCCCGGCCCGGCGAGCGGAAGCGGTCGAACCTGCCGGTGTTCTCGTTGACGGTGTAGATCACCGGCACGAATTCGGCGCCGGAGGTGCCGGCCTTGCCGCTGGCCGCAATCGGCTTGCCCGCGCGGTCGAAGGTCGCGGGCTTGGCGGGTTTCGTCTCATTGACCTTCTGCTCCAGCTTGGCCAGCGACTCCATGACGCCTTTGAGATCCGTGGGCACGGGTTTGGCCTTGTCGGCGATGAAGTTGGTGACGAAGTCCTTCACCGGTGGCAGCGGAACGTTGGCCCCGGCCCGCGCCGCGGAGACCATCTCGGAGGTGACACCCGTCAGGTAGACGAGTGAGTCGATCTTGTCCGCCACCGGCGTGGGCAGCATCGCCGCATTGAGCCCATCGGGCATCACGGCCAGCGCGTCGTCGAAGTAGGTGGCGACCACGCGGCCGTCGAACGTCGCGGCCAGCATGGTGTCGCCGCCGAGGGTGCAGCATTCCAGGAACTTCTTGCGCAGGAACTCGGCGCCGGAGAACGTCATAGACTCGCCGTGCTGCATGCCGAGCAGGGCGCGCATCGATTCGTAGATGCGGGTGCGCTTGACGATGTCCTGCAGAATGGTGCCGTCCGGATTGAGGATCGCCAGGAAGTCGATGTCGCCGGTGATCCATCGGAAGTTCTGACCGTTGGCGTCGGCCATCTTGAGGTGGAACACCTTGCGTGCGGCGTCATCGCCGCTGCCGGCCAGGGTTTCCGCGATGACCTCCGCCTTGCGCAGCTTCTTCTCGTTCGCGATCAGGCCCTTCTTCAGGCCCTGCTTCTCGGCGTAGAACGAGGCGTCGATGCCGTGTTCCGCGTAGCCGGAGAACTTCTGCAGCTGGACCGGCCACTCGTCCAGACGCTGTTCCATGCGCGACTTGACGGCGGCCCGCAGATCGCGTGCGGCCCCGGAGGTGCCTTGCAGTTCGGTGAACCTGTTCAGGTATTGCTCGATGGCGGCGTTCCGCTCCGCACCGGCGGGTTTCCACGTGATCGGCGGCTCCACCAGCACGGCGCGGCCTTCCCACTCGGCCTGGTAGCGAAGGAACTTGACGTCGATCTCGCTCACCGTCTTGATCGAGACCCCCGACGGCTTGGCCCAGGCGAGGCCGTCCTGGAGCAGTTGCATCGCCTTGCTGCTGCGCGCCCGGAACAGCAGGTTGACGCCTTCCTCCCTGGCGATCCGCATCATGTTGGCCACGTCTCCGGCACTGGCGCCGAACGCCTCCAGCACCTTCGCCATGCCGGTGACGTCGTCCCCGGCCTGGAGCACTCCCTTCGTCAGGCTCTGGCCGGTGGCCTCGGCGCTCGCCACGCGCGTGGTCAGGCTCTCCACCTGCTCCTGCGACACGGCTTCCAGCGCCGCCCGCTCCGCGCCTTCACGACCGGCAGCCCCGGTCATCACCTTGAGCGCCACTCGCTTGACGACGAGGTTGGTCAGTGCGGCGGACGAGTCGAGGTTGGCGCCGGCGAACTCCGTCAGGTCACCCGCCCACTGTCGCAGCGAGTTCTTGCTCAGCTTCTGCCCGAACGCGTCCAGCGCCCCGAAGACGGCGGCCTTCACACCCTCCTGGGTGGGCGTGATCGCCTTGAGCAACTGCACACCGACGTCCTTGAGCGCCTGGATGTCGATCAGGATTTCGGCGGCGAGCCGGTCCATGGCAGCCTCGTCGCCCAGCAGATACTGGACGATCTGGCCGATCGCCCACACCTCGGTCGACGCGAGCCCCCACCAGGCCTGATGTATCTGGTCGAGGCCGTACACGCTGATGGCCAGCAGGTTCCACCCGCCGACGGCGAACGACTTGACGCCCAGCGTGAACCGGCAGGAGAGGTACGAGACGATGTTCAGTTCGGCCGGGCAGCGGAGCCACTCGTCGGGCAGCTGGGGCACTGGGGACAGCGCGAATTGCTGCGTCTCGCTATCGGCCGAGATGACGAAGTTCGTGTCGTCGCCCGCCACGGGATCTTCGGGATTGTCGAGTTTGTAGACATTCACCGTGTATGTGACGGTGGCGCTGCTCGGCTTGTCTGTTTCCAGCGTGGCGAGCACCGCCGCGAGGTCGACCTCCTGGTCCGGCGCCAGGATGAACGGCGTGGGCGTGAGCGGAGTCTGCCCGCCGAAGCCCGCGGGGAACAATTCCCCGCCGCCGGCATTGCCCTCCAGGGTGGGCTCGATCAGCGCGCCGACGTCGAAGCCCTCCTCGACGACGTCCTTGTTCGGCTCGAGGACCTTGGTGACGTTCTTGATCGTGCCCTTCAGCCGCACCGTCTGGCCGGACTTGTAGGCGCGCCCTTCCTCGGCCTTGCCGAACTCGGCCTCCAGCCACAGATCCTTGGAGACCTTGATCTCCTTAGTGCCGTGGGCGGTGACATTCTTGCTGTTCTGCACACCGGACACGATGTATTTGGCGTCGGCCAGCACCCGGTCGAGGGCTCGGTACCGGTAGGTGAGCGTCTTCTCCGCGCCGGGCTCGAGATCCCCGAACGACGTCCCTTCCGAGTCGATTCGCTCCAGCGCCACGGCCGCGCTGAGTTCCCCGATCCTGCCGGTAAAGCGGAGCGGCTGCGCCGAATCGGTCGACTGGATCGACGTGACGGGTTCGGCGGATTGGTTCCTGACGGTGACCGTGATGTCGAACTCGTTGTCCGCGTCCGTGATCTCGCCGTCGTCGTCGTTGTCCTGGCCGTAGACCAGCACAGCCGGGTCCTGGGCGATCGTCACGGTGAGCGGCGAGGGGAGGATGGTGACATCGCGGGTGAATGTTTTCGTGACTGTCTCGCCATTCGATCGCGTCGCGGACACCTCCACCTGGGCCTGCACGTCGCCGGCGCTGTTGCCGGTCACATCGAAGTCGGTGAATGCCTGGCCCCAGCTGCCCGAGGAACGCGGGTCGATCTCGGTGGGCAGCGGGTCGCCGGTCGCGGTGATGGTCGCCATGGGTTGCGGCGGCTCGGGGGCCTCACCGTCATCGCCGCCGTCACCGGGGGGACTCGGGCAGCGGTACGTCGATCGGGTTGCCGTCCTCATCGAGCGGGACGATCTTTGCGGACACCACTCTGACGTCCGTGAACCAGCCGTCTTGCGGGGGCGTCGCGTCGAGCTTGATGACGTCGTGGTTCTCGACGCGCAGCCGCAGCGGCAGCGTCTCGCCTTCCTTGATGGTGTCGCCGGTGGTCGAACCGGGCCGTTCGAATAGGGCGCCCTGCATCGGCTCGGATCCGACCCGGATCGTCGAGGTGACCTCGACGTTGCGGCCGAAGCGGTCGTAGACCCCGTGCCGGATCGTGTATTCGCCGTCCTCCGGATAGGTGTGCGTCGGGTTCGGCGACCCCGAGTAGTTATTGGTGACGTCGCCGAAATACCAGTACACGCTGTTGGAGGACCGGGGCTCACCGATGTCCATGATCGTGCGGTCGGTGAACTGTGATCTGACCTGTCGATACCGGCCTCGCCGGGCCGCTCAGGCACTCCATGGATCCCACGGTCGGCGTCACGGTGACGGTCACCGAGTCGCCGGCTTCCCAGTACCGCGGCGTGACCTCTATCGTCGCGATAGTCGGTTGATTCAACTCCTTCAGCGTGACCGTCGCGGTGAGGCTGCCTCCCCCCCCCGCGGCGTCTGCCTCCGGAGTCGGCAGCGCGCCGGTGACGGACATCGTCGCCACCAACGTCACAGCAAGCAGTACCGACGTCATGGTGCGTGCGCGCATCATGCTCCCCGTCCGGTTCGGCGCGGGTGATCTCCCGGCGCGTCGAATGCAGGTACAGCACAGCAGTTGGCGCTAACAGCGCGTTAACAGCCGGGTGAGGCGGCTACTAGCGGTCGCTTCCCGCGGCCACCACGGCCGACCGCTGCGAGGGCGCGCTCACGATGCGCGCCGGGATCGACGCCTCGGTCAACGAGCGGGTGAGTCTCTCCGCAATTTTGGTGTAGTCACGGGCGGCGGCCCGGTCACCGGAGGCTTCGGCGAGCAGGGCCAGTACCGCCGCGACGGGCCCGTAGGAGCAGGTGCCCTGCCAGCACACCAGATCCGCCCACGGTCGCAGCCGCGCCGCGTAGCGCTCCACTAGGTCCGCTTCGCCGAGCTGCGCCGCGGCCCGACCGCCGACGACATGTGCTGCCAGCCAGAGGAAGTCGTCCTGTGCAAGCTGCAGGGCGCGCTCGGCGTGCGCGCGCGCCTCCTCGCGAACGGCGTCATGCCCGCCGTCGGCCTCCGGTGACGCGGCTCCTGCGGCATCCGGCGCCCGGCTCAACGCGTCCGCCTTGACGAGTGCGGCGGCCGCATGCCAGGCGGTGACCCCCGGCTGCGCGGCGACCATCTGCTCGATGACGGGGCGCACCTCGGCCAGCCGTCCCTGTCGCAGCCGCAACGGCAGCAGCTGGCCGTAGAGGGCGGCGCCCGCACGGTCCGGGGACACCGGGGAGAACACCGAGTGTGCCTGCGCCGCAAGAAGTTCACAGCGCGGGTAGTCGCCGTCGATCTCGGCCAGTGTCGCCGCACAGTACAGCATCGACCACCGGCGGCCGACATCCCCGATACGGTCGACCAACCGTTCCATCTCGGCCAGGGCGGCGCGCATCGCGGCTCCGTCGCCCTGCTGTATGGCCACCGAGAAGGAGAGGTGCAGACCCTCCCACAGCGAGACCGGCTCGCCGGCGGCGCGGGCCGTTGCCACCAATTCCGCCGCGAGCGCGGCCCGCCGGGGGAGATCGCACGGGCGACCCACCGCGAGGTACGCGAAGGGCAACACCGCGAGCCGCACCGCAGGATCGATCGCCGCCGACTCCGCCTCATCGAAAAGAAGTCGGGCCTTGTCCGCATGGCCCGTCATGGACCAGGCGAGGGACGCGGCGGCCTGGACCGGTGCGCGCAACTGCGGATCGTCGATGGCCGACATGACCTGCTCTGTCAGCTCCGTGATGCGCTCGTCCGGGCCGCCGGCCGGACTGGAGCCGCCGAGCTGCAACAGCGCGAAACCCGCTGCCGCGATGAGGGTGTCGTCCGCACAGGCCAACGCATAACGGGTTGCGGCGATCAGCGCCTCCAGGTGCTGCGGGTCGCCGGCCAACCGCAGCGCATCGGCGTGTTCGATGGCGAGCGCAACGCTGCGCGGGGCCGGCGCGGCATCGTCCGGCACGTCGTCACGATGCCGGCGCCCACCCAGCCCCGACACCGGTGCATCGTCCCAGCCGAATGCCGATTCACCGGCGCGCGCCGGGGCCGGCACGCCGCTCGCCGGCGGTACACCACACGCCGGATCCGCGCCGATCGCCGACGGCACACCGGTCGTATCGACGCCTGTTGCCTCGATGCCGCTTGCCGACTCCGCGCCGGCGTCGGCGATCATCCGCGCCTGCGCCAGCCAGCCGGCCGCGTCCGCATGGGCGCCGAGCAGGGATGCCTCCCGCGCGGCCTCCCGCGCCGCCTCGATGGCCGCTTCCGGGTCGAGTTCGGCCGCGGTCAGCAGGTGCCTGGCGACGGTGCCAGCCGGCGCACCCACCGCGCGGGCGGCGCGGCCCAGCTCGTGGTGCAGGTCCAACAGCACCCCTCGCGGCAGCGTTCGATAGATGTGGGCCTGGACCGCACCGTGCCGGAACCGCAGCGATCCGCGCGCGTCGGTCTCCACCAGGTTGTCAGGAAGCTCCAGCTCATGTGCCCAGGTGACGTGGTCGAACGCTGCCACCGGATATCCGTCACCGGCAACTGCGGCCAGTTGCAGATCGTGGCGTCGATCGGCGCCCAGGTCCCCGACGAGCCGCTGCAGGAAGTCCGCGAACGCCGGGAACTCCGGAACCACGATGGCATCGTCCGCGTCGTGAGTCACGATCTCCGCGGACTGGGCGAGAAGTCTTGCAGCCAAAGGATTCCCGCCGGAGACATCCGCGATGCGCGAGAGGCGGCCCACGTCATCGACACCGGAATGCCGCGCCACGGCAGAGATCTCGTCATGGTCGAGGGGTTCCAGGCGCACCTCGACCTCACCGTCGAGTTCCAGCACATGCCCGTGCCCGCCCAGGACGAGCCCGCCGAACTCCGCCTCGGCCACGGCGCGCAGCGCCTGCCACGCGGACGGTCCGAGGAATTGCACGTCATCGACGATGAACACGGTTGGGTGGGCCGCGTCGATCGCCGCCGCCACCGATGCGAATGCTGAGATCGCGTTCTGCGTAGGGTCTCTCGGCACGTCGAGCTCGAAGAGTAGCTCCTCGATGAGGCTCGTCGCCGAGTGCGGATGTTCCTCCGCACGCGCCAGCACGGTCCGCACGCCGAGCGCCACCAACCTGGTGCGCACCTCGAACAGCATCCGGGAGACTCCTGCGCCGTGCTCTCCACGCACCCGTACCGGGCGGCGCTGCGCAACGGACTGCAGGATACGGCGAAGCTC
The DNA here is from genome assembly GCA_044463185.1 of Nakamurella lactea. Lineage (GTDB taxonomy): Bacteria > Actinomycetota > Actinomycetes > Mycobacteriales > Nakamurellaceae > Nakamurella > Nakamurella lactea_A. The sequence continues at coordinate 15,588 of JBIQMQ010000021.1, read as the reverse complement.
ATCGCGCCGGCCCACCAGCGGTGGAGGCGAGCCATAGGTGGACCCTTCCGCCGGCCGAACCTGGCCCTGCAGAATCTCGGCTTCCGCGGCGTCCAGCAGCGGACCCGATTCGAATCCGAGGTGCAGACGCAGTTCCTTACGGACGCGGGCCAGGGTGGTGAGCGCGTCACTGCGTCGTCCGGCGCTTGCGAGGGCCCGCGCATAGTTCGCCGCGGCGCGCTCGTCCAGCGGCGCCTCCTGGGTCAGCCGTTGCGCCTCGATCACCGCCCAGTCCCGGCGGCCCAGGATCAGCGCAGCCTCCAAGCGGAGATTCTCGGCGGCGGACACGATGGTCTGCGCACGCTGGCGGAAGCGCGTCACCTCGGCGCCGTGATCCAGGTCCGCGAGGATCTCCCGGTGCGCCGGTCCGAGCAGGGCGTCGATGTCGTCGAACGCCGCCTGGACGGCGGGATGTCCCGCCGATGGCTTCGCGGACCGAGCGCCGGCCGGGGTGGCGTCGTGGTCGTCATCCGACGCGGCGACGGCCGGGTCACCAGCGTCGACCGGATCGCTGAGGCCGCCCGCACCGAGCGCCACCAGCAGCTCTTCCGCGCGGACGACCGCCTGGAGCACCACGTCGACGTCCGTGGCGAGTGCTAGCAGGTAGCGGTCGCCGACGGTCTCGATCGACGACTCCCCGGCGATACCTCGGATCCGGCTGACCTGATTGTGGAGGGCCTGCCGCGCCGAGGCGGGCCGGTCCCGGCCCCACACCGCATCGGCGAGTTCGTCACGATGCACCGGCTCCGGCCACGCGACGACGAGCCGGGCGAGCAGCCGCTGCTGGATCGGGGTGAACTCCGCCTCGCTGCCATCGCGCCGCACCAGCACTATCGAACCCAGTACGCGCAGGTAGGGGGTATCGCCGGCCGGATCACGCACCATGCGTGGAATCTACCCTGTCGCGCGAAGTGTCACCAGGAATGACGCTGTCCAGCCAGTGCCCCGGATCGTCCTGGCGCACGGCGCTATCAGGGCGCGGCCGTGCCACGGTGTCGCGCCCGCTACCCCAGGCCGGCGAACAGGTCGTTCGCGGCGACGGCTGCGGCGTCCCATATCCGACTCCCGGTCAAGTACGGCTTCGCCGCGGCGTCGGCCCCAGAATGCCACGGCCAGAACGACTCTCATGCGCCGCAGGCGACGGCGACCGCCAGCGCCGCACAGATCTCGCGCATGCGCGCATCCGACAGCCGGCCGAGCCGCCGGGCGAGGACCGACAGCGACACGCTCTCCACGGAGTCCAGATTGGCGGCGGACACCAGCGGAACGGGATCGTCGCCGGGCTCCAGGAGCACCTCGCTCGGCAGGCCCCGGATCGTGGTGGTGCAGGGCGCGATCAGGGCGCGTCCATGACGAGGGATCGCCGCATCGCGGCTGAGCACCACCACCGGGCGGCTTCCGGCATCGCGCAGGTCGCACCACCACACCTCGCCACGGAGCGGCACGCCGGCACCACCGGGCTGGCGCGTCACGATCGCGCCGCCGCTTGCCGGAAGGACGCCAGGTCACCCCAGGCGTCCGACTCCGTGACGGGATGCTCGTCATAGGCGGTGTACGCGGCATCGATCGCCGCGGCGCGATGCGCAGCCAACAGCGCACGCAACGCGGCCTCCACCATCGACGAATCCGTGGCGCCCTCGTCGATTCCGCGCGCCTCGGCCAAGAGGTCGGCGTCGACCGTCGTGCTGATCCGTGCCCGAGTCATGCCACAAACGTAGCATCGCGGTCCGCGCGGCACCCCCGCCGACTATCACAGAGCGCCGGCCTGGTCCCTCCGCCGCGAGTACCGATCAGGCGGTACTCGGGAACGGGTGCGCCCAGGTCGGCAGCCTCGATCCCGCTACTCCAGGCCGGCGAACAGGTCGCTGCCGGCACCGGCCGGATACGGCACCCCGGTGGCGAGTCGGAACTCCTCGACGCCGCCCAACTCCGCGACCTCGGGCGTCAGGAAGAAACTGTCGGCGCGGATCTGCGACCGGTGCGCCGTGAGCGCAGCCAGCTTCCGGTCGGCGAAGTCCGGCGCATCGATCCGGACGGCGATCGCGTCATCCGGGGTCGTCATCGGCGGAGGCGCGGCGCCGTCCGGGTCGTAATCGCCGTACCAGGCCTCGATGCCGGCGCGCCGCAGCCGCCGGACGAACTCGCGGGTGGTGCTCTCGGACCGCGCCGTCCACAACGTGCGCGCCACCGGCCACGGCTCGCCGAGGTCGGGCCGGTACGACGGCGCCCCCGCCAGCAGTGCACCGTACGTCGCGACCCGGTGCGCCATCACATGATCGGGGTGACCGTAGCTGCCACGCGGATCGTCGCTGATCATGACCTGCGGCCGCCGATCCCGGATGACGGGCACCAGCTCGTTCGCCGCATCCAGCAGGTCGGCCAGCGCGAACGCATTCGGCCGCGGGTTCGGTGCCGGAATCACGCGGCCGTCGTCCGCGTAGGCCATGCCGGAGTCCCGGAAGCGGAAGTCGCCGCCGAGCCGCACGAAGTCCGTGACGCCCAGCGCGGCCATCGCCGCGGCCAACTCGCCGAGCCGATGCGGGCCGAGCGCATCCTCGCGATCGGCCGCAAGATGTTCGAGGTCGGAGGCGACGATCTCGCCCTCCTCACCGGCAGTGCAGGTCACCAGCGTCACGGCGACACCGTCGGCGACGGCCCGGGCCATGGTCACCGCCGTCGCGCTGGACTCGTCGTCCGGATGCGCATGCACCAGCATCAACCTGCGATCCTGCATCGTCTTGCTCCTTCCGGCAGCCACCCGCGCCCCGCCGACGCATCGAACGCGGCACCCCCGAGACCCTATCGCCGTGCCCACTTCTCATGCCGCCTCGCGCTGGTCGCCGGGCGTCGGATACACCATCGCCGCGGCCACGGGGCGCCATGCCGCACAGTGTGCGCCCAGCGTTCACCGTCCGTTCACCACGACGACCCGTGTCCGCCATATGTCCTGCCTAGCCTCTGAACTGCCGGAAGACCTCTTCCGCCGGCCCAAGGCGGGCCGGACAGCACTGACTGAAGCAGTGAAAGGACCATGGTGAAGGCAAGCACCCTCACGAAGACAGCGAGCACGGGAACAGTCCGGCGCACGCGCAAGACGCTGATGGCGGTCGCGATCACCGCAGCGGTCACGGTCGGGCTCGCGGCCTGCGGCACCGACGACAACACCGACGTCGTCGGCGCCGGCAACAGCTCCGCGGTCGTCGACAGCTCCCCGAGCTCCGAAAGCTCGTCCAGCGCGGAGAGCCCCAGCCCTGCGGAGAGCTCCAGCAGCGCGGATAGCTCCTCGGCCGCCGACAGCTCCAGCGCCGAGGCGCCGAGCACCCCGGAGAGTGCCTTCGAGGCCGCTGGCTTCACCTGCGCCACGGGCACTCTGCGTTCCTCGGGCTCCACCGCGCAAGGCAAGGTCATGGCGGAGTTGATCACCTCCTACAACGCGAAGTGCGGCGCGACCATCGGCGACTACGGCGGCGGCGGCTCCGGACAGGGCATCACCGACTTTCTCTCCGGACAGACCGACTTCGGCGGTTCCGACTCGGCTATGAAGGACGAGGACCGCGCCAAGGCCCGCGACGAGCGCTGCGAGGCGAACAATGCCGTGAACCTGCCCATGGTCACCGGGCCTGTCGCGGTCGCCTACCACTTGACCGGCGTCGATCGCCTGGTACTCACCCCGACGGTGCTCTCCGGCATCTTCGGCGGCACGATCACCCACTGGAACGATCCGGCCATCGCCGCGATCAACTCCGACGTCACCCTGCCGGACCTGGCGATCTCCACCGTGCACCGTGCCGAGGACTCCGGCACCACCGACAACTTCACCAAGTACCTGGCGGCAGCCGGCGACTGGACGTTCGAGGGCGGCAAGGCCTGGACCGCTCCGGGTGGCGTGGGTGCCCAGGGCAGTGATGGCGTGGCCAAGGCTGTCGCCGACACCGAAGGTGCCGTCGGCTACGTCGAATGGGGATTCGCTCAGCAGGAGAACCTGCCGATGGCCGAGATCGACAATGGCTCCGGCCCGGTCGCGCTGACGGCCGAGTCCGCCGGCAAGGCTGTCGCCGCCGCCGAGGTCGTCGGCACCGACGGCGATCTCGCGCTGAAGCTGGACTATGCCACCTCGGAGGCCGGCGCCTACCCGATCATCCTGGTGACGTACGAGCTCATCTGCTCGGGCGGCAACGGCGACAAGGCCGATCTCCTCAAGTCCTTCCTGGGCTACGCGGCCACCGACGGCCAGGCCCTGTTCGCGGACCTCGGTGCGGCCCCGCTGCCCGAGTCCATCCGCGCGCAGGTCGCCGCCGCGGTGACGAGCATTGCGTAGCACCGTGGTCACGACCCACGACGTCGTCGCGGGCGATCCCGCGCCGGTGCCCCCGGCGAGTGCCGAAAATTCGCGTCCGGCCACGGTTCTCGCATTCTCGTCATCCTCGGGCCGGATCGGCGACAGGGTGTTCCGGACGCTCGCGGCGGGGTCGGGCGCCATCGTGCTGGTCACCATGGCGGCCATCGCGGTGTTCCTTATCATCCGCGCCTGGCCCGCCGTGACGGCGAACACCGGCAACCTGTTCACCACCCAGATCTGGCGGCCGCAGAGCAACCCGCCGGTCTTCGGGATGGCCGCGATCCTGTTCGGCACCGTGGTGTCCGCGCTGATCGCCATCATGGTCGGGGTGCCGATCGCAGTGGGCGTGGCGCTCGCCATCTCCCACTATATGAAGCGGCGCTGGGCGAGCGTCATCGGCGGTCTTGTCGACCTGCTGGCCGCCGTGCCGTCGCTGGTCTTCGGCATGTGGGGGCTGTACTTCCTGATACCGCACACCCGCGGATTCCAGCAGTGGCTGTCCACCTACTTCGGCTGGATTCCGCTGCTGCACAACGAGACCGCCACGGTCGCGGGACAGTTCGGCAAGAGCCTGCTGATGGCCGGGATCATCCTGGCCATCATGATCATCCCGATCGTGGCCTCTGTCTGCCGGGAGGTGTTCGCGCGCACCCCCGGCGCCACCATCGACGCCGCCCTGGCATTGGGCGCCACCCGCTGGGACGTGATCCGGACGGCGGTGCTGCCGTTCGGGCGCTCCGGCCTGGTGGCCGCCGCCATGCTGGGCCTGGGCCGGGCGCTCGGCGAGACCATCGCCGTAGCACTGGTTCTCGGCTCGGGCTTCGCCATCAACTGGCACCTGACCGAACAGGGCGGCGACACGGTCGCCTCCACCATCGTGCTCAAGTTCGGCGAAGCCGGCTCCGACTCGATCGGTATCCCGGCCCTCATCCTCGCCGGCCTGGTGCTGTTCGCCATCACCCTCGTGGTGAACGCGACGGCCCGTCTGGTGATGTCCCGGAAGTCGGTGACGGTATGACGACGCTCGATGCGCTCGCTCCCTCGGCGCCACTGGAACTGACCGCCCGGAAGCTGCCGGCCCGCGCCCCACTGTTCACCGCGGCAGGTGCCGTCGCCGTGGCGCTGGCGTTGCGCACCGGCCTCGGCTGGACCGGCTGGATGACGACCGCGGCGGCGGCGATCGTGCTGCATGTGCTGGTGCTCACCGCGTGGTCGCTGACCACGGAGGGCCGCCGGCATGCCGCCGACCGGGCCGCGACCATCGCCGTCTCCGCCTGCCTCGTCGCGGCGGTCACGCCGTTGGTGCTGATCCTCGGCTACATCGCGGTGCTCGGTGCGCCGGCGCTCAGCTGGGATTTCCTCACCCACTCGATGAACGGCGTCACCGGCGCCCGGCCCGGCGGCGGCGTCTACCACGCGCTCATCGGCACGGTGCAGCAGGTGGGCCTGGCCACGGTGATCGCGGTGCCCATCGGCATCCTCACCGCGATCTACCTGGTCGAGTTCGGGCCCTCGGCACCCAAAGGCAAGAGTCGCTTCGCCAAGGCGGTGACGTTTTTCGTCGACGTCATGAACGGCGTGCCGTCGATCGTGGCGGGCCTTTTCGTATTCTCGGTGCTGCTGCTCGGCTTCGGGATGCGGCCGTTCGGCGCCGCCGGTTCGCTGGCCCTGACCATCCTGATGCTGCCGATCGTGATCCGCTCCGCCGAGGAGATGATCCGCCTGGTGCCGGCCGACCTCCGCGAAGCCAGCTACGCCCTGGGTGTGCCGAAGTGGCGTACCGTGCTGAAAGTCGTTCTGCCCACGGCATTGTCGGGTTTGGTGACCGGTGTACTGCTGTCCATCGCGCGCATCGTCGGCGAGACGGCGCCACTGGTACTGCTGGTCGGCTACGCCTCGCAGATCAACGGCAACCCGTTCGCCGGCGACCAGGCCTCGCTGCCGGTGATGATCTGGGATCAGCTCGGCAAGCGCTCCGGCAACGCGGGCGCCTTCGCCGAGCCGCGCGCCTGGGGCGCCGCCCTGGTGCTAGTGCTGCTGGTGCTGGCGCTCAACATCGGCGCTCGTCTGGCGGCCCGATGGATCACCAGGGGCCAGCGCCGAGGGCGGCGTCATACCCGACGCGATATCCGGCAGAGCCTCCGCCGCTTCCGAAACCGGCCCGCGTAACGCACTCGCGATGCGAACCTTCCGACCGATCAAGGACTCTCGACATGTCAACCAGAATCGATATTCACAATCTCGACGCCTACTACGGCACTTTCCGCGCCGTGGAGGGCGTCTCGCTGACCATTCAGCCGGGCAGCGTCGCCGCACTCATCGGCCCGTCCGGCTGCGGTAAGTCCACCTTCCTGCGCACCATCAACCGGATGCACGAAGTGATACCGGGCGGTCGCGTGCAGGGTTCGGTGCGGCTCGACGGGCAGGACCTCTACGGACCGGATGTCGATCCGACGGCGGTGCGGCGCGCGGTGGGCATGGTGTTTCAGCGCCCCAACCCGTTCCCCACCATGTCGATCTACGACAACGTGATCGCCGGGTACAAGATCGCCGGAATCCGTAAGAACAGCAAGGATTTCGACGCGATCGTGGAATCGTCGCTGCGCTCGGCGAACCTGTGGGAAGAGGTCGCCCACCGGCTCAGCGAGCCGGGCTCGTCGCTGTCCGGCGGCCAGCAGCAGCGGCTGTGTATTGCCCGGGCCATCGCGGTGAAGCCGGCGGTGCTGCTGATGGACGAACCCTGCTCCGCGCTGGACCCGATCTCCACGGCCGCGATCGAAGATCTGATCGGCGAGCTGAAGCGCGACTATACGATCGTGATCGTCACGCACAACATGCAGCAGGCGGCGCGGGTCTCGGACACCACGGCCTTCTTCAACCTGGCCGGCCAGGGCTTGCCGGGTCGGCTGGTCGAATACGGCGACACGACCACGATGTTCGCCTCGCCGTCCGAGCCGTCCACCCAGGACTACATCTGGGGCCGGTTCGGATGAACGCTGGTGCTTGAGCGCCCGTGGGTCGGCGTACTGCGATCCGGCGTGGCGCCCAGCGCCGCACCCTACGATGGTGGCGTGACGGGATGGTGGTGGCTTGCGGCCGGTGCCGTCGTCCTTGTCGTCGCGGTGACCGCTCTGGCCGTGGGTCTCTTCGTCGGAATCCGGGCCAGCAGGTATGACGCCGCCCCGGAGGAGTCCGCCGCCGTCGCCGTGCGCGCCTTCGCCGCCGCTCCCGCAGGGCAGGTTGTCGTCGCCGCCGACGGCACGGTCGTGCTGGCCAACCCGGTCGCGCGGGAATTCGGACTCATCGCCGACGACGGCGCGCTCGATCCGCGCATCGCCGAGCGGATCGTGGACTGCGGCACCCGGCCCGAGACCGACGGGGCCGACGAGTGGGAGACGCCGGGGCTGCGCGGCCGCGCCGAGGTGCTCAGCATCACGGCCCAGCCTCTCGGCGAGGGTCTGGTCCTCGCCACGGCCACCGACGAGACCGCCACCCGCACAACGGAACTCATGCGCCGTGATTTCGTGGCGAACGTGTCGCACGAGCTCAAGTCGCCGGTCACCGCGATCGGCCTGCTCGCGGAGGCGCTACTGGAGGCGCCCGACTCCCCGGACACCGTCACCGCGTTCGCCCAGCGCATGCAGCGCGAGTCCGCCCGTCTGGGCGCGCTGATCACCGACATCATCGCGCTGTCCGCGATCCAGGGCGGCGGATTGCACGAGGTGGCCACGGTGGACGTCGACGACGTGATCCGCGACGCGGTGGACCGTGCCAGCGTCACTGCTTCGGCAGCGGGCATCACCATCCGGGTGGACGGCACGAGCGGCGCCGTCGTCACCGGCGACCGGGGCCTGCTCACCACGGCGATCGGCAACCTGGTGGACAACGCGGTGCACTACTCCGAGGCCGGCTCCGCGGTCACCGTGACGCAGGTGGTGCGACGCGGCATCGTCGACATCTCCGTCGCCGACCGCGGTATCGGCATCGCGCCACGAGACCAGCGCCGCGTGTTCGAGCGCTTCTTCCGCGCCGACCCGGCTCGTTCCCGAGCGACCGGCGGCACGGGGCTCGGCCTGGCCATCGTGAAACATGTCGCGGCCAACCACGGTGGCTCCATCCGGCTGGCCAGCAAGGTCGGCGTGGGCACCACCTTCACCCTGCGGCTACCGCTCGCCGGCACCGCCGCCACACCCAGGTTGATCAGCGAGATCGACGCTGCCGCAGTCGCTCTCGAAGTGCAGGCCGACGTCGGAACGGAATCCGTCCCGGAACGTGAGGAGGCATGATGCCGCGGGTGCTGATCGTGGAGGACGAGGAGGCCATGGCGACGCCGCTGGCGTTCCTGCTGGGCCGCGAGGGCTTCGAGACCGTGATCGCCGGCACCGGCCCGGACGGGCTGGCCGAGTTCGACCGTGGCGGCGCGGACATCGTGCTACTGGACCTGATGCTGCCCGGCATGAACGGCATCGAGGTCTTCAAGGCCCTGCGCGCCCGCTCGGCCGTGCCCGTCATCATGGTCACCGCCCGCGACGCCGAGGTGGACCGGGTGGTGGGGCTCGAACTCGGCGCCGACGACTACGTCACCAAGCCGTACTCGGCGCGCGAGCTGATCGCGCGCATCCGCGCGGTACTGCGCCGCACCGATCCGGACGCCGCGGAGGGCGACGAGAATGACGCCGTCCTCGAGGCGGGCCCGGTCCGGATGGATGTGGACCGACACCAGGTGACCGTCCGCGGCGCGGACGTGGCGCTGCCGCTCAAGGAGTTCGACCTGCTGCAGTACCTGCTGCGGCACAGCGGCCGCGTGCTCACCCGCGGCCAGATCATCGAGCGGGTGTGGGGCGCCGACTACGTGGGCGACACGAAGACGCTGGATGTGCACATCAAGCGGCTCCGTTCCAAGATCGAACGCGACCCCGCCGAGCCCCGGCACATCGTCACGGTGCGCGGCCTGGGGTACAAGTTCGAGCCGGACGAGGCCGGCCCGGCTGCGGCGTCATCCCCGGTGCCACCCCACCGTGACCGCCGCTGAGCTGCGCGGACGGCTCTTTCGACGTGGCAGCGCGGCCCGACGCTCGGATTTTCGCCCTCGCGGCCGATAGGTGAGTTACCGTGCAGGAGTGCCCGGGCCGGTCCGGCACCTGCCGCATGCCCTGGAGGGAGCTGTCGTGTCCGCAGATGTCCGCGCCACCGGCGCGGACAGCGCTGCGCTGGCAGCTCTGCTGGACCGCTTCGCCTGTCTGGCCGCGGCCGGCCGGGATGCGCGGGAGATGACCGACTGGTTGCTCCGGCGGCTCGCCGAGTTCGCCGGCTGGCCGGTGGCACACGCCTACCTGGTCGATCCGCACGGCGCCGTGACCACGTGGCTCTCCGCGCGGACCCATGAGACCGGCTGGGAGGCGTACCTGCTGGCGGCGGACGGTCTGGCCATGCGCACCCCCAGCGGACTCATCGACCGCGTCATCGCGACCCGGCGGCCCGGCTGGGTCGCCGACATCGGCGTCGAGGCGGACTACCCGCGGGCCGCCGCCGCGAGGGCAGCCGGGCTGCGCGGCGTCTTCGCCCTTCCGGTGGTGCGCGGCAACGAGGTCGTCTCCGTGCTGCAGTTCCTGAGCCCGTCGCCCATCGAGCCGGACGACGCGTTCCTGGACGGCATGACGATCGCCGGATTCCTGCTGGGCACGGCCTTCGACCGGCTGCAGGCGCGCGGCGAATCCGTCGACAAGCCCAGCCGTCTGCACCGCATCGTCGACGCGGGCGGCCGCGCCTTCATCGCCGTGGACGACGACGGGCGCATCGCATCCTGGACCCGAGGAGCCGAGCGGCTGTTCGGCTGGGGACGGGCCGAGGCCATGTACCGACGCAGCACGGATCTGCTGCCGCCCGTCGAGTACCGGGCGGAGGGCGAGTCGGGCGCCGGCTCACTCAACAGTCGTGGTGCCGCGATCGACACGGCCCTCGTCACCGCCCGCCGGCGGGACGGCAGCACGTTCCCAGCCGAGGTGACACGCTGGGCCGTGCCCGGCGCTCCGATTCGCCACTACCTGTTCGTCCGGGATGTGAGCGAACAGCAGCAGCGCGCCGCAGGGATCACCCGGGATCCGTTGACCGGCCTGGCGAACCGGGCCGCGATGGTCGACCTCATCACCGACCGGCTGCGGCGCGGTGAGACCGGATGCTGCCCGCTGCTGCTGCTGGTCGGGCTGCAGCGGTTCAAGGAGATCGACTACTCGCTGGACCATCACGTGGCCGAGGAGGCGCTGCGCATCATCGGCGCGCGGCTGGACGCCTTCGCACGTCGGGCCCACTGCACCCTCGTCGCCGACACGGCCGCCGGGCTGAGCGAGGCGGCGGCGCCCGTCGTCGCCCGCGTCGCCGGCGACGAGTTCGCCATCCTGTTCGACCGCTGCGGCGGCACCAGCACCATTGCCCGGCTCGCCGAGCAGGCCGTCGACGCCGTCGCCGAGCCGATCCAGGCGGACGACCGGCGGCTCGCGCTCACCGCGCACGTCGGTGCTGCCCAGCCGATGGCCGGCAGCGACGCCCGCTCGTGGTTCGGGGATGCGGAGTCCGCCCTGTATCGCAGCCGGTACGGCAACGGAGAGCCGCACGGCTCGCACGCCAGCTTCGAGATCGAGGGCTTCGCCCGCAGGCAAGGAGGGAGCTGGCATCACAACCTGCCGGACGAGATGCAACTGGCCCTGCGCGAGGGCCAGTTCGAGTTGTACTACCAGCCGATCGTCCGGGTGGCGAACCGTTCGGTGGCGGGCGCGGAGGCGCTGATCCGCTGGCATCACCCGCAGCACGGGCTGCTGCTGCCCGGCGCGTTCATCGACGTCGCCGAGGAATCGGGCATGATCGGGCCGATCGGCGAATGGGTACTGCATGCCGCCGCTGGCCAGCTCGCGGACTGGAACGGCACGGGGCTCAGCATCGCCGTGAACCTGTCCGCCCGCCAGCTCGCCGAGCCCGGCATCGTCTCGCACGTAACGCGCGCGGCCGACGCGGTGCGGGCCGCGGCTCCGGACAACACGCTGGTCGTGGAGGTGACGGAGAGCGTCCTGATGGCCGACCCGGCGGTCGCCACGACCCGGATCGGGCAGTTCCGGGAGATGGGCGTGCAGCTCGCCATCGACGACTTCGGCACCGGATACTCGTCGCTGTCGTACCTGCGCTGGTTCGACGTCGACGTCATCAAGATCGACATGTCGTTCGTGCACGGCTTGGGGGGGAACCGGACCGATGCGGCGATCGTGCGCTGCATCATCGAACTCGCGATGGAGCTGGATCTGCGGGTTGTCGCGGAGGGCGTGGAGACCGAGGAGCAGTTCGACGTGCTGGCCGAGATGGGCGCGCACTACGTGCAGGGCTTCGGGTTCGGGCGGCCCGGGCCCGCATCGGGCATCACCGACCGGATCCGGCAGACCGCCGGCGCACAGCCCGCCGGCTAGCGTCACCGCCACTGACCCGGCCGGGCGCTGGCTCTGTCGTCACAGACCGCCGCCGTCACCATTTTCGGCGGCCACGCCGCGGGCGGCGTCATGCGCGGTGATCCCGCACGATGTGCGCGCCGCCGCTGCGGGCCGGCACGATCAGCAGCTCCCCCACCGCATCGCGCAACGCGCCCTCCGCCTCGGCGGGCAGGTCGTCGTCGGTGATCAGCACGTCGGCGGCGGCCAGCGGCGCGATCGTGGCCAGCCCGACCGTCGCCCACTTGGTGGCATCGGCCAGCACCACGAGCCGCCGGGCACGGGCGATGAACGCGGCGTCGGTGTGCGCCTCGGCGAGGTTGGGTGTGGTGAAGCCGGCGGCCGCGTCCATGCCGTGCACGCCCAGGAAGAGCACGTCGACGTGCAGTGATTCAATCGCGCGATCGGCCACCGCACCCACCAGGGCCGCGCTGGGCGTGCGCAGGCCTCCGGTGAGGATGACGCTCCGGTCGGTGCGATCGGCGCCGGGCGCCGCCAGCACGTCGGCGACGACGGTCGAGTTGGTGACGACCGACAACGGTCCTGGTCGCGCCGCGATCGCCTCGGCCAGCATCCAGGTGGTGGTGCCCGCCGAGATGCCGATCGCCGACCCCGGAACGACGAACTCGGCGGCCCGGGCGGCGATCGCCCGCTTGGCCGCGGTGCGGATGCCGCGTTTGGCCTCGAATCCCGGCTCGTCGGCGCTGCTGCCGACCGCGACCGCCCCGCCATGCACCTTGCGCACGCGGCCCTGCGCGGCCAGCTGTTCCAGATCGCGGCGGATCGTCATATCCGAGACGCCGAAGTGTGCGGTGAGGTCGGTGACCCGCACGGCGCCGCGATCGCGCACGGCGGCGGCGATCTGGGCCCGGCGTTGGCTGGCCAGCATGGCGTTCCTGAATGATCGATTTTGTTTGCTTCTGTTACTTTGCGTCGATAGTATCGAAGTGTCGAGGGCATCGGGAAGGGCACAGATGGGTGAAGAGCGCGTGTATAGGACGCGCACCCGCCTCGCCGATGGCCGCGAACTGATCTACTTCGACGAGTCGCCGGGCATCGCTCGCAGCGCCGTCGACACGCGCGACCTCCCGGCGGTCGAACACCACTCGCAGGCGCGCTTCGACGCCCTGGCCGGCGAGTGGGTGGCCATCGCCGGCCACCGGCAGACCCGCACCTACCGTCCACCGGCGGACCAGTGCCCGCTGTGCCCGTCCACCCCCGGCCGTGCGTCCGAGATCCCGGCCCCCGACTACGACGTGGTCGTCTTCGAGAACCGCTTCCCGTCGTTCGCCGGCGCGGGTCCGGCCGCGGCGCACGCGGGACTCTTCGACGCGCAGCCGGGCAACGGGCGCTGCGAGGTCGTGTGCTTCACCGCCGAGCACCACGCCACCATGTCGATGCTCCCGCCGTCGCGCATTCGCACCGTCGTCGAGGTCTGGACCGATCGCACCCGGGAACTGGCGCGGCACCCGGGCGTCGAGCAGGTGTTCTGCTTCGAGAACCGCGGCACCGAGATCGGCGTCACCCTGGACCACCCGCACGGGCAGATCTACGGGTACCCGTTCGTCACCCCCGCCACCGCCCGCATGCTCGATCAGGTGGCGGCGCACCGCGCCGCGCACGGCAGCAACCTGTTCGCCGACCTGCTCGCAGTGGAGGCCGAGGGCCCACGGCGCGTCGCCGGCAACGAGCACTGGGTGGCGTTCGTACCCTTCGCGGCCCGCTGGCCCATCGAGGTGCACCTGTATCCGCGGCGCCAGGTCCCGGACCTGCCGGCGCTCACCGACGACGAGCGCGACGCCTTGGTCCCCGTCTACCGCGAGGCCCTGGCCCGCATGGAGGCACTGTTCGACGAGCCGCTGCCGCTGATCACCGCCTGGCATCAGGCGCCGGTGCGCACCGGCCGCTCCGACTGGTGGGCGCACCTGCGGCTGACCTCGATCCGGCGGTCCCCGGGGAAGATCAAGTACCTGGCCGGGTCGGAATCCGCGATGGGCGCCTTCATCAACGACACCACGCCCGAGGAGGTCGCCGCCCGCCTCCGCGACGCGGCGGTCGAGGTGGCTCAGTGACCAGGACGGGACGATGAGAAAGACAGCGATGCGCGTGCTGGTGGCCGGCGGCGCCGGATACATAGGCTCGGTCGTGTCCCGGCTGCTGATGGCCGAGGGACACCAGGTGACCGTGCTGGACGACCTGTCCACCGGGCACGCCGACGCCATTCCGGACGGCGCCCGCTTCGTGCACGCCGACATCTCCGACGCCGCACGCGTTCTCGACCAGGACGACTTCGACGGCGTGGTGCACTTCGCGGCGAAGTCGTTGGTCGGCGAGTCGGTGAGCCACCCGTCGGCGTACTGGCGCACCAACGTGTGCGGCACCCGGGCGCTGCTGGACGCGGTTGCCGAGCACCGCGTGCCGCGGCTGGTGTTCTCGTCGACGGCGGCCGTGTACGGCGAGCCGGACACCGTGCCGATCACCGAGGACTCCCCGACCCGGCCCACCAGCCCCTACGGCGCGTCGAAGCTCGCGGTGGACATGATGCTCACCGGGGAATGCGTCGCGACCGGGCTCGCCGCCGTCTCGCTGCGTTACTTCAACGTGGCCGGCGCTGCCTGGGGCGCGGGCGAGCGGCACGGCACCGAGACCCACCTCATCCCGCTGGCGTTGGACGCGGTCGCCGGCCGCCGCGGCCCGCTCACCATCTTCGGCGAGGACTGGCCCACCCCCGACGGCACCCCGATCCGCGACTACATCCACGTCGCCGACCTCGCCCGCGCACACGTGCTGGCGTTGACGGCCGCGCAATCGGGCACCCACCTGGTCTGTAACCTGGGATCCGGCGACGGCTACTCGGTGCGTCAGGTGCTGGACACGATCGCCGAGGTCACCGGGTCACCGGTTCCGGCGACGTCCGGCCAGCGGCGGGCGGGCGACCCGGCCCGGCTCATCGCGTCGAACGTGCGGGCGCGGGAGCTGCTGGGATGGCAGCCCGAGTTGACGCTCGCCGACATGGTGCGCGACGCATGGGATTTCGCCGTGGCGAGGTGACGAACGCGTCGCACCGCCACCCGGACCGCACGAGTATGACGGAGCCCCGATGACTGCGATCGCGTTGTACCGCCGCCTGTTCGGCACCGATCCCGCCGGGGCGTGGTCCGCGCCGGGGCGCGCGAACCTGATCGGCGAACACACCGACTACAGCGGCGGACTGGTGCTGCCGTTCGCGATCGACGCCCGCGCCCGGGTCGCGATCGGCCCCAGCGTCGACGGTCGGTTCCATGTCGCGTCGGCCCAGCGCGGGGGCAGCATCATCCACGTCGACCCGGGGGATCTGGAGCCGGGTTCCCCGTCCGCGAGAGGCTGGGCGGCGTATCCGTGGGGCGTCGTGTGGGCGCTGCGTCAGCACGGCGCCGAGGTCCCCCCGCTGGCGATCGCCCTCGACTCGGACGTACCGGCCGGGGCCGGCCTGTCCTCGTCCGCGGCCGTGGAATGCGCGGTGGCGCTGGCCATCTCGGACCATCTCGGCCTGGGGCTGAGCCTGCCGACCATCGCCCGGATCGCGCAGCGCGCGGAGAACGACTTCGTCGGCATGCCCTGCGGACTGATGGACCAGATGGCATCGGCGGCGTCGACGGCCGGCCACGCCCTGTTCTTCGACGTCGGCGCCGACGTAACCGAGCACATCCCGTTCGACACCGAGGCCGCCGGTATCGCGACGCTCGTCATCGACACCCGGGT
>JBIQMQ010000020.1:16661-23094 GCA_044463185.1 Nakamurella lactea | reverse complement strand
AACCGTAGACCTTCTCCTTACCATGGAGACGCTCTGCCGACTGAGCTAAAGGGGCCTATTTCTTGCTGGATCCTGCGCTAGAAGGAACCTGCGCAACTCTACATCAAGGTGCGGAAGATTTGAAAAACCGCTGGTCGGAACCATACAGCGTTGCCGGCCCCGGTTAGCTGCGGCGTCATGCATGACGCCACGGCCTGCGCTAGACGCGCAGTCGGAGCGTCACGGGATTGCCGCTGCGCGGCTGTTCCGAGGTTTGCGTGCGCGACATGAGCCAGCTCTCGAACCGGTCGATCGGCAGCGGGCGGGACAGCAGGAAGCCCTGCATCGCGTCGCAGCGCATCGACCGCAGCGCGTCGCGGCCCGCCTCCTCCTCCACGCCCTCGGCGATCACCCGCATGCCCAGCGAATGGCCGAGGTCGATGATCGCGCGGACGATGGCGAGGTCGCCCAGGTCGGTGACCATCCGTTGCACGAACGACTTGTCGATCTTGAGCTCGTCGATCGGTAGGCGCCGCAGGTAGGCGAGCGACGAGTATCCGGTGCCGAAATCGTCGACCGACAGCCGGATGCCCATGGCGTGTAGCTCTTGCAGGACGGGGAGCGACCGTTCCGGCTGGTTCATCACCGACGACTCGGTGACCTCGAGCGTGAGCAGCTCCGGGGGGACCTGGTGCTTGTCCAGGCTGGAGGCGACCCTGTCCACCACGTCCGGGGCCAGCAGGTTGCGCACGGAGAGGTTCACCGCGACCGCGATCCGCATGCCGCGGGAGAGCCAGTCGGCGACTTGCGCCAGCGACTGGTCGAGCACGTAGCCGAAC
This sequence comes from Nakamurella lactea, assembly GCA_044463185.1. Taxonomy (GTDB): domain Bacteria; phylum Actinomycetota; class Actinomycetes; order Mycobacteriales; family Nakamurellaceae; genus Nakamurella; species Nakamurella lactea_A. The sequence continues at coordinate 22,276 of JBIQMQ010000020.1, read as the reverse complement.
AGCACGTCGATGGCGCTGGTGGGCTCGATCGCCTCGATCAGCTCGGCGGGCGACACGAATCCGTATTCCGGATGGAACCAGCGGACCAGGGCCTCCACGCCCGCCAGTTCCCGCTCCACCAGCGTGAGCTTCGGCTGGTAGTAGACGGTGATCTGGCCGTCGTCCACGGCATGCCGGAACTGGCTCACCAGCTGGAACCGGCGGTGGTAGACCTCGCCGATGGACGGCCGGTAGATCGCCACGCGCTCGTCCCGGGTGCGAGCCGAGGTGAGGGCGAGCTGCGCCCGTTGCAGCACCGCGTTCTGCGACACGTCCGGCCCGTCGGACGGATCCGCGAAGGCGATACCCGCCACGACGCTCGGCTCCACCTCGACCCGGTCGACCACGATGGGCTCGGCGGCGGCGGCCAGCATGCGGTCGGCGAAGGCCAGCGCCTTGTCCTCGTCGTTCGTGTCCAGCAGGATCGCGAACCGATCCGAGTCGACCCGGCCCAGGACGCTGCCGTCGCCGGCCGTCTCCGCCAGGCGCCGACTGACCGTCATCAGCAACTGCTCGCCGTGATCGTGGCCGAGTGCGCCCGTCACGTCGCCCAGCACGTCGAGCTCCAACTGGAGCACGCCGGAGGTGACGCCCGCCGCCGCCCGCTGTGCGGCCTGCGCGGCGAGCCCGGACCGGTTCAGCAGGCCGGTGACAGGGTCGTGGTAGGCCGCGTGCTGCAGGCGGTTCATCAGCCCGTAGTTGTCCAGGGCGGTGGCCAGATGGTCGGCCAGCGTCTGCAGTAGCTGCAGGTCCTCGTCCGACATGCGCCGCCAGCGCGGCCGGGTGTCCCAGACACCGATGTAGCCGCGGTCGCGGCCGCCGGCGCGCATCACCACCGACATGGCGTCCGTCGCGTGGCGCTCCTCGAGGGCACGCCGGATGGCCTCGTCGGTGGTGCTTTCCAGGGACACGATGACGGAGCCCGCGCGGCGGGCCACCGCCAGGATGGGGTCGTCCGGAGCCGGGAGGTGCATGTCGCGGGCGCCGTCCGGGCCGGCGGCGAGCACGATCGGGCCGCCCGGCCAATCCACCACGTACAGCGCGGCCATCTGCACGCCGAGCTGGTCGCGCACGTTCCGTGCCAGCGCCTGCCACGAATCTTCGTCCACGCCGGCGCGGGCGACGCTGGCGCCGAACGCGTACAGGCCGGCGAGCCCGGAATGCTGGCGCAGGAACCGGGCGTAGCTGCGATAGAGCAGCAGCGCGGCGACGAGCAGCGCCAGGCAGAGGATCGGCCCGCCGGGGATCGCCACCCATACCGTGAACCCGGCAAGGGTGAGTCCGACGATGAGCGCCGCGATGAGGGCGGACCGCCCGACGACGCGCAGTGCCGGTTCGCGAACGCCGCCGAGGCGCCGCACCACCGCGACAGCGCTGGCGGATGCGACCGCGCCGGCCAGCACGCCGGCCACCACGGCCAGCAGCCCGGGCTGCACCGCCTGCAGGATGCCGCCGTCGGGGATCGGCGGATCGACGAGAGCCATGACGAGGAAGGCGATGCCGGTCTCCACGGCGATCAGCGCCAGGTTGAGCAGCGCCGCCGAGAACCCGCGGCGGTGGACGGCGAACGCCACCAAGGCTCCGGCGATGTAGCAGGCGCCGACCATCCAGGGCGGCAGCAGCGCGACGCCGAGTACCAGCGGCAGCTCGGACAGGCTGACCATGAGGAGCTGGCCTTGCACCTCGAATCGCAACGGGGCCAACTCCCCTACGGCGAAGCCGATGAGCAGCAGCACCAGCACCCACCAGGCGGGCTCCGGCACCGGCACCGGGCGCGGCGTGATGGCGACCCAGACCCATACCGCGACGGCGAGGAGAGCCAGCACCCCGGACGCGGCGCGGTACACCGTGGTCGGCTGCTGCCGCAGTTCGGGGGCGCTGGTCAGGGTCATCCCGCGCGGCCCCCGACGTGTGCGGCGGCGACTGATCGCGGATCCTGCATCAACGGAGCGTAGCGCTCCCTGCGGAGGGAGACGAATTGCTGAGCGCGCTGGGATGGGGCGTGTGAGCAGGCCTTCGCGGGACGCGCGGGCGGCGTCATACGCGGTGTCGACAACTACTGTTTTTGTGGCGCGGCGCCCTTGCCGGTGAACATCGCCGCCGCGGCCTGCCAGGTCTCGTCCGGCGCCCGGCCGGTGGGATAGCGACGGTCGAGTTCGAGGATCACCATGCCGTGGGCCAGCGACCACAGGGCCTGGGCGCGATACGGGTCGCCGTCGCACACCAGGAAGAACGGTGCGCCGGACCACTCCTCCAGGCCGGCCGGCAGCTCGGAGCGCGGCAGCGTCCCGGAGGTGGCCAGCCGATACAGGTTCGGCACGCGATGCGCCTGGCGGCGGTAGGCGTCGAGCAGCCCGGCGATGCCGCCGCCGTCCGCGACCACCGAGTGCAGCAGGGCGCCGCTCTCGGCCAGGGCGACGCCGATGAGCGCCGCTCGCAGCGCGTCCCGGCCGGCGACATGTTTGTACAGCGACGGCGCCCGCATGCCGACGCGGTCGCCCAGGGCCCTCATCGAGAGGCCGTCCCAGCCGTCGCGCTCCACCAGATCGCGCGCGGCGGCGACGATCTGGCGGGTGCGCGGCGACCAGGTGCGGGTCGGATCCAGCTCTTCCGGGCAGGTGATCCGGTGCTTGTTCGGTTGCTGCTTCAATTGCTTCGTCCCGGGGTGCGCGCTTTGATGATCGCGACTGCGACGACCGCCAGGCCTGCGCCAAGCAGCACGCCGTGGGCGATCCGGAGCCACGGTGGCAGGAAGAACTGCGGCAAGTACAGCACCATCCCCGCTCCGATCAGGGCGGCGCCCATCCGGGCCCCGCGCTCCCACAGCACTCGCGCCCACCCTATGCCGGCGGCGGCCAGCACGATCCATCCGGCGCCGAACAGGATCAGCGCGACCGGCTGATACCGGACCGCGTCGGCGATCTCGGAGAGGTTCGCGGCGCCGTACTTGGCCGCCGCGTCGCCGATGGCGTGCAGTCCGAAGGCTTCGGCGCCGTAGTACGGCAGGATCAGGGCCACGCCGAGCAGGGCGCCTATTCCGGTGAGGGTGCTTTTCGGGATCGTGCTCTTGGTGGTCGTGCTTTTCGTGGTGGTTCGGTGTGCGCTGCTGGTGGTGAGGACGCACGCCGCAGCCAGGAGGCCGAACGCGATCATCCCGCAGACGTGGGCCAGCACCCAGCGGTCCGAGGCGAATGCGAGGGCGCCTTCGAGCCCCGTCTCCGACGAATAGGGGCGCAGCGCCGGGTAAACGACGAACAGGATTCCGGCCCCGGCGAGGAGCGCGGCTGTTAGGCCGGATCTGGCCGGGGGTGGCTGCGCCTGGGTGCTGCGGACCTTCGTCGGTGCTTCGTGCGCTGCAGGTGCGGATCGGGTGGTGAACATGAGTGCCTCCTGTGTTGGTTGGCTAACACTGTTAGCCTCTGCGTGCATGAGGCTAACAGTGTTAGCCATCGAGCGCAAGCATGGGCCTCACGCGGCTGTCGGCCCGAACGTCTCGGCGAGTTCCGTGCCGATGACCGCGACTAGTCGGTCGGGCTCCGCGATTGCAGCTCACACAGCATCACGCCGGGCCTGTGCGGCCTGGGTGGGCGCAGCCGCGAGCAGTGCACCCACCAGCTAATTGGGGATAACCCACACGATGCAGGGTGACCGGCGATAACCTCGCCGCCATGACAAATGATTCAGTCGCGGGAGACATCGGTGCCGATGCCAATGGCAACCTCACCGAGCGCATTTCGTTCGAGGGAGTGGACGTCGTCTACCACTACCAGGACCTTCCGAGCTCCGACGTGACCACGATCCACGGCATACGCTGCACCACGCCGCTGCGAACCGTCATCGATCTCGCCCCCACGACAAATGACTCCGAGTGGAAGCACATGGTCCGCTCCTGCATCGCCCGGCGACTATTCACCATCGAGGAGGCATTCGCGCGCATCGCGGAGCCGGATATGGCGGCCTACCCAGGCGCCATACTTCTCCGCGAATTCCTGAGCGACACCGGCGCACGCAATCGGACGCCGAGTTGATGGGCGCCCGAGTCGCCCACAGCGACGCGTGTGCGGCCTCGTCAGGTGTCGCGTCAGTAACGCGGAATCCCGTGCAGTGCCGTCCTTGTCGTGATGCGGCTCAGTGGGATCGAGTCTCATCGCTCCAGTGCGACTCCGAATTCACCGCTGGCGATGATCGAAGTCGCTTATGCAGCTGTCGGCTCGAACGTCACGGCTAGTTCCGTGCCCATGGCTGCGGCGAGCCGGTCGAGTACCGGGATCGTGGGGACCGCACCTCCGCCCTCCAACCGTGAAAGCGCCGACTGCGTCATACCGGCCTTTGCCGCCAAGTCCGCCTGCGTCAGGCCCAGCGCGAGTCGCCGCTCACGCACCGCCTTCCCGATCGAGTACGCACGGCGAGCCTCATCGAACCCCTCACGAAACTCCGCGGTACTGCGTCGCGGTGCCACGACCTCGTCGTACGAGCTGTGCCCATTGCTCATCGCCGATCACGCCCTTTCGGATCAAAAACCGTGTGCGCGACGCCGTGCGACTCCTCGCATACCAGCTGCGCTCTCATCGCCCGCGCCACCTCAGCCGATTCCAACTGTCGCGACTTCGCGAACACCGTCAGCAATACGACCCGTCGCCCCGGCGCGAGCCAGTACGTCACTCTCGTCTGCTGCCGCAGAATCCGAAATCGCAACTCTCGCACCTTGCCGCCCAGGTGCCGCGCATACGGCTCGCCCAGCGACTCAGCCTGCTCCGCGAGTAGACCGACCATGAAGTCGACGCGGCCGAGATCCCGATCCGAGAGGCCCTCCAACCAGGCGCACCTCCGGCTCGATCTCGACCGCGTACAACGGCAGCATGTATCTGATGCTATATAGCTGAGCCGCTATAGTCGAGGGCGGCCAACGCCCCGCGGGCGACTCCAAGCGGACCTCGGGGGCGTAAGCGAACGTGCTTCCGCTGGCCATATCAGTGCCATCGCGGCGCAATCAATGCCGTCGCTGGTGGTGGCAGGTGAGAGATTCGAACTCCCGAAGCTTGCGCGGCTGATTTACAGTCAGGTTGCTTCGTGACTGTTTGTGCTGGTCAGCGAGTTTGTGATCTTGACTGATGGCATTCCGTGCCACCTACGTGCCATATCGGAACGGATCTGGAGTTGAGGCCAGTGCGACTTTGGCAGTTGCGTCCAGCGCAGTCGGCACGCCTTGGCGGCCTTTGGCAGCGCCACGGTGACACGAACGTACTCCGGCCGGCGCAACCGACTGGGACCTCATTACGAGTGAGGTTGTCGAGTGTTCGTTTTCGCAGGTCGCCGTGCATTTTCACGGCTTCAGCAGTGCCTTCGTGCCCCATACGTGCCCAATGAATTTCGAATCCGGGGCCGTGGCGAGGTGCTGATGGACACACGGCGGCCCGGTTTTCTTGGCGGTGTTTCGGCCGTCGCACCAGTGTTCACGAGGCGCGCACCGCGCGGCCGGCGGACGCCGTCGGCATCTCCCGCAGCGCGCCGTCGACATCGTCGAGGTCGACACGGACGGATCGCTTGCCGAACCGGTACGCACGGATCGTGCCGTC
>JBIQMQ010000020.1:0-16651 GCA_044463185.1 Nakamurella lactea | reverse complement strand
CCGGATCGTCTTGCCGGAGCACGCGGCATAGTCGGCGGCATCGGGGATACTCGCAAGCCTCCGAGTCGGCGTCCTCCTCGGTGCGTTCGCTGTGGTGGTCATGGTGCGCCTCCTTCGGGGCAGCGTCGATGACGACGATTCCTGCCCTAAGTAGGTGCGCGCGCCGCGCGGTAGTGGCTCGCACGCGCTTCACCAACGCCGCCATATCAGGACCCGAGACCTGCGCGATCCGTCACATGCTTCCGTCGCCGCCCGGGTCCGGTGCATTAGCCGATCCTACTCAGGGCCTTCGGCTGCAGAATCACCCATCATCATCCGGTAGTGGCCCCCGTGATCTAACTCTTCGAAAATTCGCCGGAATACTCGAAGGTTCGCGTCCACCGTACTCGACGTGGGCGAATACTCGAGCGCATCGAAGATGGCGTGGGAGCCGTCATTGGCCCACGCGAAAAGGGATCGGCATATGACCCGGTCACTCCCTTCAAACTTTCCGATGATGACAGGTTCGTCTGCGTCACGGATCACCTTGAAGTACGTTTCAAGGATGCGCCGCAGTACGTTCTGCAGCCCCACCGCGCTCGTCGAGGGCTGCTTGGCTGCGCGTTTGACCTCCTCCCACAACCAAGCGTAAGCGGTTTTAATGGGGTTCTGGTCACACAGCTCGATCACGCTGTGCTGTCCGATCTGCTTACGTACGATTCCAAATTGTCGAGAACCCAACTTCGGTCCGCGGTGCGCCTCGTACGTGACGTTCTTATGAAAGTGGACGTTGTGCGTCAGGAGGAGGAGCTGCCTCACCCGCCCGAGCCCGGCAGGAATGTCCTCGACAATTTTGCGGATCAGCGTGGACACGGAGTGCAGCACCTCACTGTCAAGGCTCGAGATTGGGTCATCAACCACGGCTAGGAGATCGTGAGATTCAGCATCGTCCTGCGGCGAACCTTGAAGCGATTGGTAGTAGTACAGGAAGGCTATGAACGTTCGCTCACCTTCGCTGAGAGTTTCTGTGGCTATTTCACCATCGGACCGGACAAGCGTGTAACCATTCTCAACCTCAGCTGACTCCGCCAAGGAGAAGGACTCGAAGCCAACAGATTCCAGAAGTCGGTTGATACGGTCAATAACCGGTCTACTTGATGTGACTTTCGCCTGAAGCTCGCGGAGACGCGACTCGTTTCCGCGAACATCGGCCTCGGCCGTCTCAACCTTGCCCTCGAGGTTGCGCTTACCCTCCTCGTGGCCGGGCATCACAGCCTCGTAACCCGCAAGGTCGGTGGCCAGGGTCGAGCGGGCAAACGCGACCCAGCAGCGGTCGATAAATGACTTCTTCGCAGCCGATCTGTTCTTGAGGAGGAGGTTGAAGCTCTTGATAGATGCATTGGCCTCTCGCACCACGGCATTGATGGCGGTCACGTGCGGCGAGAGATCGGGTACGGGAAGCAAAGTCGACGGTGAGGACAGCTTCGCTTCAATCTGTGCTCGCGCACTACCGATCGCCTTCTCGAGAGCGCCGCGCGCAACGGCGAAGCGTTCTGCGTCAAGATACTCCGTAGCGCCGGGCTTCGCCGGCAGATCGTCGAGGTAGGTCGCCCAGTCCTGCGCCCACGACTCGAAGCGTTGGCGGAGCGCCTCCAGCTGCTCCATCTGCCCGACATAGTTCCTGTCGAAGTACGCTTCCAGCCGCGCGCCGAGGTCAGGCGGGGAGGTCTGCTGGCAGAACGGGCATATACCATCGCTGTGTTCGAGGTAGTCACGCCCATGCTGAACCCAGTCAGCGTTGCCAAGCTGTTCAATGAGGGGCGCGAGTTGCACATCCCCACTTCCAACGACGGCCACACTTAACAGCGGGTAGCCAGGCGCGTCCTCGATCCTGATGTCGCGCCCAAGCGGCAACTCTGCCAGCGGCTGAGCATCCGCAACAAGAATAGCTGCAGCTTCGGAAACGAGGGCAACAAAACTCGCAGTAGCAGATTGCTTTGCCACTGCAACTTCGAGCAATCGGTCCAGGAATCGATCCTTGTTGTTGTTGTACCCCTTGAACATCTCGCGCAACTCCGCCGGAACGTTATCGCGCTTCGCCCACGCCGCCTCTTTCAACACAGCGCGGGTGCGGGCGATGTCCCGCTTCTTCGCGTCCAACGAAGACTGGAGGTTCGCGAGCGCTTTCTTTGCGGCTGCGATGGAGCCATCCGGGCCCGTGAGGGATTCAATCTCGGCCTGAATCTCCGCGTTGACTTCGCCCAGGATGAACACGCCCGGCAGCTGTCCGGCCGGCGTGAGCGTCGCGTCAATGTAGTCTCTGTTGTAGACCTTGATACCGAGCGGGTTGCTCGGCTGGTCCCATTCCAATGTGGTCCCGGTAAAACGTGACGGATCAGCGAAGGCGCGGCTGATCGTAGTCTTGCCCGAACCGTTGGGTCCAAAGAAGAAATTCGACTGCTTCAGCGGCCCCAGGTCAACGCCAGATTCTTGATCGAAGGCTGGCGCGCCACGCAGTCGAAGAGATTTGAGCATCATGACCTCTCAGATTTCCGCGCTGCTATCCAGCGCTGACCAGCAAGTGTGCGGTGATGACGCTTCTCCCTACATATTCAGAGGCGCAGCAGAGCTACACGCCGAGAATTGGTGACGGTTTGCCGGCCCAAGTGACGGCAAGGCGCTCGCGAGCGCGAGACCCCGCCACATACAAGAGGTTTCGCTCACGCAGAAGGGCCGTCTCATGTTCGTCGCCGGTCAACTGAGCTACGAACGACGGAGGTATGACGCCGTCGCTGGCCTTGACCATGGCGACGGCACGGAATTCGAGCCCTTTGCCACGGTTCATGGTCATCACATGTACCTGGTCGCCGGCCTGAGATTCGTCGGTTCGGTTATCGACGACCCGTGCGGGAATGCCGGCGCCGCCGAGGGCCTCCTGCACGTGCGTAACCGTCGCGGCTAGTCGGCACAAGACGGCCATCTCACCCCAGGCGATGGCGGCTGCATGCCAGTGCTGCAGCCGCTCGATCAGCGCGGCTGTTTCTTCGCCGTCCGACTTGTAGCCCGCTAGTTCTGGCAGCGGCCCGGAAAACTCAGATCGTGCCCCTTCCAGTGTTTCCGATTCGCCGTCGAGGTCGTCCACCGGCTCGCCGCGCGTGATCCCGATGCACCAGGCGAGGATCTGCCGCGACGTGCGGTAGTTGATCGTCAGTCGCCGGCTCCGACCGCGAATGTTAATTCCGTACCAGGACAGCCGGAAAGCGCTGCCGTAGATGCGTTGGTGTGCGTCGCCGGCGATGAAGATGTCGTCTTGCCCCTCGGGCACCAGCGCTCGGATCAGGCGCCAATGTGCCGGGTGAAAGTCCTGGGCCTCGTCGACGACGACATGCCGGTAGATGGATCCCCCAGGTAAGGAGTGATCCATCAGGAGGCGGGCTGCGCGCGCGGCGGCCTGGGTGAACGTCATCTTCTGCTGCTGATTGAGGATTTGGGTCGCATGGTCGATCGACTGCCAGACTGCGGCGCGCTGCGGGCGGCTCAGGCGCCTGCCTCGCCCCGCACGCGACGCCTTCAGGTATTCGTCGCGGGTGGTGAGCCCTTGCGCGAGCACGACGGTGCTCCATTCGGCGATGACGAATGCGCGATCAAAGACCCCGTCGGCGGGTAAGGCCGCGTCAACGGCGGCTTCCACGGCGTGGTCGGTGTCGCCGACCAGCGAGAACCCATCAGTGCCGTCGAGGGAGGACAACGTCTGGTGTACGAGCCGGTCGACGTTGATGACGTCGACCCGTTCCTTGATCGACGGCCCCGCGAGCTGAATCAACTGTTGCTGCATCAGTGTCGCGAGGTTGCGGGTGTAGGTGGTGACGAGGACCTTTTCGCCAGCGGGGCGACCGGCAAGGCGCTCCGCTAGGTGCCTGGCTCGGTGGAGCGCGGTCACTGTCTTGCCGGTTCCCGCGCCGCCCGTGACCCTGGCCGGGCCGTTCCACCCGTCGTGGTAGGCGACAGCTCGTTGCGTCGGGTGCAGCCACACGCGCCATCGGGCGAAGCTGCCTTCGAGCGCAGCCTGCAGTTCGGCCGGGCTATCGTCGGTGAACATCAACCGGGAGGCAGGCGATGCTGCCGCAGCCGCGATGTCCTCGGTGTCGATGGACTCGCTGGTTTCAGGAACGTAATCCGACCACACTTCCTGCAACGACCGCCCATCGGCCAGGTCGAGCAGGACATTTTGCAGGTTCTTCGGCAACACCTCGACGAACTCTAAGAGCGCGTCGGTATCGGGCAGGTTCATCACGGCACCCGCGACGGCCGTTGGTATCCCGAACTTCTCGAGGTCCTTGCTCTTGATCCCTCGCGCACCGAGGGCCCCGCCGGTCGCATCGGCCGGGCTTTCTGCGATCCGCTGGACGGCCTCTGCCACAGCGACGTGGTCGCTGACTTCGAGTGCGCCGCTCACTTCATTCACGGAGAGCTTGAGTTTCCCGGCGAACGTGTAGGCGTCGTCATGGGGTTTGACGCAGACTAGGGCGAATTGTTCGGCTGGCTTCAGCTCGATCAGCACGGCGCGGTAGTTATCGTCGACTCTCGCGGTCTTAATATTCTTGCTACTCGCGCCCTTCGGCGTCTTCAGGTCCAGGCCCGGGACTGTCGGATCGGCCTGGAGCTTGCCGATGAAGGTGAGGACCTTCTGCGAGATGGAACCGTCGAGGTCCTTCGCGTACTTCTCGTACAGCTCGTTGATCACCACGGTTGCCACTACTGTCGTCCGCCCCTCTGGCCGAATGCGCCCTTGATGTCGTGCATATTGCCCGCAACATCGCCGAGTCGCACGACGGTCCACCCGTGGCCCGCAAGCCAGGCGTCGCGCTCGGCGATGTCGTCGATGACGACCGCGATCCTCGAATCAGGCCATGCCAGCTCCACCTGCCAGATATCGCTAACGTCGCCGACCTCCTCGCCGGGAACGGGAGTCGCGTAGCCATCCTCTGCCAGGGCTCGGATCAGCGGGTGTACCGAGGCGTCACTGAATTCGACGACTTGCTTCCATTCATCGGTGAATGCCACGTCGACGGCGCCACCTTGTAACGTAAGCGCCCGGCTGGCCAACGTGGCTAGGGACTCGGTGGTCCAGCATTCGCCGAAACCGGCCGCCGGAGAGTTCGCCGTTCCGAGGAATTGCAGTACGTTCATCCACCGCAACCAGTCCCGCCAGCGGGCGTCGTGCATGTCCCCGCCAACGACCTCGGCGCTGTCATCGAGCACGGTGAGCGCACCGATTCTGCCGCCATCCGGATCGAGTGCAACGACCAGTGGCAAGCCCGCGTGGGTTGCGGAAGGGAAGATCACGTCGGTGTCGGGCGCGGCAGCACCGAACCTGGGCCCAGACCGTTCACCCGAGCGCCCGTCGCTGGCCCAAGCCAGCAGGTGCGCCGCCAGCGTTTCCACACCGACGCGCTCCGATATGCCGCCGGAGTTCTCGACGGCGACGGCTGCCACCAACTGGCCGGCGCCCTCGCGCCACACGTCCGCGTCCGGATGCTGCAGAACAGCCGCGAGGAGATCAACTGGCGGCGCCCACATCTTGTCGACGCGCGGATCGGCGACGTGCTCCTGTACTTGCGCCCCGAGATGTGCCGGCACGAGCGGCTCCAGGCTGGGCTTACCTCCGGAAAGACGCGCCTGCCAGTCGGTGACGTCCGCGTAAGCGAAGGAGAACACCCGATATCCGGCGTCCCGCAGCGCCGCACGTTTGACGGCATCATCCGCGGTGCGATTGTGCTCGGGCGAGGCGTGGAACTGCTTGCCGTCCAGGAAGACGGCGATCGCGGGGCTGACGGAATCCTGCCTGGCCAACACGAAGTCGGGTTGGACCATGACGCCGACGGCCGTGACCGGCACTTGCGGCCGCAGAAGCCAGGTGCGCGGTCCGGATTCGCCCGTAAACGAGAGCTGATGCTCGGTGCCGCCAGGGCCGGCCAGGGCGGTGACGGAGCCGCCGAGCTGCGTGCGCACCCAGGTGCCGAGCGCCTCGGCGAAGGACTGTTCGAATTCGTTGCTCTGGAGTTTGCCGATGTCCACAGCGGTGACGGAGTCCAGTTCTTGGATGGTCCAGTTGCCCAGCAGATCGTCGAGGAGTTCCACGGCGAGATGACGGTCGGCCAGCGGCACGTCACGGTCGGGGACGACGGCGAGGAGACACCGGTGGCAGGCGGCCCGCCCTTCCCCGGCGCAGGGGCACGTGGCAAGGGTTTCGCGCGCCAGCATGAGAATGTGGCGGAGCCGACCTGGGTCGCCGAGCCGGTCGAGATAGCCGGTGCCACCCGGTACCACGTCGTGCAGCACGAGGAAGCGTCGTTGCCGGCCTTCCTGGTCCGGCATGGCGGACGGCACGATGGCCAGATGCTGTGGGTCGCCGCCGAAGTCGCGTCGTAATCCCAGGAGTAGTGCCCCGGTGAACGCGACTAGGCGCCGCTCCACTTGGAACGTGGACACCGGCAGCAGAATCCGCACAGCTTGCGTATGCAGCTCATGGGACAGCGCCAACGGCTGCCAGGCTGCGGGGTGGCCTTTCCGGGTCGCGCACCAGCCGCGGTGGCGGACGCGGGCCTCGTCGACGCCGGGTACGTGTACAACGCCGCAGTCCTGGCAGGTTCGGAACAGCACGGCCGGCACACGCTGGCCGGCGACGACGGCCTCCTGCCCGCCACCGGTCAACGGCCCGAAGTTCACGGATCGGACGGTGGCGCGCCGGGCGAATTCGGCGCCGAAGGTCTTGTCTGACAGTCGCCACGCGCGGCTGATATCCGCAGGTGCGATGTCAACGCCGGTGACGACGGCGAACGGGTTGCGAACTCGATCGTCGGCGTCGTCGTCGATAACGGTGTCGTCGCGGTGATGGGAGGCCGACGCGACGACGAACGGCAGCAGTCGGTGAACGGCGCCGATGTCGGCGGCCGCCGCATCGCCGCAGCGCGGACACGCAGCGACGGGGTCGGCCTCGCCTCCCCAACCGCACGAGGGGCACAGACGCTGCTCCTGCCAGGTCGGCGACCCGGCCGGCCCGGGGTCGATGGCGTCGATGACGATCTGCTGCCCGTAGGCATAGAACGTGGCGCCTGGAGCGAATTCCGTGAGCGCGCTGCGGGATCCGCGCTGAATGCTGTATTCGCTGGTTTGGATGGCGTGGTCGCCGTCTTCGTCGTCGCTTGTCCACCACAGCAACACGTCAAGCGTGGTGGCGTCGTCTTGAAGGTTGTAGTTCGGCAAGAGTGAAAGCCCGACGAGCCCGGTGAACGTTTCCTGGTTGTTCATCGACGCCTGGAGTTCGAGCATCGCTTTTTGTTCACCACGCCATTGGCGTTGCTGCAGCTGTTGTTCGTCGTCGAGCTGGCCTTGCTTGTCGAGGTCGGCGAGCGCCTGGCGGATTTCGTCGAGGCGGCTGCGGATTCGGCTGCGCTGGGTGTGCCAATCGTGCACGGCCGCGCCGATGGTCGCGGCGGCGCGGGTCGAGGCAAACGATCGAAGCTCCGCGGACGTCGCTCCGTCGAGTTCGGCGCCGTAGAGGGCCAGGAAGCTATCGGCCAGTTCGGTGGCGTGCGCTGCGATGTGGTCGCAGAACCGTTTGAGCCAGCTACCGTCTACCAGGTTGGGTCTGAGCAGCGGGCCGAGCTTAGGCGGCATGGCTGCGCCGAGTGCGATGCCGCCACGGGCGACCAGGTCGAGGCAGTAGGCCAGGTATTGACGTTGCAGCAGCTCGGTGGCGCGCAGGTAGGTGGCCGGCGGCGTGACGGTGCCGGCGATCAAGGCGGTGGGCTCCTCGAAGTAGTACAAGTCCCGATGGTGTGCGGGGACGGTGGCGACGACGAGGGCGTTGCCGGTGGATCGCCCGGCGCGGCCGACACGTTGCAGGTAGGAGGCAGTGCTACGCGGCAGTGACGCGAGCGCCACCGTAGACAAGTCGCCGATGTCGATGCCGAGCTCCAGCGTGGGCGTGCAGGTGAGCACGTTGGGCGCGGTGGCGTCGCCATCCGGCGGCCCGCCCGCCTTGAACGCGGATTCGACGTTCTCGCGGTCCTCGCGCTCCAAAAGGCCCGTGTGTTCGTGGGTGACGATGCGGCGGATCCGGCCGGACGTGTATAGCCGCCGGTAGTAGTTGCTCTGGGAGATGGGGGCTGGGCGTAGGTGCCCGCCGCAGCGCATGCGCGGGCAGGGCGCGCCGATCCAGTCGGGGCGGTTCGGCGGGGTGGGCTGCACGTGGTGGCAGGAGTCGCAGCGCATCTGGACCCGACCATCGGCGGCATTGTCGTCGCTCGTAGCCTGCAGCGTCAGCCGCGTCGGGTCGAGGACGAAAACACCTGCGCCGCTGCGGCCTTCGCGTCGGATCAGCACGGCGGCGGAACCGTCGGCCAGTTGGGGAACCACGGCCAGGAGCAGCGCCCTAGCCTCCCCGTCGCCGACGCCCAGACACCGGGCGGTCCAGTCGGAAAGCCACGTGCCGCGCCCGCCGAGCGTGTCGAAGTCGGTGCCGGTGGCCGTCGTGTAGGCCATCGGCGCGGGCCGCCCCGCAGGGAACTTGGGCATACCGCGGGCCGCACCGCCCCACACGCGCCAACGCCGGCCGCGATCGGCCAGGTACTGGTCGAGCCAGGGGTGGTGGATGCCGCCTCGGCTGCGTAGTCGGTCAAGGACGCCGAGCAGCCAGATCCGGTAGGCGCGAGCGTCCGCGGTCACCAGGCCGGCGTCGGGCAGATTCGCATGGGTTTCGGTGGCCAAGTCCGCAGCGGCGGCCAGGTCGAAGTCCACATCGACGGTCGCAGCGCCAGTGAGCTCCAACGTGCGGCCAAGCCGGGATCGCAGCCCGGCTTCGAGCTGCACCTGGAACGCGAGCCGCCGTGCGAGAAGCTGCCGCCCCGATCGGGGCATGCCGCCTAAGAACGTGCCGTCCAGGCCGAGTCGCCGCACGAAGTCGGGCGGGACGATCGCGTACATCTCGTCGTCGGGCAGTGCGGCGAGTGCGGCGGCTGCTTCGACGAGCGACAGCGGACCGCCGCGCACGGCGCGCAGCAGGGCGGAGCGGAAGTTGAACGCAAACGCACGGCCCTCGATGAAGGCGGCGCGGTGCGCGGCATCCTGCACCGAGTCGGTGAAAACCAGCGTTTTCTTCTCCGGCGCAGGTAGCAGGTCGGAGCCGAACAGGCCGGTGAGCGCAACGCTCATCTCGGTGGCCACGGACGAGCCGATGAAGCGAATGGCGCGGTCGCTGCCGCAGGCCGGGCAGCGTTCGCTCAGGGCCGCATCGGCGTCCGGCGTCAGGACCACGGGCAGGAGCTCGGCGTCTGCGCCGCCTGCCTCGCGCACGCCACCAGGTGCCGAGGCGTGAATGGCGAGCCCGTCGGGGTCGAGAAGCACCGCGCCCGGGCTGTCGTCGCCCACGGGGATGACGGTGCGTAGCCTCCCCCGGTCGGTGACGGCGGCCCGCCAGATCTTCTCGGGGGTGCCGTCGAGATAGTCACCCAGTTCGGTGGCCAGCGCCTGCCAGCCGGACTGGCCGCAGTTGCGGCAGTACACGGCCGGCAGGAACGGCGCGGCGTCGTCGGCAGATCCGTCCGTCCACCAGCGGAATCGTGGTTCGGCGGCGACTTCGCGGATGACGCGGCTCACGGCCCGCGCCCAGATCTGGACTTCGACGGACAGCCAGGGCCTGCCGCCGGCGCGGGCCGCTGAGATCAGGGCAATGACGCGCAGCAGCGCTTCGGCCGCGGCACTGTCCAGTTGATCGCCGCGGCGGCGGTCGCCTCGCCCGGCGGCGGCGGTGCGAATGTCGCTGCCCCAGGCGAGGGTGACGCGCGGGTCGCGTTCGAGGTCGGCGAGCACGTCGTCGACGGGGCGGGGTGGGCCTGCTATCGCTGCGATGACGGCGTGGATCAGCGGGTGCGCGGCGAGCGCCCCGGTCAACTCGGCACGGTCGCCAACATCGCGCCCGAGGACCGCCCGGGCCAGCGGCTGCCAACTACCGGGCGCGTCGGCGTCGGGCAGAGGTGCCCGGTTGATCTCCTGGACGAACGGCATGACGGCCTGCGGGTCGGGGGCGGCCAGGATCTCGTCGGCGTTCAGGCGATGCTCGCCGATGATCGCGGATTCGTCGAACGCGCAGCCGAAGACGGTGGCCGCGAATTCGCGCAACGCGTCCGGTCTTTCGCCGCCGCCGAGGGTGGCGGAGGTGGCCACCGGGGTGATGCGGCCGAGCGGCCCAGCCGGGCCGGCGACGCCCAGTGCCGCGCCGAAGCGGCGCAGCAGCATGGCCACGTCGGTACCTTGCGCGCCGTCGTAGGTGTGGAACTCGTCGAGCACCAGGTATTGCATCGTGTCGCGGGATTCGGACCACAGGGTTTGGTCGTCGGGGCGCAGCAGCAGGAGGTCGAGCATCTTGTAGTTGGTCAGCAGGATGTCCGGCGGCTGCTGGCGGATCACCGACCGGTCGTCGATTAGGTGCTCGGCCGTCATCGACTGGTGGCTGCCCTGCCCGCCGATGTACACGCCTGCGGTGACGCCGGCCAGGCGCACGTCGGCGGCGAGCAGCCCGGCGATGCGACGCGCCTGGTCGGTGACGAGCGCGTTCATCGGGTAGAGGATGACGGCCTTGATGCCGCCGCGGCCGCGTTGCCTCTCACGACGGGCGTGGTCGAGCAGCGGGTAGAGGAACGATTCGGTCTTACCGGAGCCTGTTCCCGTGGTGACGATCGTCGGCTGCGGGGCGCGCTCGCGAGACGAGAGCCGGGCAAACGCTTCCGCCTGGTGCAGGTAGGGGCGGAAGCCTGCCGGCAGCCAGTCCAGCGGGCTCGCCCAGTGCGCCCCGACGGTGCGAAACGGTGTGCGCACCTTCACGTATGGCCCGCGGAAGATGCCGGAGGCGTCGTCCAGCAGGAATGCCTCCAGGGCGCCCTGGGCGGCGGTGTCGGTGAGCGCGAACGTCGTGGACAGGTAGTCCACCAGCCCGGCGCGCACCGTGCGGGAGAGCAGCGACGGGTAGGCGACCGGCTCCGTGGGTGGTTCGGTGTGCGCGTCGGCCGCCGGCCGCTCAGGTGGCTGAACCGCCCATGACGTCTCCCTTGGCGCAGGCCGTCCCGGCACTGCGGCGCTCTCCTGCCGCGATGCCCGGGGCAACGCCTGCGAGGGTGTGTGCGGGTCGGTCATAGGCCGAGCCGATCGGTGAACTCGGCGTAGGCGGCGCGCATCTCGGCCTCCCGGTCCGGCTGCACGAACGGCGCCTCGTAGCGATCCAAGAGGTCGCCGCAGGTGGCGCTTTCGCCGTCGTCCAGGTAAGCCTGCAGCAGTTTGTAGTCGTCCTTCTGCTGCCGCACCCCCATGGCGTGATGCTCCTTAGCGATCTTGTCGCCCCGGGCGTCGAACCACATCGTGTACTCGTACTTGCGCAGCACCCCGAACTGGCCGGTGTACATCAGCACCAACTGGTCGGCCGTCAGGCCCAGCATGATCGCCGACAGCGCGTCGATCTCCACCAGCGCGGCCCGACGCTCGAAGTCCGTGCGCAGCGGCGTATCCATCGACCAGTCGCGGTCCGCGACGCCGAATTGCGGCCACTCCGCGAACGGCGCCGTCCATGAGTCGGCGGCGAAACCGGGCTCGTAGAGTTCCTCCCACAGCGGCGCGTAGTCGCGCGTGAGGCAGTTCAGGCGCAGCGTACGGTGCAGGAGGAACGGCGCGGCGGGGTGACCTAGGGGTGCTGGGAAGCGGTCGATGATTGCCGAGTTCACGTTTGCAGCGCCGCTGACCTTGAGAATGTAATCGAGCGGCAGCGAAGACCAGAGTCCTGCGATCTCAGCAGTCCCCCGGTTCGTCGGCATTGCCAGCGTGCAGACACTGTGGATGTGCGCAGGACCCGGCGGTATCAAGGCCGAGATCAATGTCCGCTCAGAACTCGATTGTGTCATCTGGCGCCAGGCGAGGCGCCAGTAGTCGGTACACGGACGGCCGCCCCAGCGCGGGATTCGCGCCGCGTACGTCTCCGGACTGCAGGCCCGCTGGTAGTTCGTGCGCGGAATAAACCGCTCCGGCAGGTCGACCAGGTCGATGGTGGACCAGTCGAGGTTGTTCTGGCAGTTCTCGTTCGGCTCTTTGTACAGCGGATTGGCGACGAAGAAGTTGGGGCCCTGCAGAATCACCTGACCCCAGTCGTCTTGCCGCTCTGTCCGCCAGACAATGGTTCCCTTTGCCTTGTCGGTCTTCTCGTTCCAACACGACGTCCACTCGTAGCCGACATCGGCAAGCCGTTGGTCAACGGACGACAATGCCGCCAATCCATCCATATGCTCGACCGTGAGCGGACGTAGCAGCCGAGCCTCCATAGCCGGAGTTCCGGGCGGGTCGAACAAGGCTGCCCAGTCTCTAAGCGCGGCGCGGCTGACCGACATGATGCGAGAACGACTGGGGCGCAAATCCCAGCCTCCCCACGGGAACTGCATGCCAGGCACCTCGCCAGTGCCGTCGTCGGTGAGCGAATCTTCGAGCGTTTCCGGAATCAGCAGGTTCGACGCCTGCAAGAAGCTCGGCTCGCCCGGCGGGCCGTAGACGTGAATGCCATAGATCGTCTGATGGTGCACATCCTCGAAAAGTTGCGCCTCGTTGATGAACTGCCAATGCCGTCGCAGCCGCGCATACGTCGCGGCCCGAAGTTTCCCGGCTTTGGGGTCAGTGAAGTGGCTTTCCGGGTGCAGCAAGCCGACCGTACCGTCCTTCGACATGGATCGCCAGGTGCGCTCCATGAAGCTCATGTAGAGGTTGCCACGGAGACCGGCGAGCACGGGGTGGTCGACGCCGGACGAGAGGGCTTCGACAGCGCCGACGTTCGACGCAAGTTCGTGCAGGTAGTTGGCGCAGCGGCCGGGATCGCCGAGCTGCGCTGCGCGGCGCGTGGCGAACGTCTTCTCGGGGATCTTGTCAGTGAGCAGGAAGTACGGGTCGAATTCGGCCAGCGTGACGTCGTCCTGCCAGTCGAGCCGCACCCAGGGCGGGTTTCCGACTTGCAGGTCGAAGCCACCGCGAGCGAAGACTTGGGCGAAGTCCAGTTCCCAGTGGAAGAAGCCTTCCCTCCGTGCGATGCTGCGGGCAACCCCGACCCAATCGTGGGTCGCGGCGAGCGTCGTCATGCTCTTCATGCCGTACAAGGCGCGCTCGGTGTCGTCGATGCGGCCGAGTTCCGCGAAATCCGTTGCCAGCGCGGTGAAGTCATCCACGGTGTCGCCGCGTGGTGCTTTGCCTTGCGTGCCGAGGAGGTCTTCCAGGGTGCCGAGCCATTCGTCCCAGTCGGGCGGCCTTACGTCGGTGCCCGCCACGGGCCAGAAGAACAAGGCGCACCACAGATCCATGGCCAGGCGTAGCCGCTGGTAGGGCGAATCGGGATCATTCAGGGCGCTTTCCACCTGCTCACGGGTCACCGTGGAGGCGGGCTGCGGATCGCCCTGACCCCACACGTCGATGCGGCGGGCGACCTCGCGTTCGCTGATCTGCATGCGCCGTAGCGCCAGGCTCCACAGCCGCTCCACCCGTTGGGCCAGCCCGCGTAGCCGGTCTGTCTCCGCCTTGCTGGGTTTGCGCAGCATGGATCTCCGCCAGTTGCGCAACGCGGCGGCGACCTCCGGTGCGAGCTCCTTGGCCTGCTTCGCGCTGCCGACCGCGCCCCAGCCGTCGGCGGGCAGCAGGAAGTGGTGCACCTCGCCAGACGGTAGCGGGGCCAGGGGGACGTCATCCGGGTTTTCGGTGCCACCGCTGCTGGCGCCGCTCCCGCCGCCGCGCACGGTGTCGGCCGCGCCGTCGCCGGAGCCGTCTCCGTGCAGCGGCCGATCGGTCGGAACCGCCTGCCAGTACTTCTGCTTCGCCCTGGCGAGGCTTGCGAGATCGTAGGTGGCGCGGCGCGCCCCGATCAGCGAATTGCCGCGCCGCAGGTGCAGCCCGAACCAGGGTGCCTTGAGGCCTGGGTGCATCACGTTGAGCCAGACGGAGATCTCGGCGAGCTCGACGGCCGTCTGGTTCAAGTCCACGCCGTAGCAGCGGTGCAGCGCCAGGTAGGCCTTCACCTTCTGCAGCTCGGTTTGGAAGGCCTCGGGTTCGATCGTCTCGCCGAGCTCGGCCTGTCGTTTGTCCAGATAGGTGCGGGCGAGCTGGTTGATGGCCTCGTTCAAGAACGCGCCGGAGCCGAGCGCCGGTTCGCACACGCGATATTCCAGGATGCCGGCCGCAGTAGTGGAGTCGGCGACCAGCTCCGCGAGCGCGTGCTTGACGACGGTGCGGGTCAGGACCTCCGGGGTGTAGTAGGAGGCGCTGCGCTGCCGGTCGCGGCCGGACAGGCGATAGACGAACGTGCCTTTTCGGTGCACCACGCGGGACTTCGCGCCAGTGACGCGATCCTCGCGCATCACCAGATGTTTGGCGTCGTACTCCCCGGCGCGCTCGACGGGGACCAGCCAGGTGCCCTTGTCGGAGTCGCCGTCCTTGGCCAGCTCCACCAGGTCGCGGTCCGCGATAAATCCGGAGTACGCCATCAGCCCTTCGTAGACGGCACCGAGCTGGTTGATGCCCAACTGCGCGTAGGAGACGTAGCCGCGGGCGCGTTTCTTGTCCGGCTTGGAGAGCAGCAGCAGCCGCAGCACGTCGGCCAACACGTGGTTGGGCAGGTCGATGCCATCGACAAGACGGGCCTTGGCCGGTTCGAAGAGGTCCGCGCGCAGCGGCTCGAAGCTGAGCGCATCGTGGCCGCGCTCGCCCGGCCGGTAGCCGTCGTTGACGAGGCGGAACAACAGCTTGAGCGAATCGTGCAGGTGGTGGCCGCCCCGCGCCGCGTCGGTGGTCAGCGGCGCCTGGCACAGCTCCCGGAAACGGTCCAGCCCGTAGCCGCTCCCGTACTCGGCCGCCCCGACCGGCAGGATGCCGAGCTCCGGCCGGGCCTCGGCATACAGCAGGAACAGGATGCGGTAGAGGAACCGCAGCGACTGGCGGGTGAGCTCACCGGGAAGTTCGTCTTCGCCCTCGACCATCTGGCCGGTCGCCCGGCGGGCGTCGATTACCGCTCCGCCGATCAGCTCCACCGCGATGCGCAGCCCCTCGCGCAGGTCGGCCGATACGCCCACCGCGTGTTTGATGGAATCCTTCGTGTACTCCTCGGCGCGGGTTGTGCCGTCATCGGCGGGCAGCAGCACGTCCGACGAATACAGCCCGGCATGCCAAGCCAGCTCACCGGCGGGTTTGTCGTCACGACGGGCCAGGGCCGTGGCGATGTCGAACCCGAGATAGCGGCCCTCCGACCAGCGGGCGGCGTCGGTGAGCAGCGCCCACGAACCGGCCAGCACGAGCACGAACCGCGGCGCGTCATCGGCAAGCAGCAGTCGCTGTACCACATCGGTCACCTGTGTGATCGTCTGGTGCTTCTTGTCGGGGTCGCCGATAATCGCGGCTTCGGCGACGGTGGCCGGCGTGGAGGATTCGTCGGCGAAGAGGTCGTCAAGCCCTTCGACCGGGTGCGCCTGGATCACGTGCAGCGCCTCACCGCCGGGGGCTTGGATGCGGGTCAGCAGCGGGAATCGCGCGGGGCTGCCGCCTTGTTCGGTGACGAGCACGGTCGGCTGCGGCTCGTAGCCCAGGGCCCTGAGCAGGCCTGCGTGCAGGTCGGTGAGCGCATCGAGGTAGCCGGCGTCTTTGCGACGCGGAAGGTCGGCGTAGTCCGCGAGGTAGCCGGCAGCGGCGCCGGCGAGCCCCGCCAGCGGCGAATGCTTGCCGTGCTCCTTGCGGGCGCGCCACTCCTTCGCGAGATCCTTCAGCTTGTTGGGGAACGCCTCGGCCAGCCAGTGCTCAGAGAAGTAGTCGCTGACATTGTGGATCGAGTCGAACATCTATCGAACCTCTCCGGTTCGGGCCCCGGCCTGCGCACTCGGGACGATTACCCCGACGACCCGCACATACGGCTGTCCAGCCGGCTTGAGGCTTGCGATGAGATCCTCGACGGTGTCGTAGATTCGGCCGATCTCGTCACGCCGCTTGCCGGCTTGGAACCCGAGATCGGCCGCAAGGTCCAGAGCGTGCTGCTGCCAGGTACCGAGCTTGTCCAGCCTGCGGTCCAGTCGTCTGTCCAGATCACGTTCCAGCTCTTCACGGCGCCGAGTCAGGTCGGCAGTGACGGCGTCGATCGCGGACGGCACCAGGCACTGCAGCGTGCCCATATTGACCACACCTGCGGAGAATGCGTTGACTGCGTGCTCCGTCATACCTGCCGCCGCGATCGCCTCCGCCATGTCGCGCACCGTTGCGTTGGACGGCAGACCCGTCACGGCACCCCAGGTGCCGATTACCGGGTGGCCGTCGGCGCCGGACCACACCGCCTGTGTGAGGAATGTCGGTTCGTCGACGTTGCCAACCATCACCGGGGCCTCGTTGCGTCCCAGCCGGGCCAGGCAGCGTGAGGCCACCCAATCCAACACGGGGTGCAGTGGCGCAAGGAAGTGCACATCCGGCCACAGCGTGGTGCCCGACTTGCGTGCCTCGGCCAGGCGCTGCTCCGCGAAAGCGGTGTTGGCGGACAACCTGATCCGGCTGAGCACTTCGCGGTCGCGCAGGTATTCTTCCGGCAGCGCGCGCAGCCTGGCCTGAAGGTCCGTCGGGGTGT
>JBIQMQ010000019.1:22209-23596 GCA_044463185.1 Nakamurella lactea | reverse complement strand
CGCAGTACGCGGTCATGATGTCCGGTTTCGCGACGATCATGTTCCTGCTCATCGTGAACGGGAAGATCCCGTCCTACCTGGGCACGTCGGCGTCGCTGGTCGGCGCGGTCGCCGCGATCCGCGCGCAGGGCGGGGACAGCGCAGAGGTGACCGGTGGCTTCCTGATCGCCGGCGCGCTGCTGGCCGTGATCGGCGTCATCGTGCACTTCGCCGGCGGTGGCGTGGTGGCCAAGGTGCTGCCCCCTGCCGTGACCGGCGCCGTCGTCATGCTCATCGGCTTCAACCTGGCCCCGGTGGTCGCGGGTGTGTACTGGCCCGTCGATCAATGGACCGGCGTGCTGGTGATGATCTTCGTGACCATCCTGGCCGTGGCCGTCAAGGGCTTCTGGTCGCGTATCGCGATCTTCCTGGGCTTGATCTTCGGCGTACTGGTGTCGTGGCTGTTCGACGGCATCTTCGGCGCACTGGGCTCCGGCCCGAATGCCGGCAAGCTCCGCCTCGACTTCAGCTCCGTCGCCGACGCCGCCTGGTTCGGCTTCCCGGGCGACATCATGCAGCCGGACGGCAACGTGCTCACCGGTCCGCACCTGCCGACATTCTCGGTCACCGCGATCCTGCTGGTGGTTCCGGGCGTCATCGCGCTGATCGCGGAGAACACCGGCCACGTGAAGGCCGTCGCGGAGATGACCGGCGACAACCTCGACCCGTACCTGGGCCGCGGCTTCATCGGTGACGGCGTCGCCACGGCGGTCGCCGGCTTCATCGGCGCCTCGCCGACCACCACCTACGCCGAGAACATCGGCGTCATGGCGGCGACCCGCGTGTACTCGACAGCGGCCTACTACGTGGCGGCGCTCGTGGCGATCCTGTTCGGCTTCTCGCCGAAGTTCGGCGCGGCCGTCTCCTCGGTGCCTGCGGGTGTGCTCGGCGGTATCACCGTCATCCTGTACGGCATGATCGGTCTGCTCGGCGCGAAGATCTGGGTGGAGAACCACGTCAACTTCGGTGCGCCGCAGAACCTGGTGCCGCTGTCGGCCGGCTTGATCATCGGCATCGGCGACGTGAAGCTCGTGTTCACCGAGGACTTCCAGATCTCCGGTATCGCGCTCGGCACGGTCGTCGTCATCGTCCTCTACCACGTGTGCCGCTGGATGGCGCCGCACCTGCGCAAGGAGGAGCAGGCGGAGGGCAAGGCCTACGGAGGCGGCGCCGGCATCAACGCCGGCGACGTCTACGAGGGCTCGCGCCGCGTGCCGTCGAACAAGGCCGAGGAGCCGGATCCCTTGGCGTAGCACCATGCTCCGGGCGCTCGCCCGGGTATGACGAAGTGGCAGAGGCCGGGTCCCGATCCAGGGGCCCGGCCTTTCTGCTGTGCCCCGCCCGCGGA
>JBIQMQ010000019.1:11064-22109 GCA_044463185.1 Nakamurella lactea | reverse complement strand
GCGGAATGCGGGCTCACCGACTGGCAGCAATCACCAGTCCATCGCGCTCGGGCTGGCAGGTTACGTACGTCCCGGAACGGACATCGCTAAGGCAGGATCGAGGCATGAAACCAGCTCCCTTCGTGTGGTATTCGCCGCGCACCGTGGCGGAGGCTGTTGCCACACTGGCTGCCGCCGACACGGATGGCACCGGCGTCAAGGTGTTGGCGGGCGGGCAGTCCCTGATCCCGGTGCTGGCGATGCGACTGGCGGAGCCCGGGCACCTGGTGGACATCAACGGCGTCGCCGGCCTGGATCGCATCGAGGTGACCGACGACGGCGTGCGCATCGGCGCGCTGGTCCGGCACGCGGAACTGCTGGCGCACGCCGAGGCCAGCCGAGTGCAGCCGCTGATCGGCCAGGGGCTCGAGAACGTCGCGCACGCGACGATCCGCAACCGCGGCACCACGGTCGGTTCGCTGGCGCATGCCGACCCCTCCGGGGAGATGACGACCGTGCTGGCGCTGACCGGCGGATCCGTCACCGCCGTATCGGTGCGCGGCGAGCGGGAGATACCGGCCGCCGAGTTCTTCGTCGGACCGCTGGAATCGTGCCTGGAGCACGACGAGCTGGCCGTCTCGGCGTTCTTCCCCGCGGCCCCTGCGGGCAGCGGATCGGCGTTCGTGGAGATGGCCCGGCGGCATGGCGACTATGCGTTGGCCGGCGTGGGCGCCGTGGTGGTGCCCGGCGCGAACGGAGCGGCGCCGTCGGTGCGCTGCGGGTTCCTGTCGGTCTCCGAGGTTCCCCTGGTGGTCGACCTCACCGAGGCGTGGGCCGCGTTCACCGGCGGCGACGAGCGGGCCGTGGCCGAGGCGGTGCGCGCGGCCATCGACCCGCAGGACGACATCCACGCGACCGCGGAGTACCGGCATCACATTGCGGGGGTGCTCACCGAGCGCGCCATCAGAAAGGCGCTGTCCCGCGTGCACGAGGGAGTAGAGGTATGACGACATCCGCGGCTGCGCCGGGCCTGACCCGCCGAGCGGTCTCTCTGACGGTCAACGGTGTGCACCGCACCGCCGAGGTCGAGGTGCGCCGCACGCTGGCGGACTTCCTGCGGCACGATCTGGGCTTGACCGGGACGCACGTCGGCTGCGAGCACGGTGTGTGCGGCGCCTGCACGGTGCTGCTGGACGGGCTGCCGGTGCGCTCCTGCCTGCTGTTCGCGGTGACCGCGGACGGCCACGAGGTCACCACCATCGAGGGGCTGGGCTCGCTGCAGCCCGACGGCACCCTGCAGCCGTCACCGGTGCAGCAGGCGTTCCGCGACTGTCACGCCCTGCAGTGCGGGTTCTGCACCCCCGGCATGCTGACCACGATCACGGCCGGGCTCCAGGACAACCCGCACCCGACGGCCGAGCAGGCCGTCGAGATGATCTCGGGAAACCTGTGTCGCTGCACGGGATATCAGAACATCGTCGAGGCCGTGCTGCGCGCCGCCGAGCTGATGGAGAACCCGGACGCCCCGCTGCCCGACGAGGGCTTCACCGAGGACGGCGTCATGCACGACGGCACCACCACGACGGCCAAGGACGGCGAGAACTGATGGCGCAGCGCTACTTCGGCGAGCCGGTACGCCGCACCGAGGACGTGCGGCTGACCATGGGCAACGGCCGCTACGTGGACGACATCGGCGCCGGCCAGGCGGTGCTGGAGGCGGCATTCCTGCGCTCCCCGCATGCCAACGCACGGATCAGGTCGATCGACATCGACGCCGCGCTGGACGTGGAGGGCGTGCGCGCGATCTACCTGTACGAGGATCTCGACGGCCCGATGGCCGAGCCGCTGCCGGTGCTCATCCCGCACCCGGCGCTCACCGCGCCGCGCACCCCGTACGCGCTCGCCAAGGACCGCGTGTACCACGTCGGCCAGGCCGTGGCGATGGTGGTGGCGGACAACCGCTACCTCGCCGAGGACGCCGCCGGGAAGATCCGCGTCGACTACGAGACCCTGCCCGCCGTCGCGAGTCTCGACGTTGCGCGGGCGGCCGAGCGTCAGGTGCACGACGACGTCGCGGACAACGTCGGCGCCCATCTGCTGCAGACGGTGGGCGACCTGGACGCCGGGTTCGCCAAGGCGACGCACACCTTGGAATTCGACCTGCACGTGGAGCGTTCGGCGTCCACCCCGCTGGAAGGCAAGGGCGTCTACGCCAAGTGGGACGCCGACGACGGCTCGCTGCGTGTCTACTCGTCCACGCAGGCGTCCACCTCGGTGCGTGCCGCGATCTCCGCGAAGCTCGAGATCCCTTTGCTGAAGGTGGAAGTCATCGCACCGGACGTCGGCGGGGGGTTCGGCGTGAAGATCGCGCACCCCTGGCCGGAGGAGCTGATGGTGCCGCTGGCCGCGATCCGGCTGGGCCAACCAGTGAAGTGGGCCGAAGACCGGCGCGAACACTTCATCTCGTCCG
Source organism: Nakamurella lactea (assembly GCA_044463185.1). GTDB lineage: Bacteria > Actinomycetota > Actinomycetes > Mycobacteriales > Nakamurellaceae > Nakamurella > Nakamurella lactea_A. Next base: position 19,660 of record JBIQMQ010000019.1, on the reverse strand, counting down.
CGCACGAGCGCGGTCAGGACCACCACGTGAAGGTGGGCTTCGACGACGACGGCCGCATCACCGCGCTGGACGTGCTGTTCTACCACGATCACGGGGCGTTCACGCCGTACGGGATCATCGTGCCGATCATCACGTCCACCCAGCTGCTCGGCCCGTACAAGCCGGGCGCCTACCGGGTCGACTTCTACTCCATGTACACCAACACGGTGCAGGTCACGCCGTATCGCGGCGCGGGACGTCCGCAGGGCGTGTTCGTCATGGAACGCACCATGGACAAGATCGCGCACGCGCTGGGCAAGGACCGGGCGGAGGTTCGGGCGGCGAACTTCATCCAGCCGGACGAGTTCCCGTTCGACCAGGGCATGATCTTCCAGGACGGCCGCCCGCTGATCTACGACTCGGGCAACTACCCGGACCAGCTCACCATGCTCAAGGACATGATCGGCTGGGACGACATGGCCGAGCGTCGGGCGGAGGCCGCCTCGCGCGGCAAGTTGCTGGGCGTGGGCCTCGCCTGTTACGTGGAGGGCACCGGAGTCGGCCCGTACGAGGGCGGCCACGTGCACATCCAGACCGACGGAACCGTCGACGTGGCAACGGGTCTCACCTCGCAGGGCCAGGGACACCAGACCATGCTGGCGCAGATCGTTGCCGACGAACTGGGCGTGCAGTTCGAGAAGATCCGGGTCGTCACCGGCGACACCCGACGGTTCGGCTACGCGGTGGGCACGTTCGCCTCGCGGACGGCCGTGATGTCCGGCTCCGCCGTCGCACTGGCGGCGCGGGCGGCGCGGGCCAAGGCGCTCAAGGTCGCGGCCAACGCGCTGGAGTGCAACGAGGACGACCTGGACATCATCGACGGCGTGGTGCAGATGAAGGGCGCCCCGGACACCAAGATCGACCTGGGCACCGTCGCCGTGCTGTCCAACCCGCTGCGCTACGCGTTCGACAAGTCCGCGCAGGCTGCCACCCAGTTCACCGGGACCGCGGACTTCGACAAGCCGCCGGTGGCGGACGACGACGAGCCGGGCCTGGAGGGGAAGGACTACTACTCGCCGCCGCGCTCCACGTTCGCCTCGGGCATGCACGGCGCCGTGGTGGAGATCGACCCCGAGACGTTCGACATCCACATCGACAAGTACTTCGTGGTGCACGATTGCGGCCGTCTCATCAACCCGATGATCGTTGCCGGTCAGGTGCATGGCGGCGTTGCCCAGGGCATCGGCGGCGCGCTCTACGAGAAGATGGTCTACGACGAGGACGGCCAGCTGCAGAACGCCTCGTTCATGGACTTCCTGATCCCCTACGTGACGGAGATTCCGCAGAAGGAACTCCATGCCCTGGAGTTGGGGCACCAGGAAACACCGTCGCCGCTCAACCCGATCGGGGTGAAGGGCGCCGGCGAGGCCGGGGTGATCCCGGTGTCCGCGCTGATCGCGTCGGCGGTGGAGGACGCGGTCGGCTTCCCGGTCGATTCGATGCCGCTGTCTCCGAACGACCTCTACTACTTGAAGAAGCGGTTCGACGCCGGGGAGCTGCCGAAGGTCGAGCGCTTCGCTGCCGCTGCCGCCCACGCGAAGGGCGGGACGGCGAAGGCCACCCGGACCGCGAAGCGCACCGCTGCGGCGTCATAGGCCCTGCGGCATCGCCAGCGACGCTGAGCACCCGAACAACGAGCACCCATCTCGAAGGGGAGATTGATGAAGATCCAAGGCACCTCGGTTCTGCACGCCACACCGGGCAAGGTGTGGGCGGCGATCACCGATCCTGCCGTGCTGGCGGGCGTGATCCCCGGCTGCCAGGAGCTGAAACCGTTGGGCGAGAACCACTTCGGGCTCACGGTGTCGATGGGTGTGGCGGCGATCCGCGGCACGTACGCCGGCGAGGTCAGCCTCTACGACATGACGGAGCCGACGCAGCTGACGATGCGCGCGGCCGGATCCGGTGGTCCCGGCACCATCGACACGACGGTCGGCGTCACGCTGACGGATCAGGGCGACGGCACGACCCTGCTCGCCTATGACGCCGTCGCCACGGTGGGCGGCGCCGCGGGAGGTGTGGGCCAGCGGGTGCTCACCTCGGTGGCGAAGAAGACCGCGGGGCTGTTTTTCGCCGCGATCAACGACGTGCTGACCGGGAAGAAGCCGGTCGGCGCCGCGGCCGTGGCCGCTGCCGTCCCGCACACCGGAGGCCACGAGGCCGCGGGCGCTGGGGTGCCCGGTGGGGTGGGTGCTCCCGCGGGTGCTTCTGCGGGCGCTGCGGGGGGTGTCGGGACTGGTGCTGGGGCGCCTGCCGGTGCCCCAGCGTTCGGTGCGACGCTCGCCCCGGCCGGTGGCGCCGCCGCCGGTGGGCCGTTCGGCGGTCTCGACACGCTGGGGGCCGTGTTGGTCGGCGCCGCCGCGGCCCTGATCGGCGTGCTGATCGGCGCGCGGATCGCCCGGAGGCGGTAGCGCGCGCTCCCCGCAGACGCTCTGGGAGCCTTGGGCCAGCCCACTCTGGGCCGTCCCCGCAAACGCGTACGAGTTTCGCAGACGCGAACGAGATCCGGTACGCATCCTCGAAACTCGTACGCGTTTGGCGGATTGGGCGCCCGCCGAATGCGTGGCAGCCGCCCCTCGATGGCACGATGAGCCGGTGGAGGATCTTCCCGAAGGCCTGTACGAAACCCTGATCGACGCCGCGTTATCCGAGCGCCTTGCGCGTCTCTCCGGCCGCTCGGGGGTCGACGTCGACCCGTTGCGGAGCGCGGACGCTGCTGATCGCATCGCGCTGTTCCTGTCCCGCGAGGTTGAACGGGCGCTTGATACGGTCCCGGAACGGGATCGCGTCGATGTCGGAATCTCGGTGCTCGCTTCACTCATCGATCGGCTCTCGTCGCAGCCGCGGCTGCCCAGAGCGGATCCGCGAAGACCGGCCACTCCCGGGCGTGTGTTGCGTGCCGTTGGTCGACCCGGACCGGATGGGGTGCCGAGGCGGGACCGGCAGCCACTGATCCCGTTGCTCGACACGGCGCTGCTCACCAACGCGCCCGGCGAGCCGGGGGTCGGCTCGCAGATCAAGGCGGAGATCGAGTCCGCGGACCGCATCGACGTTGTCATGGCCTTCATCCGCATGAGCGGCATCCGGCCGATCGCCGACGACCTGGCGGCTCACTGCGATCGTGGCCGTTCGCTGCGCATTCTGACCACCAGCTACACCGGCTCGACGCAAGCCGCCGCGCTCGATCTCCTTCAGCGGATCGGTGCGGAGGTGCGCGTCTCGTACGACGTGACATCGACTCGGCTGCACGCAAAGTCATGGCTGTTCCACCGCGCTTCGGGATTCAGCACCGCTTATATCGGCAGCTCGAACCTGACCCACTCCGCTCAAGTGACGGGGCTGGAATGGAATGTTCGGGTTTCGCAAGCACGCAACCGAACCATCATCGAGAAGATAGCAGCCGTTTTCGACAGTTATTGGGAGGGAGGCGATTTCGTCCCATTCGACGGGCGGGAGTTCCGGGAGCGCACCGCAGCCGCGAGTGATGAAACGCCGACGCTACTGAGCCCGCTGGAGGTGACGCTGCGCCCATTCCAGGAACGACTCCTGGAACAGATCAAGGTGGCGCGGCTTCGAGGCCGGCACGCCAACTTGCTCGCGTCGGCGACGGGAACGGGAAAGACCGTCATGGCCGCTGTGGACTACGGCCGTTTGCGCGGAAGCCTGCCCCGCGCGCGACTGCTGTTCGTCGCGCACCGCGAGGAGATTCTCGACCAAAGCATGGCCACTTTCCGACATGTACTGCGGGACGGCGCCTTCGGCGAGAAGTGGGTGGGCGGCAATCGACCCGCGCACTTCTCGCACGTCTTCGCATCCATCCAGAGTCTGAACGCCGCGGGCATCGAGTCCATGTCGCCCGACCACTTCGATGTCGTAGTTATCGACGAATTCCATCATGCCGCCGCGCCCTCCTACGCGGCGCTGTTGAACCGCCTGTGTCCGCGCGAACTGCTGGGTCTCACGGCGACTCCGGAGCGGAGCGACGGCCTCGACGTTCTGAGTTGGTTCGGCGGTGAGATCGCTGCCGAGCTGAGATTATGGGACGCCATCGACCAGCAATACTTGACTCCTTTCGCGTACTACGGGATCCACGACGGCGTGGATCTTTCGGGGCTGACGTGGAAACGCGGAATGGGCTACGACCCCACCGAGCTCAGCAATCTGTATACGGGCCACGAGGCCCGGGCAAATCTCGTCATCAAGCAGATCGTGGACAAGATCGGAGACGTCGCAGCGCTCCGTGCAATCGGGTTCTGTGTGAGCGTTGACCACGCCAGCTTCATGGCGAGGCATCTTTCGACGCACGGAATTCCCGCTATCGCCGTCACCGGCGAAACCAGTGCAAAGGATCGCTCGGATGCGCTGCGGGCCCTGCGGGATGGCAAGATTCGCATTGTTTTCACAGTGGATCTCTACAACGAGGGCGTAGATGTCCCCGATGTCGACGCACTGTTGATGCTTCGGCCAACGGAAAGCCCCACGCTCTTCCTGCAACAGCTCGGTCGTGGCCTGCGCCGGAGCCCGGGAAAAGCGATCTGCACGGTGCTGGACTTCATCGGCAACCACCGGCGGGAGTTTCGCTTCGACCGGAAGTATCGCGCCCTCCTGGGTGGCAGTCGGCGAGACCTGGAACGGTCCGTGCAGCAGGACTTCCCGTTCCTTCCGGCCGGGGCGCACATGGAGCTTGACCGGGTGGCGCGCGACGCGGTGCTGCGCAGTATCCGTGAGGCGATTCCGTCCACGAAAGCTGCCGTAGTCCGTGAGATCCGCGAGTTGGATCGCTCAGGTGGTGAAGTCTCGATCGCACGGCTTCTCGACGAGACCGGGCTGGAGCTCGACGATCTGTATCGCAATGGTGCTTGCTGGTCGGACCTCTGCGAATCGGCAGGGATCGACGTGGCACCAGCCGGTCCTATGGAAAAAGAGCTCCGCCGAGCGATCGGCCGCTTGCTCCATGTGGACGACGAGGTACGGCTCCGCGCGTTGGAGAACCTCTTCGCCACATCGAGTCCGCCGGTCGTGCCCACACTCGGTGTCGAACGGCAGCGCGTCCTTCGGATGTGGGCAACGGGGCTGGTGGCGCAGTACGCACCCGTCGGAACGTCAGTGCAGGGCGCTATCGACATCGTCTGGCAGCATCCGCAGGTTCTTGTAGAGCTGAGGCAACTGGTGCCTGTGCTCAGAGAGCGCATCGATCACGTACACCGCCCGGCCGACCTCGAGGACGTACCGCTGCAGGTCCACGCTCGATACACGCGCGGCGAGATTCTGGCCGCGCTCGGTGAGGGCGACGGAGTGTCCCCACCGCCGTGGCGGGAAGGTGTGTACCACGCGCAGGCGGCGCGGACCGATGTGCTCGCGTTCACGCTGGACAAGACCAACGGCGCATTTTCGCCGACGACGCGATATCGCGACTACGCCATCAGCCGGGAGCTGATCCACTGGGAGAGTCAGTCCACCACGCGGGCCGATTCACCCACCGGGCTGCGCTATCGCACCCATGCGCGGATGGGCCACTCGATCCTGCTCTTCGCACGGGTCCGACAGGATGACCGGGCCTTCTACTTCCTTGGGCCCGCCCAGTACGTTGCGCATGAGGGAGAGCGTCCCATGGCAGTGACGTGGCGGCTCGAAACGCCGCTTCCCGGCGACCTCTTCGAGGCGTTCGCCGCAGCGGTCGCGTGACGTCGGCGCCCCGATCGCCGCCGCTGATCGCGCCATTCGGTTGCTGCCGCGCAGCCGCCCATTCGGTCCGCTGGACTGGATCGCCTCGTGGTGAAACGCGTCTCACCGGGCCAAAAGTCCCTGGGAGGCAGGGGCAATCGCCGCTAGCGTCGCGAACACCGGTACTGACCAGCAGGACGCGTGCCGGCGTCCGACGAGGAGATGCACATGTTCGCACGCGCAGCCGTGATCGCCGTCATCTTGATCGGGACATCGGCGTGCGGGGCCCAGACGAATGCCGCACCGCGGTCCCCGGAGGGCGCAGCGGCGTCCAACTCGCGATCCGCCGGAGTGTCGTCACCTGCGGATGGCCACGCAGATTCGGCAGTGGAAGGGATCCTGAAAGAATTCGGCTATCCGGCCACCGACGCCGCGACCCTCATCGACCAACTCGATGCGACACCCGTCGAGAAGCGCCCGGCCGGCATGATGGCATCGGTGCGCCCCGGTGAGCTGCAGTTGACGGGCCCGGACGGGCGGAAGGCGAGCCTGCCGCTGCCGGCCGACCGGTTCTATCTGTCCATCGCGCCGTACGTGCAGGGCACCCACGAATGTCACTTCCACAGCCTCACCACCTGCCGCGGCGAACTCTCCGGGGCGGAATTCGACGTGACGGTCCGCGACGCCGCGACCGGCGAGGTTGTCCTCAGCGGGCCGCGCACCGCGTTCGACAACGGCTTCGTCGGACTGTGGCTGCCCCGGGGCATCACCGCCGAGGTGACCGTCAGCCATCAGGGACGACAGGCCCAGGCCGCCGTGTCCACCTCGGCGAACGACGCCGCCACGTGCCTGACCACCATGCGCCTGGCGTAGACCGGACCGCCCGTCCGTCCGCTGATACCTTCGGATCAGAGCGCTCGCGGTGGCAGGAACGATCCGGTTACTCGGGCTGGTGGAGGCGGCGGCCGATTGCGGCGACTGCGAGCCGAAGAGCTCCGACGAGTAATGCCAGACCCGCTGCGGCAAGCCCGATGTCGAGCAGATGCAAGTCCCAGAATTCCGAGCCACGTGTGGGTCTCGCACTCACAATGAGTGCAAGCGCAGCGACGAGCAGGACCCCGGCCAGCCACGCGAGCGCTGCGGAGTAAGGGTTTTGTGGGCCAGCCGTCGGCGTACCGTCGTGCATTTCGCCTGCGTCCATGCGTCAGACCCTATGCGGACCCCACACCCAGATCAACGCTTCAAAGGTCAGTTTGCTGAATGCACCGGACGGTAGCCAGATCGGCCGGCGACCAGGAAAGGTCGGCCAGCCGCTCGGGCGCCACCCACCGTATCTCGTCATGCTCGATGGCGCGCGGCTCCCCGGCCACCACTGTGCATCGGTATGTATTGAGAACGACTACGCGCGAGGCACTCTCATGCTCGCAGCGAGCCACGTGCGCGCCCACCTCCACCGTGCAACCGAGTTCCTCGGCGACCTCTCTGCGGAGCGCCTCGGTGGGCGTTTCGCCCGGCTCCACCTTGCCGCCCGGGAACTCCCACAGCCCGGGCTGCGTCATACCGGCCCCGCGGCGGGCAGCCAGGATCAGCCCGCCCCGTTCCAGCACGGCGCCAACCACCGCGACGCGGGATTTCGGGGAGGCGTTCGGCGACACGTGCTCACCCTACGGGGCCGGCTCACCTCCACCCGGCGTGTTCCTCCAGCCGTGTGTTAGCCAGACCGGCGCATATGCCGGCCTGGGTAACACGGCGCCCGGCGGAGGCGCGCCGGAGGAGGTAGGCCCTCGGGGCGGCGTTCCCCGGAGGCCGGCGCACCGCAGCTGTGCCGACGGCACCGCAGCTGTGCCGACGGACCGGCCTACGCGACGAGGGTCTTGACCGCGGCGGAGATCTCGGCCAGGCCGGACTTGGCGTCGGAGAAGAACATCCCCGTCTTCGGGTCCGTGTACAGCTCGTTGTCCAGTCCGGCGTAGCCCTTGCCCATCGAGCGCTTGACCACCACCACCGACTTCGCGTGGTCCACGTCCAGGATCGGCATGCCGGACACCGGGTTGCCGGGCTTCCGCGCCGCCGGGTTGGTGACATCGTTCGCGCCGACCACCAGCGCCACGTCGGTCTGGGCGAACATCGGGTTCGCCTCGTCCATCTCCTTGAGCTGCGGATAGGGCACGTTCGCCTCGGCGAGCAGCACGTTCATGTGTCCGGGCATGCGGCCGGCGACCGGGTGGATCGCATAGTTCACGTCGACCCCGTGCTCGCCGAGAAGCTTGCCCAGCTCCGCCAGCTCGTGCTGCGCCTGCGCGGCGGCCAGGCCGTAGCCCGGCACCACCGTCACCCGCTGGGCGTAGGCCAGCTGGATCGCCACGTCGTCCGCGGACACCTGACGCACCGAGGCGTCCCCGCCGGGACCGGCGGCGCCGGTCGAGTCGCCGCTGCCGAAGCCGCCCACGATGATCGACAGAATCGACCGGTTCATCGCGTCGGCCATCAGCAGCGTCAGGATCGTGCCGGCCGCGCCGACCAGCGCACCGGCGATGATCAGCACCGTCGAGTCCAGCACGAACCCGGCCATACCGACCGCCAGGCCGGTGAACGCGTTGAGCAGCGAGATCACGACCGGCATGTCGGCGCCGCCGATCGGCAGCACCATCGTCACACCGAAGATCAACGCGGCCGCACTGGTCAGCACCAGCGCACCCACCGACGCCGGGTCGGCCACCAGCCACACGATGCCGGCCACGAATGCCGCCGCCAGCACCGCGTTGACCAGTTTGCCCGCCGGGATCTTCACCGGCGCGCCGGAGACGAGGCCCTGCAGCTTGCCGGCCGCGATCAGTGACCCGGTGAACGTGACGCCGCCGATGACGATGTCCAGGCCTGCGGTCACCGCGAC